>JAFMCK010000325.1 GCA_017857825.1 Rhodospirillales bacterium
CTATGCCCAACGCCCCCATGGGCGCTTCGTACACCACGTGGAGGGACACAAGCGTGATCAATGGGTTTGAAACCGACGCTCGACAAATCTACCCCTTTCCGTCCGACATAAATATGGATCGTGCACCTAAAGTCTCAGCATGAATGGCGTACATCAGCGGGTCGCCACCTTGGCACAAACGACCACGCCGCATAAATCTATAGCGTTTGTTTAAGCACATTACTTTCTAACCTAGCCAAGAAGATTAGGTGCAAGAGGTCACCTACTTGCGATCCGGGACTTCCGCTTATCGAAGCGTCAACATACAGGAAAGCAATGTTGCAAATCGTTTTGGGGCGCTGAGCTACAGGCTAGTTCGGCGCCTTCCCGTCAACGCGTTATTGTGCATCTTCGGAAAATGTATGTACACGTTGGTTGGACGGGCAAATTCATACCTGCACATCGGAAAAGTGCGTATTATATTTGTGTGGTGACATGTCTACGTTTTGGAAGTCTAGCGTCCTTTTCATTCGATGGTTAAAGACTTTGCACGACACCTAAAATTGTGACCATAGAAATACCACTTTGATAGATCAGGAATTAACGTTAGCGATGGATAGGTCCTCAAAGAAACGATCACCCAGTAAGGTGGACGGAATCATCGGATGGCGCGAATACATTGGTCTTCCAGAATTTGGCATCTCGAAATTACCTGCCAAGATTGATACAGGTGCACGCACTTCGGCCCTTCATGCAGTAAATCAGGAAGTTTTTAATCGGGATGACGAACAATGGGTCAGTTTTTGGCTTAAACGCCCAGGACAGAGCAAAGCGGAACGATTCGAAACGCAGATCGTTGACCGACGAAAAATAAAAAACACCAGTGGCGATCAGGAACTTCGGCTCATCATTCACACGACATTACTTTTGGGCGCGCACAAATGGAGCATCGACATCTCTCTCGCTGACCGAGAAAAAATGGAATTCGATATCATTCTCGGTCGAACCGCGATTCGAGGAAAAAGTGTCCTTGTTCATCCAGGCAGATCCTTCATTCTTAACCCGAAAAAGCGCGACTGAGCGTACATCCGTCTCATGTAAGCCCTACAAAAACTTTAGGGGCATATCTGCATACATTCCAAACCTGCTCTCATTTGGGATGAATGAGTATCTGGCGCGCCTGTTATACGCTGCAATCGAAATAAACTTTCTATTTGGCGAACCGCCGTCGAATAGTCGGAAAAAATCAGACCGTTTATGTTCTTGTAGGAGATAAAAATGAAGATCGCTTTATTGTGTCGAAATGCAGAGTTGTATTCGCACAAGCGCTTGGTTGAAGCCGGCGAGGCACGCGGACATCAAGTGGACGTCATCAACCACTTGCGCTGCTACCTAAACATTGTATCGGGCGCACCCGAAATTCATTACAAAGGTGAAACACTGAAAGGCTATGACGCTGTAATCCCGCGTATTGGTGCCTCCGTGACGTTTTTTGGTACTGCCGTGCTGAGGCAATTTGAAATGATGGGCGTCTATCCAGTGAATGAATCCGTCGGCATCTCGCGCTCACGCGATAAATTACGCAGCATGCAGTTGTTGTCCCGTATCGGAATTGGGCTACCGGCCACCGTATTTGCGCATCGGACTTCGGATGCATCTGAGCTTCTGAACATCGCCGGCGGTGCACCAGTTATCATTAAGTTGCTGGAAGGCACCCAAGGCATCGGCGTCGTGCTGGGTGAAACGACCAAAGCTGCAGAAAGTATTGTCCAGGCCTTTGGCGGCACAAACACCAACATCTTGGTTCAACAGTTTGTCGAAGAAGCGAATGGCGAAGATATCCGGTGTATTGTGGTTGGCGAGAAGGTCGTCGCAACCATGATGCGACGCGGTAAAGAAGGCGATTTCCGATCGAATTTGCATCGCGGCGGCACCGCAGAAGCAATCACGATTACCGCCGAAGAACGAAAAACAGCCCTTAGATCAGCAAATGCCATGGGGTTGAATGTATGTGGTGTTGATATGCTGAGATCAAATTCGGGGCCGGTTGTCATGGAAGTCAATTCTTCCCCGGGGCTCGAAGGTGTTGAAAAAGCGACCGGCATCGATGTGGCATCGAAAATCATTGAGTTTATCGAAAAGAACGCAAAAGAAGGCCGCACCGGAACAAAAGGTAGCAAAGCCAAGAAGGTTAAAAAGATTGCGTGAGCCATTTCAGCTGGCCGACGACGTTATTCTCGCGGGGCAGCGACGCATTATTCACATTCCGATCAGCAGAATGTCTGACCATACACCCGTGACGATGTCGGTTCATGTTGTGCATGGTCGCCGCCCCGGTCCCACGCTTTTCGTCAGTGCCGCCGTGCATGGCGACGAAATAATCGGCGTCGAAATATGCCGCCGTTTACTCCGCGCGCCGCAGCTCAATAAAATCAAAGGCACATTGATGGTCGTTCCGATTGTGAATTCATTCGGATTTTTGAACCATTCCCGATATTTACCGGATCGGCGCGACTTAAACCGCTGCTTTCCTGGCAGTGAAAAAGGCTCGCTGGCGGGACGGCTCGCCCATCTTTTCATGCAAGAAATCGTCGAACGATCAGACTTCGGGATCGACCTTCATTCAGCAGCAATCCACCGAACCAACATGCCCCAAATTCGCATGGCCACGGACAAGGCCGAAACGATGGCGTTGGCAGAAGCATTCGGTGCGCCTGTCATCATCACGTCGAAACTCCGCGATGGTTCGCTGCGCCTGGCAGCGCAAGAACAAGATGTTGATGTCCTATTGTACGAAGCCGGCGAAGGACTTCGCTTCGATGAACTTTCGGCGCGTATCGGCGTATCCGGCATACTTCGCGTTATGCTCAAACTCGGCATGGTTC
>JAFMCK010000056.1 GCA_017857825.1 Rhodospirillales bacterium
CGGCGCGCGGCGCAAAATCTGCGGCAATCTTGTCTTTGGTCGGATTTGTCAACGTGCCGATCATCAAATTTTCCGTGGATTGGTGGAACACGTTGCATCAGCCCGCCAGCGTCATGCGCATGAGTGGCCCGACAATTCACGGCGATATGCTGTTACCGTTGTTCCTGATGGCGGGCGCGTTTCAGCTGTATTATTTCTGGCTGGTGTTGGTTCGTATGCGTGAAGCTTTGATGGCGCAGCGGTTGCGCGCGCTCAGACAACGCCAAGCGGCGGCCTGACATTGTAACCTGGGCCTGGAACGCCTATTTTCCAGGAAATCCAAGTTTGCACCCGCACATTAAAAAGAACCGGGACGATATCGTGAGCAATACCGACAGCATTCTCAGCATGACCGAGCACGGCGCCTATGTCTGGCCAAGTTATGGCATCGTTACTTTGGTATTGGTTGGGCTTGTCGTCTTCAGCCTGCGTGTGTTGAAAAATACCCGCGCGGAATTGGATCGTGCCGAAGCACTTCGCGAAAGAGATCAAGATGAAACGTAAACACAAGCGCCTGACTTTTGTCGCCGTAGCCCTGGTATTGTTGGGGGCATCAACGGCGATGTTCCTGAGTGCGATTGAGGAAAACATCACGCTGTTCGTCAGCCCGACCGATGTGGCTGAAAAGAAATACGCGCAAGATCGCGGCTTCCGCTTGGGCGGCCTTGTCGAGGAGGGCAGCGTCGATCGTGCCGGCGGCAAGACGATCACGTTTAGTGTCACCGACCTTAGTAATACGGTGCCGGTGACCTATACCGGGATTCTACCGGACCTATTTCGTGAGGGCCAAGGTGTTGTGGCACAAGGCCGCTTCGAAAACGGCGTTTTTGTCGCAGACGAAGTCCTGGCCAAGCACGATGAAAACTACATGCCCCCCGAAGTGGCCGAGGCGTTGAAAAAATCGGGTCAGTGGCAGGGGCAAGCGAAGTAATATGGCTAATAGTTAATGCGTAAAGTCGCTGTCGAACGCTTATAATTTTGCGCGTACGAAACCCTGAGATAGGAGTCTGCGGTGATCGTTGAACTGGGACACTTCGCACTGATTTTAGCGCTCGGCGTTGCGATTGTGCAGAGCGTCGTGCCGATGATCGGTGCGCACCGCCGTAATGCTGTCTGGATGGCAAGTGGAAACCACGCGGCGATAGCGCAATTTTTGCTGGTCGCCGTGTCGTTCGCATGTTTGACCCACGCTTATGTGACGTCCGATTTTTCCGTGGTGAATGTGGTCGAAAATTCGCACTCCGCGAAACCGATGCTGTATAAAGTTTCGGGTGTCTGGGGCAACCATGAAGGCTCGATGCTGTTGTGGGTGCTGATTTTGTCCGTCTTTGGCGCCGCTGTTGCGGTGTTTGGTCGATATTTACCGCCGGCACTCAAAGCCCGTGCGCTGTCGATCCAAGCGCTGATCGGCGTCGGCTTTTATTTATTTATTCTGCTCACGTCCAACCCATTCGCGCGGATGATTCCGCCCGCGCCGGACGGCCAAGATCTGAACCCGCTTTTGCAGGACCCGGGTCTCGCGTTCCATCCACCGTTTTTGTATTTGGGTTATGTCGGATTTTCGATGGCGTTTTCATTCGCCATCGCGGCGCTGATCGAAGGTCGCGTTGATGCGGCATGGGCGCGTTGGGTGCGACCTTGGACCTTGGCAGCCTGGTCATGTTTGACCATCGGCATCGCGCTTGGGTCGTGGTGGGCGTATTACGAACTCGGCTGGGGCGGCTTTTGGTTTTGGGACCCGGTTGAAAACGCATCCTTTATGCCGTGGTTGATCGGCACTGCGTTGCTGCATTCGTGTGTCGTCGTTGAAAAGCGCGATACCATGAAGGCGTGGACGGTTTTGTTGGCCATCGTCGCGTTCTCGTTCTCATTGCTCGGCACGTTCTTGGTGCGGTCCGGCGTGCTGACGTCCGTGCATGCGTTCGCTACCGACCCGACCCGGGGCGTGTTTATTTTGGCGATCTTGTTGATCGTCGTCGGCGGCTCGTTGGCGCTGTATGCGTGGCGGGCACCGCAGTTACGCAGCACCGGCTTATTCCAACCAATTTCACGGGAAGGGGCATTGCTGCTCAACAATTTATTGATGGGCACAGCGGCGGCCGTGGTGTTGTTGGGCACGTTATATCCGTTGTTCATTGATGCGCTCACCGACGGCCAAGATAAAATCTCGGTCGGCGCGCCGTTCTTTAATGCAGTGTTCATTCCGTTGATGACGCCGATGGTTGTCGCAATGGCGATTGGTCCGCTGCTGCCGTGGAAGCGGGGCGATATTGCCCGCGCGTTGAAGACGCTTTGGTTAGCACTGTTTGCCGCTTTAGGCGCCGCGATGGTGGCTTGGATGCTGTATGCGGACCGCTCTCCTTGGGGGTTGGTCGGCGCAGCTGTGGCAGCTTGGTTGTTCGTCGGCGTGCTCACCGAATTGGCAGAACGTATTCGATTGTTCCGGGTGCCGTTGGCCGACTCGCTCCGCCGCTTGTTTAATTTGCAGCGTGCCACGTGGGGTATGACGATGGCGCACTTGGGCCTCGCGTTCGCGGTGGCCGGAATCACCGGGGCGGGTGCTTGGAAGGTCGAAAGCGTGCAGACGATGAAGCAGGGCGACACTGTGAACGTCGCTGGGTATGAGTTCCGCTTCGATGGGGCTGAACAGGGGCGGGGACCGAACTATTTGTTGACCCGCGCCAAGTTCACGGTGAGCCGTGATGGTGATTTTGTGGCGGTGCTCGAACCCGAGAAGCGCATCTATCCGGTACGTCAAATGCCGACCACTGAGGCGGGCATCCACACGCTATTGAGTGGCGATCTTTATGCCGTCATCGGCGACCCTAAGGGCGACGGCTTCGTGACGCGGATTTACTTCAACCCATTGGTGGTGTGGATGTGGATTGGCGCATTGGTGATGTTGGCGGGCGGTTTGCTGAGTTTGTCAGATCGGCGTTACCGGGTCGGCGCGCCGTCGCGATCACCCCGATATGCGGCCGCGCAGCCGGCGGAATGAGTTTGTCTTTATGAACCGACTCGTTTTTCTGTTGCCGCTTTTGGTGCTGCTTGTGATCGGTGGGTATCTTGCTGTTGGTCTGACGTTAGACCCTAAAAAGTTGCCGAGCATGCTTGAAGGCGGTCCTGTGCCGGCCTTCAATCTGGCACCGCTTGAAGGTCGTGATGCGCGCGGGTTTTCCAACGAAGATTTGTTGGGCGAAGTGTCGCTGGTTAATGTGTTTGGGTCCTGGTGCGTGGCATGCCGGGTCGAGCATCCGTTTTTGATGAAGATCAAAGAAAATGATTGGGTGCCGATCCACGCGATTGATTGGCGCGAGCCCGACCGCACCGCAGGACCAGATTGGCTGCGTCGCTTCGGCGACCCCTATACGCTGGCCGGTGATGACCCTCGCTCGAAAGCGGCGATTGCATTTGGTGTGACGGGGGCGCCGGAAACCTTCGTTGTCGATCCGCAGGGCATTATTCGCTACAAGCACGTGGGCCCGGTCACCCAGCAGGTTTGGGACGATACCTTGGCCCCGCTGATCGAGCACTTGCGTGCAGAAGCTGCAAACAAGAGCAAAGGGGAGGGCGGATGAAGCGCGTTCTGTTGATGGCGATGTTGGCGCTGCTGATGCTGAGTCCGCAAGCTTGGGCGGTAAACCCGGACGAGATGCTGAAAGACCCGGCCCTAGAAGCGCGCGCAAGGGTGATTGGCAAAGACCTCCGCTGTCTGGTCTGCCAAAACCAATCCATTGATGACTCCAATGCCGAACTTGCGCGCGATCTTCGCGTCTTGGTGCGGGACCGCATTTTGGCCGGCGACAGCAACGAACAAGTGATCGATTACGTGGTATCGCGCTATGGCGACTTTGTTTTGTTGAACCCTCCGATGAAAAAGAAAACCCTGCTTTTGTGGTATGGGCCGGTGATCATTCTGGGGCTAGGCGTTGTCGCGATCTTTGTTTTTTATCGTCGCCGCCGCCACGGCACGGTCGATGCGACGGCGGGGGCGGTGCCTTTGTCTGACGCTGAGCGCGCGAAAATCGACAAAATTATGGATGGTGATCGCTGATGATTTTTTGGCTGGCTGCAGCTGCATTGGCAGCGCTTGTCACGGCGGGTCTTGTGCTGCCGGCTTTGCGGGTACGCGCGCAAAGCGCATCCCGCGCCGAGTACGACATGAATGTCTACAAAGACCAATTGTCCGAGCTTGAACGGGACGCAGCCGAAGGCAGGATCAAGGATGCTGAACTCGATGCGGCACGCATTGAAATTGAGCGACGTTTGCTGGCCGCTGCCGAAGATGCGGAGCGCTTGCCGCAAGCCGCATCAAGCGATGGACGTTGGCCTTTATATACGGCCGCGATCGCCGTGCCGCTGATTGCCGTTCTGGTTTATAGCGAGTTGGGCTCGCCCGGCGTGCCGAATTATCCACTCGCCGAACGCACCGACATTCAGCCACCCGAGGCAGGCTTGGAGGAAGGTGCGCCGTTGACGGAAATGGTGCGTGCACTCGAAGAACGACTTCGCACAAATCCGGATGACTTGCGTGGCTGGACGTTGCTGGGTCGAACCTATGCCGCCATCGGTCGGTCACGTGAAGCTGCAGCTGCATTTGAGCGCGCAGTGCCGCTTTCGGGTGGTGATCCGGGTCTGCTTGCCGATTGGGCGGAGGCACGCTTGCTGGCACGGGGCAGTGATTTTACGGTTGAGATATTCAACGACTTTGTGAAGGCGCGCGAACGTGATCCGTCATTGCCGAAGCCTTGGTTTTATATTGGCCTTGATAAGGCGATGGGCGGTGACTTTAGGGGGGCCGCGCAGCTTTGGACCAACCTTTTGACCATCGCCACGGACGATGCGGGTATTAAAGAATCCGTAGAGGCCCAGATCGCGCGCGCGGCTGCCGAGGGTGGTTTCGATGTCAGTGAACTCAAGCCGAGCGAAACCGCGTTGAAGATCGCCGCCGGCCGGCCCGCTCAGCCGACGATGGATAGTCAATCCAGTGGTCCGGTTGCACCCGGTCCAACCCGCGAGCAGATGGAAGCCGCAGGCGAGATGACACCCGAAGAAAGGATGGCATTCATCCGCTCTATGGTTGAGCGCTTGGCCAACAAGCTAGCCGAAAATCCAGACGATGTCGCCGGCTGGGAACGCTTGGTGCGCGCCTATGGTGTGTTGGGCGAAACCGATAAAGCCGTTGCCGCGCAGGCGCAGTTGGATGCGTTGCGGGCAAAGCAAAACCAATAAATTTACGCTAAGGAGACGATGGCATGCGATTCAAGACGCTGGAAGATTTAGACGTTCGGGGCAAACGAGTCTTGGTCCGTGTTGATTTCAATGTGCCCGTGCGCGACGGTAAAATTACCGACACCACGCGGATCGACCGTGCGCTGGCTACCTTGAACGAACTTGCCGGCAACGGCGCCAAAGTCATCATTCTTTCGCATTTTGGTCGCCCGAAAGGGCAGGTCGTTCCAGACATGAGCCTGCGACCCGTCGCCGAAGCATTGTCGGAAATTTTGGGCAAGCCTGTCGGCTTTGCAGGTGACTGTATCGGTGACGCGGCAGCGAGTGCCATTGCAGACACACCCGAAGGCGGCATGGTTGTGCTTGAAAACGTCCGTTTCCACGCTGGCGAAGAAAAAAATGATCCAGAGTTCGCCAAGGCGTTGGCTGCCAACGGTGATGCTTTCGTCAGTGATGCCTTTTCCGCCGCCCATCGCGCGCACGCCTCGACCGAGGGTATTGCGCATCTTCTACCCTCTGCAGCCGGTCGTTTGATGCAGACGGAATTGGAGGCCTTGTCCGCTGCGCTTGAAACACCTGCACACCCGGTGATCGCGGTCGTTGGGGGCGCAAAAGTATCGTCGAAGATGGCCGTGCTGGGTCACCTTACGCAAAAGGTTGACCAGATCGTCATCGGTGGCGGTATGGCGAATACGTTTTTGTATGCGGGTGGCATGGGAATCGGCAAATCGTTGTGCGAAAAAGAGATGGCTGATGATGCACGCGCGATCATTGAAACGGCCGCCGCACATGGCTGTGAAATCGTGCTGCCCAGCGATGCCGTCGTCGCGGCGGCGTTTGAAGAAGGGGCCGCCAGCAAAACCGTCGGCCTTAATGACGTGCCGGACGATATGATGATTTTGGATATCGGCCCGGCCAGCATTGATGATTTAAAAAGCCGCCTGCAATCGGCAAAAACCGTGCTTTGGAACGGTCCGCTGGGGGCCTTCGAAGTGAAGCCGTTCGACGCGGGTACAAATGCCGTTGCCCAAGAGGTTGCCGCGTTGACCAGCAAGGGGCAGTTGTTGTCGGTCGCGGGGGGCGGCGACACCGTTTCAGCACTCGCCAATGCGGGGGCAGCGGATGATTTTTCCTATGTCTCAGCCGCTGGCGGTGCGTTTTTGGAGTGGATTGAAGGCAAGACTTTGCCGGGCGTCGCGGTTATTTTAGCCGACTGAAATTAGCCTGTGTCTGTTAAGCGAACGGATCTTCGTTTGAGCGTTTCACCGTTTTAGGCTCCGACAAAGTGCCCGGTTTGGCCGGGTGCACTTTGCTCAGAATATCGTCCAGCATATTTTGTAGGTACTCTGACTGACTGAGCAACTTATGCGTGGCATCCAGTGCTTGTTGTGAGGCGGTTTCGGCAATGCTGCGACCAATTTCAGAAACTTCTTCAAGGGTCTCTTTAATCCGGAACGCGGTGCGTTCTGTGCGCTCGGTGGCATCGCGGAGTTGATCGAAGCGTTGTGCGTACATGCGTTCCGCATCTTTGTTTGCGCCATCCCCGGAAAAAGCGATCAGGTTGTCGCTGCCGGGATCGCGCACAGCTTCCTTCCCGGGTGTGCGGAATGCTAATGAATTCGCTTGATCGCGGATCGCCAAGACCAGCCCGCCGATGTCGTCGACCAACTGCGTCATTTGATCCAGACCTTTGATCAGTGCCTCGGTACGCTCCACATCGTTTGCAGCTGCCGTGACGTATTGGCTGAAGTTCTGCAATTGCGCACTCACCGATGAAATCGGTCCGCCGACGACTTCCGCATCAGCAGCATTGCGATAGGCGTCTACCGCGCTTGGCCGACGTCTTGGTGCGGCATCTTCTGGCGCGGCTTGTGCGGTTGGGGCGGGGAGGGCTTTCGGTGCGGCCGCTCGCGCAGCGGTCTCTGCAGCGTCAGCGCGGCGTTCTGCGTCTTCTGCGCGTTCGGCATTGTTCTCAGATTGCAGCACGGCACGGTCCAGGCGGTCGCGTGTGCGGGCAAGATCCCGTCGCAGATGATCGGCCTCAATGATGGTATCGGCCCACCCATCAAGCAGTCGCGCGATGCGGCCAAAGTCGTCCCTGTTGCCTTGCGCTGGTACCGACACATGCTGTGCGCCTCGCGCAATCCGATCCAATGCGTCAGCGATGCGCCTGGCCGGGCCGGTCAGGCTTTTGATCAGTACGAGGCCGAAGAACATCAACCAAAGTAAAATCGCCGCCGAGCCGCCAAGAATGGTGTAGCGCGCGAACAACTGCATATTGCGCACGTTCGCCGCGGCTTCGATCCGGAAGCGCTCCGCAAATCCGGTGAGCCCGGTCAGGCTGGGCACAAAATAATCGAACAATTCGGCAAAGCGCCGGGCTTCATCGCTGAGTTCAAAACGTGCGTTGATCATCGATAACATTTGCGTTTCGTGGGTGCGCAGCAGTTCGTTGATGCGATTCAGATCCGTTTCGGGAATTTCGGCGACCTTGATGAACTCGGCCAGTGCGGCATAACGTTTGCGGATTTCCTCGACGCCTTTTTTCGAGCCCGACAGCACGGTTTCTTCGCCTTGCTGATCAATACGCTCAATCTGGTTGATCAGGTTGGCGTTGCCGGTATCGCGAAAGGTTGTGCGCAATGCCATCGAGGTTCGGCGTAATTGTGCGCTTAACCCCGTTTCCGTGCCGATGCCAATTTCACGCTCCGTATCTAAAAAAGATTGGAACTGCTGATCATACTGGACCAAGCCGTCGCGGATTGTCGTCACATGCTGCGCCAAGGGCTCCGCGTCAGGATACGCAAATAACTCGTCGAGCGCCGTCGACACATCTGCCAAGTCTGCGGAAAAGCCGTCTGCAATTTCGGTGTTGCGCGTTAAAAGAAAATCCCGCTGGCGGGCTTGCAGACTATACGTGCCGCGCTCGACTGTATTCACCAATTGGTCAATCCGGGTTGCGCGTTGCATGGTTTGCAGGGCGCTGTCCAAGCGCTCATCGACGTGTATGAACAAAGCGATGAACGCGGCACCCGCTAAGACGCAGGCAAGAAAAAATAGCCACGTTCTGGCGCCAAGGCTCATGCCGCCCAAAAACGTTTTGTCTGCAAAGCCGCTGGCCACCGGTCCAAGGTCGGTGCTTTCTTCTTCGTCCTGTGCGGCCTGAATCGCCATGCAGATTTCCCATCGTGCGTTGGATATTGCGTACTTCTCTATCGTTTATAGCACCACCAAACGCTTGGTGCAGCCGCCTTTGTGACCTGTCTATGTTGGCACAATCTGGCCTCAAAACCTTGCAAGGTGGCGCATCATAGCGCACTTTGCGACGATGACAGACGATAAAGATACCTTAGTGAATTCGATGCCGAAGGGCCCGGTTACGCCGCATGTGCCGGACGGTGACGACCGCGAGCGGATGGTGTGTCTGGATTGCGGCTTCGTGCACTACGATAACCCGCGCGTCGTCGCTGGCGCCGTCTGCACATGGGAAGATAAAATTCTGCTTTGCCGCCGAGCGATTGAGCCGCGTATCGGATTTTGGACGATTCCGGCTGGGTATTTAGAACTTAACGAAACCATTGCCGAGGGTGCGGCCCGCGAGGTGCGTGAAGAATCGGGGGCCAGCGTCGAAGTCACCGGGTTGTTGGGCATGTTCGAAATCCCGCGTATTTCGCAGATTTACGTGGTCTATCATGCTCGTATGCAAAGCCCTGCATTGGATCCCGGCCCTGAAAGTCTTGAGGCCGCGTTGTTTGATTGGGCAGATATCCCCTGGGCCGAGTTGGCATTTCCGAGCGTGACGTGGGCCTTGCAGCATCACCGCGATGGTGGCGCCCCGCACTTCGACATCTTCCATAAAGAATAAAATCGCATCAAGCCGGAAGAAATTGCCTAGTTGGGCAGGGTCGTTTACGTCTCGTTAACGAGTCCACGACTAATGTCCAAGGCATGGCAGACAGCTTCAACATATCTAACAACAACAGTGCGCCCGCCGGGCGTTCCAAGGCGTTGTATCAGTCCGAAGGTGTGCGCGAAGTTCGTTCGCGCGCTCAGTTTTTGGAGCAAGTGCAAACGCCGCAGGAACAAGCCGGCTTGAAGCGCCTTGGTCGCCTGATCGCACAAAATACCGACTTCAATGAAGCCGCGCCCAGGGGTTATTACCTCAATATTCGCGTCTAAGTGTCGATGAGTCGCGCGTTGGTCCTTGCCACGTCTTTGATGTTGGCGCCGTTGCAAGCGTGGTCAGCAGACTTAGTGGTCGAGGTCGTTAATCTGTCGAGTGATGACGGCGATGTGCACGTCGCGCTGTACAACAATCCGACGATGTTTCCGAAATCTGACGGTATGCTCAGCGAACGCCAAGTGCTGCCAAAGGAACGGCGTGTGCGGCTGGTGTTTCACGATCTGACACCGGGAACATATGCCATTGCGGTCTACCACGATGAAAACGGCAATCACGAATTCGATCAGGCGATTTTTGGTATTCCGTTGGAAGACTATGGGTTTTCGAACGATGTGCGGGTTTTTTTCAGTGCGCCATCATTTGAAGAGGCCGCGTTCGACGTGCCGGACGGTGGTGCGGCCATCACGATTCATCTTAACGACTAGAGCCTACTTCAGCAGTTCAAACATCTTCCGTCGTTCGTATTGTAGTGACGTCCGATCAGCAATGGAAAGGCCGGTAGGCCAGCGACGCCACCGGCAATACCGTCTTGAACCGTCACAAGATTTGCCGCCTGTTGATCGCGCGGCGGCAGTGGGGCGTCACCCGCTTGAAGATCGTAGGCCGTCTTGACGCGGAGCGGGACGGAGACACCGCGCACCTGAAGGCCGGCGACGAATGCACGTCCCCCATCGGCCAACGTTTCTCCTTTGGGCACACAATGGTAACCGAACATCAGCTTTGACGGACGCAGTTTCGGGTCATCGGTGCGCGTATCCCAGGTGCTCGAAAAGCCCACACACTGGCGCCCGGTTTCGGTTTGTTGGAACGGCTGTGCCCAGAATTGCGCGATGTCATTTTTGAGGGGCTCGGTTTTACCGAAATTCAGCGTTTGGCCTTGATGGAACCGCCACATTGTGACGGTGTCGACAATCAGCTTATTGAAATCTAATGCCAATTCGCGCCGAAGATCGCTTCGGGTTTCAACATACAGAATCTCTGCCTGCCCATCAGCGCCCCGATACAAGGCGTATTCTTCGCGTTCCCGACTATCGGCAAAACCGATCCGTTGCGGTGTCACGCCGGCATAGAACGCTGAACCGACGCTGATCCGCGCACGCTCTTCCGGGACGCTCACGAAGGTGCCGGTATCGAGTGTGGATATCGAACAACTGGATAAAACGATGGTGGCAAGTCCGCTCGCGAGCCATGCTCTGATTGATGATTTTTTCGACATATCCGTGCTCTTTCTAAAAGCTGTTCGACACCCACACATATGGGGAGCAAATTTGCTCCTGTAAACAGCACAAAACATTGAGGCAAACCTTGACCGCTCCCGGGGTTGCCATGACCATGCCTTCCCGCAGTTCAAAGGCTACGCTTTATGGGAAAACCCGCCGCCGTCTTCAGTTTTCTGCTCGCCATGATCGCGATTCTGGCAGTTGGATACGTTAGCTTGCCGTTCGCACTGGCGTGGGGCGTGCGGGCTTATTTGGCGGAAAACGGTTTTGCCGACGCCAACCTTCGGATTCAGCGTATCGGACTTGCGTCTAGCGATGTTGTCGATTTTACGCTGGGGCCAGGGACCATGATTGGCGCTGAAAGAATTCGCCTAGAATACTCGCCTGGACGCCTTGCAGAGGGAATATTGGACGGCCTGCGCATTGATGGCGGTCGGTTTAAATTCGGTGTCGGCGCGGGGGGGCTCGACCTGGGTCCGCTTGAGGCGATTTTTGCGGACGGGGCCACGTCGGCGGCACCATCATCCGCTTCCGTGCAATTGATCGGCCCAATAAAAGTCACCGATGCCCGCCTGACCGTCGCAACGCCAATCGGCGAGTTGGCAGTTGCGCTCAGTGGCGAAGCGCTGTTGACCGATGCGCTGGGTACCACGATCAACGGCGCGTTTGCGGTCGCGCATCCGGACGTGTCAATCGAAGGGCGGTTGTCAGCGGTTTTCGATACAGACTCAAATTTAAGCTTGGACGTTAAAGTTGCCAACGCAACCAGCCGCGCCGACGTCGCATTTACAGCAATGCAAGGCACCATAGATGTGCAGGGGCGTTGGCCCGACGCGTTGACCGGCCAAGCAAAGGTCACAGCGAACGGTGTGCGTGCGCATGACATACCACTCGGCAGCGTTGATGTGCAGGCACGGGTCAACGGTCGTGCCGCAGACACGTATATACTCGTGGGTGGGGCTGAAACTGGCGTGGTGGCGTCGCTTAATGCACATACCTTGGATGCACTGGACTCCGCGATACCGTTGACCATTCGGGGCGAACTCGCAAGCGACGGCTTACGCGGCCCCTTGCACAACAGCGGTGGTGTTGATGTCATCGGCGCGCTGAATTTTATGATTCAAGGGGCGCGGGCTGATCTGCAAGGGCTCGCGAAGAATTTGGAAGCCGGTGTGCTGCGCGCTGACGGACCGGTGTCAGGTTTTCTTGAGGCAGACTTGTTGCAGCTTAACCTGCCCGGCGATGATGCCAGTGCGGTCTTTGACGGACGGGTGACGTTGGATGCGGGCACGCAAGGATGGCGCTTGGATGCCGCGTCCCCAGTCCGGGTTGATCTATCGCATGGCGCGCAGCGGTTGAAGACGACGCTCAACGGACAGGAAGGGACGGCGCTGCTGAGTGGCGGTATCGGCACGGATGCGCCGTTGCTGTTGTCGAGCGCGTTCGAGGCCAACATGTCGGGGGTATTGCCTGCACCGTTGGCGGTGTCGGGTGATGCGGGCGGTGCAGTATGGTTGGGCACTGCTGAAGGTATCCAGCTTGAAGATATGGCGCTTCGCTTCAGTCCGATGACATTCAATGTGGACGCCTTAGATATTGTGGTCGAGGAATTGCGTGCCCGTCTGCAAGGCCCATTGTCCGCATTGTCGGTGGGGCTCAGCACCGAGACGCTGATTTCTGGCACCTTCGCTGGCCTTGAGATCAATGGCGGTCGCGTCGCCGGCGCTGCGAAACTCGCGATCGATGCAGATGCGGTACGGTTGAACTCTGACGGCTGCATCGAACTCGCAGCCGCCGCTTTGCGTATCGACACCATTTTGGTGCGACCGGGGCCGGCGACACTATGTGCTGGCCTTGGTGGCGCACCGCTTGTCGAAGCGATGCGTGCAGATGGTGAGATCGGTGAACTGCGCATGGATGCCGTTTTGCAGCGTATGGAAGCCACGGTTGAGGAGCTCGGTACAGCACCGCTGGATGTCACCTTACCGCGCATTGAAGCTGCCGGTACGTTTGATACGCAGACGGCATCATGGACGGGCAGCGGTACGTTTGCAGACGGTGGTGCTGACTTGGTGGATGTCGGTTTCCGGGTCTCAGATTTTAACGGTGCATTTCAGGCCAAGGGCACCGCAGCGCATTTGGATGCGGCATTCACACTCGACAATGCGGATATTGTTGATACCCGTCAGCCAGCGAGGGTCGCGCCGATGGTGCTGCGTGGCGATGCCGGGTTGGCGGTTGATGCCGCGACATTTGACGGCACGCTCACGCTCGGTGGCGGACCCGGTGTGAAAATGGTCGCACGCCATGACGCGGCGGCAGGCACTGGCAACCTTACCGCGAAGCTCGCACACTGGAATTTGGCAGCATCGCCCGGCCTTACGAAGTTGATTCCGCCGTTAGCCGGACAGGTCGTGGATGTGGTCGGTGAACTTGATGTCACCGCCGCCGCCGATTGGGCACCCGAAATGCTGACAACGACGGCAACGGTGACCCTCGCGGGTGTCGGGTTTGGGAGTGCGCCAGCCGAGTTTGCAGGCATTGAGGGCGTGATCAAGTTCAGCGATCTGCTTAATCCAAAAACCGATACGCCGCAGACACTCAACATCGGATTTTTGGATCCGGGCATGCCGTTGCTGAACGGCCAGGTTCGCTTTTCTTTGCCGGGTGACCAAACCTTGCTGCTTGAGGAAGCCAATTGGCCATTGGCCGGCGGTGCGCTACGTATCCGTGATTTTTTGGTGCCATTCGATCGCGCCCCAGAACGGGTCATCGCCGAGGTTGAAGATTTGGATATGTCGGCGTTGGCGAAACAAATTGATATCACCGGGCTGACCGCCCAGGGGCGGCTTAGCGGTCGGGCGCCGGTGCGCTTCACGCCGGATGGTGCGGTGATCGACGATGCGCGATTGCGGGCAAGCGATGGTGGCGTGATCCGCTACCGCTCCGCCATTGCAGCTGAAACCCTGAAGTCCAGTGGACAGGGGGCGGAGGTTTTGGGCCAGGCGCTCGAAGATTTCCGCTTTCGGGTGTTGGAAATATCGATGAACGGGCCTTTGACCGGGCAAATCGTCGCGGGCGCTGAAATAAAGGGCTCAAACCCGACGCTTTATGACGGCAAAGCGATAGAATTAAACGTCAGATTGGAAGGCGCCTTGCGAGAATTGCTGCAAAGCGCTAGCGTCATGAAAGACCTTCCGGATGCCATCCGGGACCGCGTGCAAGGTCCCTCCGGAGCGCAATAGGAGGAACAACCGAACGGAGACAAGCCATGTCACCCCGTCATGTACTTCCTGCACTCGTCGTTCTGATGAGTTTATCCATGATCGCATGCACGCCCCGCGCCAAAATTGAGGCGCCGGACAAACCCATCGTTATCAATCTCAATGTGAAGATCGAGCACGAAGTGCGCGTACGGGTCGAAAAAGACCTGGATAACGTGCTCGCCAACAACCCTGGTCTGTTTTAGGGAGGATCGGCTGTGAAAACCTTTATCCGATCATTATTTTTGGCGTTTTCCGTGCTGGCGGCTGTCCCGGCAATGCCCGTTTATGCGCAATCGCTGACGCTGCAGCAGGCGCAACAGCAAGGGCTCGTCGGTGAACAGCAAGACGGCTATTTGGGCATCGTGACCCAGGCGCCGGGAGTTCAAACGTTGGTCGACGAGATCAACTTGAAACGTCGCCAGATCTATCGTGATATCGCGCGAAAGAATAACATCAACCTGCAAGCCGTCGAAGCGCTGGCCGGCAAAAAGGCCATCGAAAAGGCTGGTAGTGGTGAAATTGTTCAGGGCAATGAAGGGCAGTGGGTAAAAAAACCATGAGAGATGAGACCGACCCGATCCGTGTCTGGCTAAAGAAAACGAAAAGCATTGATCTGGGTGATCGGCAAATCATCGATCCGCAACGCACCGGCCAACCGATCGGCGAGATCGTCTCCGAAGCCGGCGGCGGACAAGTTTTCGATACGGAACCCGCACGGTTTTATCGCCTGATCCAAGACCTCGCACCC
Organism: Rhodospirillales bacterium; assembly: GCA_017857825.1. Classification (GTDB taxonomy): domain Bacteria; phylum Pseudomonadota; class Alphaproteobacteria; order Rhodospirillales; family Casp-alpha2; genus UBA4479. The sequence continues at coordinate 14,689 of JAFMCK010000056.1, forward strand.
AAGCGTGCATCATCATGACGGCGCTACCGGTTGATCCATGCGATGCGACCTTGGTCGACATTGCCAAAGCCCTTGCCGACAGAAAAATTTCTTCGCTTGAGGTTACGCAAGCAACACTGGCCCGCTTAAATGACCGTGGGCGTGCGCTGAACAACGTTGCCGGCATCGATGCAGATGATGCAGAGGCACAGGCAAAAGCGGCGGACGCCAATTTAGGTGACGGGCCGCTCGCCGGTGTGCCGTTGGCGCATAAGGATATGTTTTACCGCCCAGGCCGCCTCAGCGAATGCGGCTCGAAAGTTCGCGCAGGCTTTATGCCGGATGTGCTTTCGGGTGCGTTGAAAAAATTGGATGGCGCAGGCGCACTCGATGTGGCGCGGCTGAATATGGTTGAATTCGCGCTCGGCGTCACCGGGCATAACGACATCACCGGCGCGGTCCGCAATCCCTGGAATCCTGCGCACGTCACCGGGGGCTCATCAAGCGGTTCAGGCTCTGCGGTGGACTTCCCGGCAAAGTCTCCGTATGGGATGGCAA
>JAFMCK010000326.1 GCA_017857825.1 Rhodospirillales bacterium
TTTTGTGCCGCTCGCGATCTTGATCGGCTGGCATGAAGGGCTGCTGATTGCCGCGACCATCGGCGCACCGGCGTTCGCATTGTTATTTGCGATCTTGTTTAGGCGCGCTCTCCGCGCTGACGCCGCATCCGGGCCAACGTAACCCATGTCCATACGCAGTAAATCGTCGCCCCGATGCCCGCCGCGATAAAAAACGGATATAAATATCCTAGCCACGTTACCGGCCAGATCAGATAAATGCCGTCTTCAAGTTCGAAACCGGCAACGCCCGGATAGCCGACGCTGTCGCCGGTTTCGGCACCGCCGGTTTCGCGGTCGATACCAAAATTCGTGAACAGCGAAATAAGCGATGCCCCCGCACCGCCTGCACCAAGTGCCACGGCCCACATACCGAGGTCACTATCTCTGAAGCCCCAGCCCATGCAAAAGAACAATGCTGCATAGCTGATCGCGCCGACCAGATAGTCCAGATAGTAGCCGAGCTTCGATGTCTTTCCCGATTGCCGGGCCAGTTCACCGTCAAAATGATCCAGAAACCGCGCCAATACGAAAAGCCCGGCCCCCCACGTCGCTTGAGCGGGATCACCGGTCGCAAGCATCAAGGCACCGGCGAGTGCGATGAATAGCGTCAGCATCGAAATGTGATTGGGCGTAATTGGTGTCCGCAGCAATGGACGCACCAAAACGGCGGCGATACGCTGATCGAATGGCGGGTTTTTCATTGCCATGCCGAAAACTATCTCAGCGCCGCGTGTAGTCAAGGTTTCATGAAAGGGTTTCCCCACTGGTCTTGTCGGCAGTAACGCTGCACCCTATAAGCGCGAAACAGGTTTACCTGAGGCTTGGTCCAGCATCCCGGAGCGGCACGCGTGAAGCAGCAAAGCGAAAACCGTCTCGCAGCATTTTTTAGCGGTTGGGTCGATATCTGCCAGCGGCGCGCCGGTAGGGTCGTGATCTTGGCGGTGTTGGTGACCGGATTGGCCGCTGTGTATCTGGCCGAAAACCTGCGTATCAATACCGATACTGAAGACATGCTGTCGGCGGAACTGTCGTTTCGCCAAGACGCGATTGCCGTTGATCAGGCGTTCCCGACCTTAGAAGACAACTTATTGGTGGTGCTCGAAGCGCCCAATGCGGATGCCGCAAATGCGGGTGTGGTTCGGCTGGTAAACGCACTGGCGGCTCAGGATGATGTCTTTCGTAGTGTCTATGCGCCCGACGCAGATCCATTTATTCGCCGTCATGCGTTGATGTTTTTGGAGCTGGGCGCGTTGCAGAATTTGGCGGCCAAGTTGGCCGCCGCGCAGCCGTTTTTGGGCACGCTGTGGCGCCAGCCGAATTTGGGGGGCTTGGCCGATATGACGGGGCTGCTGGCCAAGGCTGGCGACGTTGATCCAAAAATGCTGTCCGAAGCCGATGCGGTGCTGGGCGCCATGGCAGGCGTCGCGGCGAATGCCAAGGCGGGCACGCCGGATGTCTTGGTGTGGTCGGATGTTTTGTTTCGGCGTGATGCGGTGGGCGGGCCATTTCGCCGCATGATCGCCGTGCAGCCGGTGCTTGATTACGGGTCACTGCAGCCAGCGGCGCGGGCGACGGAGGCGATCTATGCGACGGCGCAATTACTCGGGCTGAGCATGGGCGGTTATCAAGTCCGTCTGACCGGTTCCGCTGCGTTGGAAAGTGACGAGCTTAAAAGTGTCGAAAACGGAATGGGACTGGCCGGTCTGATTTCGATGGTCTTGGTGACAATCGTGCTGCTGGCCGGATTGCGCTCGGTCGGTGCGATGGTGGCGCTGTTGGTGACGTTGGTCGCGGGTTTAGTGTGGACGGCGGCATTGGCGATGATATTCGTCGGCGCATTCAATTTAATTTCCGTCGCATTCGCGGTGTTGTTCGTTGGCCTGAGCGTCGACTTCGGTATTCATTTCACGCTGCGTGCGCGTGAGCATGTTTCCCATGAGAGCGGTTGGCGAAATGCTTTGGCTGTGGGGGCAGGGCGGGTAGGGCCATCGCTCGGGGTGTGTGCGGTGACAACCGCGATTGCGTTCTTCTCGTTCCTGCCGACGTCGTATGTGGGTTTGGCCGAACTTGGCTTGATTGCCGGTGTTGGTATGGGCGTGGCGCTCGTTGCCAATCTAACGTTGCTGCCGGCGTTGTTGCGTTTGCTTGTGCGCACCCCGAAACCGTTGCCGGTCGTGGCGGGGGCTACGTTTGGGTATGATGTATCCCAAACGTTGCAACGCTTTGCGTTGCCGATTGTCGTTGTCGGCGGAGTGAGTGCGTTGTTGGCTGCCTGGGTGGCGCAAGGCGCGCGGTTTGATTTCGATCCGATGAATCTGCGCGACCGAACGGCACCGTCGATGCGCACCTTGGATGACTTGGCTGCAAACGGCGATGTGTATCCATATGCCGCGGACGTTTTGGTCGCGGACCTCGAGGCTGCGCGCAACCTCAGTGCGCAGCTCGAAGCGCTGCCCGCCGTTGGTGCGGTGCACAGCGTGCTATCTTTGATCCCGAGCCAGCAAGATGAAAAACTCAATATCATCGATGACATGGCGTTGTATTTGGGGCCGGCGTTTTTTCAGCCGCAGGGCACGATTGCGATGACGCCGCCTGAGATCGAAGCGGCGTTGACCGAGCTGAGAGAAAACCTCTTAAAGTTAAAAAACCAGCCGGGCCTCGCGGCCTCGGCGGCTGCTCTCAGCAACGTGTTTAGCGATCTCGGCCCCGGCAGCGAAGCTGCGCAGCGAATCAATCAAGCTTTGTTCGCCGGTTTGCCGGCAAACCTAGAGACCCTAATTGATGCATTGGC
>JAFMCK010000327.1 GCA_017857825.1 Rhodospirillales bacterium
GATCGGCGGCTTTGTCGTCGGCATTTTCCATGTGGAGACTATAGCTGGATTTGAGGGAAGGTCGAAGGGAGGAATTGTCTACTAGTAGACAAAAGGGCGTTACGCTCGTTCCGCCACTTTGGCGCGGGTCCATAGGGCTTCGAGGGCGTCGATGTCCAGGTCCTTGAGGGAGTGGCCCTCGGCGGCCGCATAGGATTCCACGTCGCGGAAGCGGCGTTCGAATTTGGCGTTGGTGCGGCGCAGCGCGGTTTCCGGGTCGGTGCCGAGTTTGCGGGCCAGGTTGACGCAGGTGAACAGTAGATCGCCGAGCTCGTCTTCGAGCCGTTCGGGGTCGGGCGCGGCACCGGCGGGGGCGGCCTCCAGGACCTCGGTGATCTCGTCCAGTTCTTCGCGGACCTTGTCGAACACCGGGGCCACATCGGGCCAATCGAAGCCGACACGGACGGCGCGTTTTTGCAGTTTTTCCGCGCGCATCAGGGCAGGGAGCCCACGCGCCACATCGTCCAGCACCGACGGCGTGCGACCCTCGGCCTGGGCCTTGGCGGCGCGCTCGTCGGCCTTTTGATCTTCCCAAGCCTTGGTCTGCGCATCCGCATCGGCCACCGAGGCGTCACCGAACACATGCGGATGCCGCTTCACCATCTTTTCCGAGACCGCGTGGACGACATCGGCATAGGCGAAATCGCCGACCTCGGCCGCCATTTGCGCGTGAAACACGACCTGCAACAGCAGATCGCCGAGCTCACCCTTGAGGGCCGGCATGTCGGCTTGCTCGATGGCGTCGGCGACCTCGTAGGCTTCTTCGATGGTGTAGGGCGCAATGCTGGCGAAATCCTGCGCCACATCCCACGGGCAGCCGCCGTCGGGATCGCGCAGCTTGGCCATGATCTGCAGCAGATCGTCCATACCGTAGCGCGGCTGAGTTGCGGGGGCGTCGTCCATGGCAAACCTCGTTTGATGTGATGCAAACGACATTAACGCGTTCCCGCGACGGAGGCACGCCCGAGGTGAAATTTCAACCTATCTACTAGTAGAGAATGAGTAGGCTGAAACAGCTGAGAGAAGGCGCGCAGATCAATCTATGTATGCGTCATCCGAAACGCTGACCGCGCCAAACCCGTCGCTGACAATTTCCGTCATTTCGTCATTCCGTCATTCCCGCGTAGGCGGGAATCCATATTACGAGATGGACCTCCGCCTGCGCGGAGGTGACGGGCTTTTGGTTTTATGCATCGCGCAACGCGAGGGGCCGTCCGGCATCGAACGAACGCGGACCGGTCAGCGCGCGTGGAAACAGTGGATCCTGAATCACGTTTAGGAGGATGCGGGGGCTGATCGGAGGCGATCTGGTGCGGGGTATAGGCGGACGCTTGGCCCCTGCTATATCCCGTTAAGTCGTATAATTTATATTATGGCAAATTTAATAGTATTATTTAAAAACAATGACTTATAAATATAAAACAAAATCATATGAAAGGCATTGAAAAATAAAAAGGTATGCTTGGTACGTGCGGTGAATGGCTATGACGAGATCGAAATCTCTGCCCCGTCATCGCTGACCTCGACCGTCATGCCGTCGAATGCGGGCACGACATGATCAGGCGTCGCGGCCATCAATTCGGCGTAATCGATGCCGGTGCCGAGGTGCGTTAAAATCGCCCTTTTCGGTTTTACGCGAGCAATCCATTCGAGGGCACGATCGACATGGGCATGGGTCCAATGCTCTTTCCAACTAAAAACACCGATGATCCAGACGTCGAGTTCGGCGTCCCTGAGACGATCCAAAATTTCCTCCGAGAGGATTTTCACGTCCGTCGAATACACCACGCGGCCGAATTGAAATCCGACCGTTGATGAATATCCGTGATCTTGCATGAACGATCCGACACGCACGCCTAAAACGTCTACGTCGTCGCCGGGGACGAATTCGGTCATTTCCAGCACCGGACGCACAAAAATTTTCGGCTCGTCCAGCCGCATCGGCGCCAAGGTATAAGCAAATCGATCCGCAATGTGCGCGTGCGTCTCCGCATCCGCAAACACCGGCAGCGGCTTTTTCATCGCCTTATTGATGCCCCTGAGATCGTCAATGCCGTGCAAATGGTCCGCATGGGCATGGGTAAACAGCACCGCGTCCAGATAATCGACATCGGCGCGAAGCAACTGCGTCCGCAGGTCGGGTGTGGTGTCGACCAGCATCCGCTTACCGGCATGCTCGACCAGCACAGATTGGCGGGTGCGGTTATTTTTAGGGTTGTTGGGGTCGCATTCCCCCCAACCGATGCCGACGCCGGGCACACCGCTCGACGGGCCTGAGCCCAGGAATGTGACCTTGGTCGCGGTGTTCACCCTTTTCACGCGGCGTTCTCGGCATCCATGGCGGCGCCGGCCTTGGCAAACAGGCGCTTAAAATTGGCCGTTGTGGCGTGTGCGAGGTCCGAGGCGGTGATCCCCCGCACCTCGGCCACCTTAGCCGCTGTAAACGCCGTAAAAGCCGGCTCGTTGCGCTTGCCGCGCCGGGGCACGGGCGCCAAATACGGGCTGTCGGTCTCGACCAGAATACGCTCCAGCGGCACAGTTTCGGCGACAGCGCGCAGCTCGTCGGCCTTCTTGAAAGTGACGATGCCGGAAAACGAGATGTAGAGACCCAAGGCCACCATCCGCTCGGCCAATTCGGCGCTGGAGCTGAAGCAGTGGATCACCCCCGGAAACGGCGCGATGGCGTGTTCTTCTTCAAGGATACGGATGGTATCGGTGTCGGCGTCGCGGGTGTGCACAATCAGCGGCAACCCGGTTTCGCGGGCGGCTTT
>JAFMCK010000057.1 GCA_017857825.1 Rhodospirillales bacterium
GACTTCTTGGAAATTCAAACGCCGATTCTGACCGCGAGCTCGCCGGAAGGTGCGCGTGATTTCTTGGTGCCGAGCCGCCGCTTCCCGGGCAAATTTTATGCCCTGCCGCAAGCGCCGCAGCAATTCAAGCAGCTGTTGATGGTCGCGGGCTTTGAGCGTTACTTCCAGATCGCACCGAGCTTCCGCGACGAAGACGCGCGGGCCGACCGCTCGCCGGGCGAGTTCTATCAGTTCGATATGGAAATGTCGTTCTGTACCCAGGACGACGTGTTCGAGGCCGTCGAAAGCACGCTGCACGCCGTGTTTACAAAGTTTTCCAAAGGCAAGACCGTGGCCCCGATGCCGTGCCCGCGCATTCCGTTTTTGGAAGCGATGGAGAAATACGGTTCGGACAAACCGGACCTGCGCAACCCGCTGGTCCTGCACAACGTCAGTGACATCTTTGCCGGCTCAGGCTTCAAGTTGTTTGCCGGTATGATTGCCGACAAAGGTGCTGTGGTCCGCGCTGTCAAAGCCCCGGGCGCGTCGACGAAGCCGCGCAAATACTATGACGATCTGAACGATTGGGCGCGCGCCGAGGGCTATGGCGGCCTCGGCTACATCATTCGCAACGAAGACGGCGAATTCCGTGGACCAATTGCCAAAAATCTTGAGCCGGGCGAATGCGAAGCGCTGTTCACCCAATGTGAAGCCGTACCAGGCGATGCGCTGTTCTTTGTCGCCGGTCAGCCGGATGTGATTTCCAAGTACGTCGGCATCGTCCGCAACAAAATTTGTGACTCACTTGAGCTGCGCGAGACCGACACCTTCCGGTTCTGCTGGGTGGTCGATTTCCCGATGTTCGAGTTCGACGAGAAAACGCAAAAGATCGAGTTTTCGCACAACCCGTTCTCGATGCCGCAAGGTGGCCTCGAAGCGCTGGAAACCATGGACCCGCTGGAGATCAAAGCGTTCCAATACGACATCGTCTGCAACGGCGTCGAGTTGTCCAGCGGCGCGATCCGGAACCACAAACCGGAAATCATGTACAAAGCATTCGAGATCGCCGGCTATCCGCCATCGGTTGTGGACGAGCGTTTCTCTGGCATGATCTCGGCGTTCAAATTCGGCGCACCGCCGCACGGTGGCTGTGCGCCGGGCATCGACCGCATCGTCATGTTGTTGGCCGAAGCGGACAACATCCGCGAAGTGATCCCGTTCCCGATGAACCAGCAGGCGCAAGACCTGATGATGCAGGCCCCTGCCGCCGTGACGCCGCTGCAGCTCAAAGAACTCGGCATCACCGTGACGCCGCCAAAGAAAAAGCCGTCTAGCAGCGCTTAAGGCGCGGTCAAGGTCGCGGTCCAAGCGGCGCGGAGTTCATCCTCCGTCGCGCCGTCGTCATAGGCCGGGGTTTCAAGCGGCAACGCTTTGGTCACGCGGATCACGACGATCCGTTGAATCCGATCTGACAGGCTGCCCCAACGATCAAAATGCGGGCGCAGCGCATCGAATTCGCCGGATCCTTTTTCCGCAATCGCTGCGGTGCCGCGCGCTCGAAAGCCGCGCCACGTGATCGGATCAACGAAATTCACCTCGAGCCTCGGGTCCGCGCGGAGATTGCCGAGTGTGCCCGGCGAGCGGATGTCGCCGAAAGCAATGGTGGCGTTATCAATCACGACGAAGGTGCCCTTCGGCGATACCGACGGTCCGTGGTCTTTGTTGAACGTCGCAACAAAGCCGAGCCGCTGCTTTTCCAATATCGCAATCATCTGTTCGCTGAGCATCGGGCTTCCTTTGTTTTTGGTGCCGCAGAGGGCATACCCGCTCATAGCACCGGCGCTCGCCGACCACCAAACACCGAAATATTCCCCTAACGATTGAGCCCCTTTCGAGTCATTTTGCCCCAGCCTTGTTCTTTGCGCAGATATTCCCACCCGCTTTGGGTGCAGCCATTGCGAGACTGAACAGTCGGCGTGCGCGGGGCTTCGTTTCAACGCCATTCCGTCCAGCGCCAAGGCACCAACGCATTGCAACCATCAGGTTTAACGTCTCCCTGATCGGCGCTTAACGCTTGCGATATAAAAGCCGCACGTCATAGTAAAAGGTCACCATTTGGAGGGCTGCCGTAAATATGGAAATACAGCGAACAAACTCCATCGATAGGATTAAGTCGATCTTTCACAATTCGGTGACGGCTTGGATCGTCTTATTCGTCTCCTTGGTGTTGACCGCTGCCGCCTGGTTCATCGCAAACAGTTTCGTGACCGAGCGCGCGCACGACCGATTCATCTTTCAGGTCGATGATCTGGAAAGCGCCATCAAACAGCGGATGATCGAATATGAATCAGTGCTGCGGGGCGGCATTGGTTTGTTTCACTCGTCCAATCAAGTCGATCGTACAGAGTGGGCGGCTTACGTCGAAAGCCTGCATATCGATGAATACTTTCCGGGCATTGGCGGCTTTGGTTTCAGCAAATGGATCCAACCTGCAGACAAAGCCGCGTTTGAAGAGGGTATCCGCAACGAGGGTTTTCCTGACTTTAAAATCACACCCGAGGGGCCGCGAGCCGCGTATTCATCAATCCAATTTTTAGAGCCATTCGACTGGCGGAATCAGCGCGCATTCGGCTACGACATGTATTCAAACGCGGTGCGCCGAGAAGCCATGGACAAAGCTCGGGATACTGGAAAGGCCGTCATTTCAGGCAAGGTGACACTTGTTCAAGAGACCAACGAAAACGTTCAGGCCGGGTTCTTGATGTATCTGCCGTTATACGAAAAAGACGCGCAACTCGCGTCCCAGGCGCAACGGCGAGATAAGCTGTTGGGTTGGGTATACAGCCCATTTCGTATGAACGACTTGATGCAGGGAATTCTTGGCGCGGGAGGGTCTAGGCTAAGTTTTGAAATTTTTGACGGCGAAAGAACACAGGCCGACAATTTACTCTATGACTCTGACCCGCACGTACACAATGACGGCATTGTAACAGCCGAAACGAAGGTGGGTGCAGAGAACGTGTTTTCCGAACTTCGGGCGATCAATCTATCGGGGCGGACTTGGAGTGTTTTCGTCTATACCCAACCTGACTATCTGAGCACGTCGGAGGACATTCAGCCAACGCTCGTCGGCATTGGCGGGATCATCATCGATATACTATTGTTCATTGTCATCTTATCGATCTCCAAACAAAAAGCGTGGGCCGAGGCCCGTGCCGCCAAGATGACGACCGAGTTGCGGGACCAACTTCATAAAACCCAAGACGCGCAGCGCCGGATCGAAGAACAAGCGGATAAATTGGCGGGTTTAGCAAAAACAGAGTCGGAACTACGGGTCAAAGCGGAGTCCGCTGAAAAAGCCAAATCAGCCTTTTTGGCCTCTATGAGCCACGAAATACGTACGCCGATGACCGGCGTACTGGGCTTTGCCGATATGCTGCTCGAAGACGGCCTAAAGCCGGAAAGCGCCGATAAGGTGCAAAAAATAAAAGAGGTCTCGCAATCGCTGCTGACCATCATCAATGACATCTTAGATATTTCGAAACTCGAAGCCGGCAAAATGGAGTTGGAGTCCATCAACGTCAAACCCCTGCGCATTGCCGAAGACGTCATCAGCATGTTTCGTCAAACGCTCAGCGAAGATAAACGTAACCGGATCTCTATCTCAATCGATACCGATGATGATTTTCCCGACGTGGTGCGCACCGACCCGACGCGACTTCGCCAAGTGCTCATTAACATGATGGGCAATGCAATTAAATTTACCGACGACGGCTCCGTCCACCTGTACGCCGCGCACGATGAGTCAGACAAGACGATGACTTTCCGAATCACGGACACCGGCATCGGCATTGATCCGGACGCAATAGATGCGCTATTTACCGATTTCTCGCAAGCCGACTCGTCGATTAGCCGCAAGTATCAAGGCACCGGGCTCTGGCTGTCGATCTGCAAACGTTTAATTGAGTTGATGGGGGGCGAAATCGGCGTTGAAAGCGTGCCGTCAAAAGGCAGCACATTTTGGTTTCGCATCCCCTACCAAAACGCCATCGGCTTTGCGGTTAATGAGCAGCGCTTTGATGGACAGACCGCCCATTTCGGCAGTTCCAGAGCGCTCGCAATCCTTGTTGCCGAAGACAACGAGATCAATCAAACCATCATTAAGACGATTGTTTCCGGCATGGGCCACAATGTGACATTCGCCAACAACGGCCAAGAAGCGGTCGACTGCGTGAAGCTTGAGGACTTCGACCTCATTTTGATGGATGTCAGAATGCCCATCCTATCCGGCCCTGAGGCAACCGTCGAAATTCGTAAACTTCCAGGCCTTAAAGGCACAATCCCCATCATTGCGCTGACTGCGGATGTGATGGCAGGCAATCGGCAATCCTACCTTGACGCCGGGATGAACGGTTGCGTCGGCAAGCCGATTGATCGCACAGAATTGGCCACGGCCATCAACGAAGCCATCGGCGAAACCGTCAACATGCTTGACGAACGGGAAATAACGTCAAAAACATCCGCGCCAACGACCGCTTATGACTTGAACGCCGTGACCGAGCGTTTGATGTTGCCCAAAGCCGTGCTGTCCTCGCTGCTGACAAAATTTTGCGCGGATTACGGTGATGCCGACACGAAACTACGCAAACTCAGTGAAGGGGACGATCCCAAAGCTACCGCTGATTTCGCACACGATATCAAAGGCGTCTCGGCAACCCTCGGCGCAACCGAGGTGAGCGAGCTTGCAGCCACCATCGAAAAAGCGTTTCGCAAAGGCAAAGTCGAAAATATCGCGCCAACGCTTGGGAGGTTTTCAACGGCGCTGGCGAAAACGATTGAGAGCATCCAGCGGCAAATATAACGGGCACGGAAAACGATTGACCTATCAGCCCGCGCCTTTTCTGATGTCCTCACAACACTGCACATAGCGAAGGCCCGCTGCATGCTTTTGACCGTCGTCAAATACGCCACCCTCGTTGCACTGCACATCGGTGCGGGCTTTGCCGTGACCGGCAATCCGGTGTCACTGCTGATCGGCGTTTTCTTACTGTTCTACTGGAAGGATCGCTTGGAAAAAGCACAAACCGCAATCCGCCAACGCCGTGAAAAGCTGCAACAGCAGGGCACTGAATAACGGCAAGCTGCGCGCTGTAACCAATCGGTAACAAACAATTTCAATAGATGTCACGGACGCATGCCTGCAGCGAGGTTAATCTCACGAACCTGAATTTTTCAGCAACCGCGCAGATTGCGCTGATTGTCGTGAGACCATGCCTGAACAACACAAAAAAGACGTCCCCCTAGACGAAACCGCACAACGGCGCCAACGCTGGCTCGGCGTATTTGCGAAAACACCACTCGCCGCGCTTGAACAGCATTGTGCAGAGCTGGTCGCCGAACACCAATTCCACATGCTCCGTACGCCTGAGCGCGGGCTGGTAATGGTCCGCGCCCGTGCCGGCGGCACCGGCACCCAGTTCAACGCAGGCGAGATGACCGTGACCCGGTGCAGTGTCCGCAGCCCGTCGGGCACCACCGGGCATGGCTATGTGGCTGGTCGGAATCAAAAGCATGCCGAACTGGCGGCAAAACTTGACGCGGTGCTGCAAGAACTCACCCCGAGCCAAGCAGACGCGTTGATCGACACTCTTGACGATGCGCTCAGCGAGGCGGCGACCCGTCGCCAACAAAAGTCTGCAACGACCCGCGTTGATTTTTACACCATGGTGCGAGGGGATGACGCATGACGCAATCAACAGCCGACGTCTGGCTTTTGGAAGGGTTTAACGACCCCGTACACGGGGCGCAGGAAACCTTTCGCGCCGTGCTGCATGCAATGTCGGCACCGGGCCAAGTCGTTGCGTTACCCAGCCCGAATGAGCGACCAGATGGGATTTCCGACGCCGCCACAGCCTTCTTGTTGACGCTGGCAGATTACACGACACCCATTTGGCTGGACCCGGCGCTGGCGCGCAAAGATGTACAGGCATACCTTGGCTTTCATACCGGCGCGCCAATCACCGACGCGCGTGCCGACGCCATCTTTGCACTCCTGCAGGGCACCGAAGATCACCTGAGCCTAAATGAATTCTCCATCGGCACGGCGGAATACCCTGACCGCGCCGCGACCCTCGTCATCGAGGTTGAAACACTCACGGCACCAGCCACTGTGCGCCTCACCGGCCCTGGGATTGAGACGGAATCGATGGTCGGCATCGGACCCTGTGCACCCGGCCTATGGGAAGCACTGATCAAAAACAATGCGCTGTTCCCACTTGGTATTGATGTGGTCTTCAGCGCGCCGTCCGGCGTGTTGGCGGTGCCGCGCAGCACACAAATAGAGGTCTTATAATGTACGTTGCAGTAAAGGGCGGCGAGAAAGCCATTGATAACGCGCATCGCCTACTGGCTGAAGAGCGCCGGGGTGACAAAGAAGTGCCTGAGCTCGGCACCGATCAAATCAAAGAACAACTGGGGCGCGCCGTTGACCGTGTCATGACCGAAGGCTCCCTGTACGATCCCAAGCTTGCGGCGCTGGCGATCAAGCAGGCTGCCGGTGATTTGATTGAAGCGATCTTCCTGATCCGAGCCTTTCGCACCACCCTGCCCCGGTTCGGCTACAGCGCACCGTTGAACGTCGAAAACATGCGCGCGCGGCGGCGTATCTCGGCAACCTTTAAAGATGTTCCCGGCGGCCAGGTCTTGGGGCCCACCTTCGATTACACACATCGGCTTTTAGACTTCGCGCTCGAAGCCGAAGCGGACGAACGCGGCGATGCGCCGTTCCCGACGCAGACATCGGCGGAGGTTATTGATTTGCCGGGCAACATGCCGCGTGTGCTCGCACAGTTGAGCCGTGAAGGCTTGATCGAAGCCGCCACGCCCGGCACCGACGAGGACACCGCTGAGGTCGGCGATATCACCCGCGCGCCCCGCACCTTCCCCGCGGATCGCGACATACGCCTGCAAACCTTGACGCGCGGCGATGAGGGTTTCTTGCTGGCGCTCGGCTATTCCACGCAACGGGGGTACGGGCGCACACACCCGTTTGCCGGTGAAATTCGTGTCGGCGAAGTGACCGTCGAATTCGTCCCCGAAGAGCTCGGCTTTCCGATTGAGATCGGCGAAATCACCATCACCGAATGTGAGATGATCAACCAATTTTCCGGCTCGGCCACCGAAAAGCCGAAGTTTACGCGGGGCTACGGCCTGGGCTTCGGTCACGTGGAACGCAAAGCCATGTCGATGGCCCTTGTGGATCGGTCGCTGCGCGCTGACGAGCTGGGCGAAGCCCGCACCGCACCGGCACAAGACGAGGAATTCGTGCTGTCGCACAGCGACAACGTAGAGGCCACCGGCTTCGTCGAGCACTTAAAGCTGCCCCACTATGTCGATTTCCAATCCGAATTGGAACTCGTGCGCAAAATGCGCGCTGCCGTCGATGCTGCGCAAGATAATCAAACCGACAACATTGAGGCCGCAGAATGACCGACGCCTATAATTTCGCGTACTTGGATGAACAGACCAAGCGGATGATCCGGCGCGCCATCTTAAAGGCCGTCGCCATCCCCGGCTATCAAGTGCCGTTCGCCGCCCGCGAAATGCCCATGCCTTATGGTTGGGGTACCGGCGGCGTTCAGGTGACAGCGGCTGTGTTGGGTCGGGACGATGTCTTGAAAGTCATCGATCAAGGTTCGGACGATACCACCAACGCGGTCAGCATTCGGAGCTTCTTTGTGAAGACAACCGGCGTCGCGACCACCGACAAAACCGTTGATGCAACGGTCATTCAGACCCGCCACCGAATACCTGAAACGCCGCTGACCGCCGGACAGATATTGGTGTATCAAGTGCCGATCCCAGAACCGCTGCGCTTTTTAGAGCCGCGCGAAACCGAAACGCGCCGCATGCACGCGCTCGAAGACTACGGGCTGATGCATGTGAAGCTGTACGAGGATATTTCCAAGCACGGTCACATCGCGACCACCTATGCCTATCCCGTCAAAGTCAACGGGCGCTATGTCACCGACCCGTCGCCGACACCCAAATTTGATAATCCGAAAATGAACAACAGTCCGGCTCTGCAACTGTTCGGCGCCGGGCGGGAAAAACGTATTTATGCGATCCCGCCGTTTACCGAGGTCGTCAGCCTGGATTTCGAAGACCACCCTTTCGCCGTGCAGACATGGGACAACGACTGCGCGCTGTGCGGGGCCACAGACACGTTTTTGGACGAAATCATCACCGACGACCGGGGCAGCCGTATGTACGTGTGTTCAGACTCTGACTACTGCCAGGACCGCCAAGCGGAAGGCCACCAAGGCGATCAATCATCTTCCGGATCTGGAGCAGCGGCATGAACGTTTCGTCCTCAGATACGCCGCTTTTAAAAGCCGTCGGCGTCAGTAAATCATTCGGCGGCGTACTCGGTTGCCGCAACGTCGATCTCGATCTGTTCCCGGGCGAGGTGCTCGGCATCGTCGGCGAGTCGGGATCCGGCAAAAGCACCCTCCTCCGCTGTCTGTCCGGTGAGCATGAGGTGGAAGGTGGCCACGTCCACTACGCACTGCGCACCGGTGAGACCGCCGATGTGCACGGCATGGGGCCTGCGCAGCGGCGTATGCTGATGCGCACGGACTGGGCGTTCGTCCACCAGAACCCCCGCGACGGCTTGCGTATGGGCGTCAGCGCCGGCGGCAACGTGGGCGAGCGCTTGATGGCGATCGGTGATCGGCACTACGGCAATATTCGCAATACCGCCATCGACTGGTTGGAAAAAGTCGAAATGTCCGCATCCCGGATCGACCATATGCCGGAAACCTTTTCAGGCGGCATGCAGCAGCGCCTGCAGATCGCCCGCAATCTGGTCACCCGGCCGCGCTTGGCGTTTATGGACGAACCCACGGGCGGCCTCGACGTATCGGTACAGGCGCGTCTTTTGGATCTTTTGCGGGGACTCGTCGCAGACCTGGGCCTGGCCTGCATCATCGTCACCCACGACCTCGCCGTGGCCCGGCATTTGTCGCATCGCTTGATGGTGATGCGCGCCGGTGAAGTCGTCGAGGCCGGCCTGACCGATCAAATTCTGGACGATCCGCAACACCCTTACAGCCAGCTTCTCGTGTCGTCGATTCTGCGTGCCTAAGACAAACCCTGAAAGTGAACATATGACCGTTTTAAAGATCAACGATGTCGCAAAAGACTTTACCCTGCATGCCCAAGACGGCACGCGGCTGGCTGTATTCGATCAGCTGTCTTTTGACCTCGACGCATCCGAATGTATGGCGCTGAGCGGCCCGTCTGGGATCGGCAAAAGTACCCTGATGCGGATGATCTACGGCAACTTTCATTGTGCGCAGGGCGAAATATTGATCCGTCATCAAGATGATTGGGTCGACATCGTACGCGCGCATCCGCACCGCATTTTGGATATCCGGCGCCACACCTTGGGCTATGTCAGCCAATTTTTGCGGGTCCTGCCACGTGTGCCGACCATGGAGATCGTCACCGAACCTGCCCGCGCGCAAGGGGTTGGGGACGCCGAGGCTACGCAACGCGCGAAAGACCTGCTGACCCGGCTTCGTGTGCCGGAGCGCCTTTGGTCATTGTCACCGATGACGTTTTCCGGTGGCGAGCAGCAACGAATCAATCTGGCACGATGTTTTGCGGCACGCTACGCGGTGATGCTGTTGGACGAGCCAACCGCATCGCTCGATGCCGAAAACCGCGCCACCGTGATTGAGATCATCGCCGAGGCCCGTGCACGCGGGTCAGCGATGATCGGTATTTTCCACGATCAAGCCGCCCGAGACGCGCTGTGCACGCGCGAAATCGATATGTCGATCTACGCCGAGAGGGCAGCATGACTGAAACCGTTTTCACCAACGCACGCGTCGTCCTTGCCGATCGCGTCATCAATGGCAGCGTCTTGATCCGAGACGGTATCATTATCGATGTCTCGGAATGCGATATCGCCGCGTCGTCTGCCCTAAATTTCAACGGCGATCTTCTGATCCCCGGCATGGTCGAGCTTCACACGGATGCCCTTGAAGGGCACATGACGCCGCGCCCGGGTGCGGACTGGCCGGCGGTTGCCGCCGTGGTTGCGCACGACAACCAATTGGCCGGTGCCGGCATTACCACCGTGTTGGACGCCATCGCGCTGGGTGCGGTGATGACAACCTCGGTACGCGTGAAACGCCTCAGCGAGATGGTCGAAAGCCTGTCCACAGCGCGCGAAGCCGGCATATTGCGTGCAGATCACTTATTGCACCTGCGCTGTGAAGTCAGCTATGAACACCTACCCGAAGTCTTTGAAGTGCTGTCTCAGCATACAATGGTGCGTTTGGCGTCGTTGATGGATCACACACCCGGCCAGCGGCAATTCGTGAACCCGGATAAATATCGGCAGTACTATCAGGGTAAATTCAAACTCAGCGATGCGGATATGGAAACCTTTATCGACGAGCGCCGCCGCGACCAGGTGCTGTACGGCGAAAAGCATCGTCGGATCATCGTCGACATGTGCAAAAACCGGGGCATCAGCCTCGCCAGCCACGACGATGCGACCGAAGCACACGTCGATGAAGCGCTTGCCGACGGTGTCATCATTGCCGAGTTCCCGACCACCTTCGAAGCCGCCAAGGCATCTCACGAAAACGGCATCAAAGTCATGATGGGCGCACCCAATGTGGTCCGCGGCGGCTCCCATTCGGGGAACATTTCGGCCCGGGATTTGGCCGACGCAGGCGTGCTGGACATTATCTCCAGCGACTACGTGCCGAGTAGCCTTTTGCATGCGGCAATGATCTTAGAAGACGTCATTGAAGACATCGACTTGCCGACAGCCATTCGCGCCGTCACCAAGAACCCAGCCGAAGGGGCCGGGCTGATGGACCGGGGCGAAATCACGCCTGGCCGGCGCGCCGACCTTGTGCGCGTGCACAGATCGCCGCATCATCCCGTTGTACGCGGTGTTTGGCGCGAGGGCGAACGGGTCGCCTAAGCAAAGATAAGGGCCTCGATATGACACCCACGCTCGACGATCTCCGCAGCTTGCTTGAAGATGCAGGCGCGGCACAATACGGCAACGAATGTGTCTCGCAGTTGGCGCACGCGTGCCAGTGCGCGCTGCTGGCCGAACAGAACGATGCGGATGGCGCGCTGATCAGCGCTGCATTGCTGCACGATGTCGGCCACTTGGTCGACAAGCGTTTTGCGCAAGGTCAGGCCCGAGACATCGACCGTCAGCATGAGATCATCGGTGCGGCCTATCTTGGCAAGATGTTCCCAACCAGCGTCACTGAGCCGATCCGCCTACATGTCGATGCCAAGCGCTACCTGTGCTTTGCCGACAAAGATTATTTCGACACCTTGTCACCGGCGTCGGTTCGGAGTTTGGAACTGCAGGGCGGCATATTTGCGTCGGCCGAGGCAGAGTCCTTCATCGCGGCGCCCTTTGCGGTCGATGCGGTCAACCTTAGAAAGTGGGATGATCTGGCCAAAGTGCCGGATCTCGCCACACCGTCGTTGGACCACTTCATGGGCTACGTCGAGGATGCCTACCAACGCCATGCCGCTTGATTCCGGCAGGCTTTTCTTGGTCGTCGGCCCGTCCGGCGTCGGCAAAGATTCCGTCTTGGATATGGCGCGTGCACATTTTCGTGACAACCCTGACGTGTTGTTTCCAAAACGCATCATCACACGCGCGGCAGACGCTGGCGGCGAAGCGCATATCGCCATGGATGAGGCGACATTCCAGGCCCGCGCTATGGCCGGTGACTTTGTGCTGAGTTGGCAAGCGCACGGCTATCACTACGGTATTTCAAAGGACATTTGCGCCGCCATTGGGTCCGGGCGGCAAGTGGTGGTCAACGTATCGCGCACGGTCATCAGCACAGCGCAAAGCCGCTTTTCCCACGTCACGGTGATTGCGATCACCGCGAAGCCCGAGATCATTGCCGCCCGCTTGCAACAGCGCGGCCGTGAAACAGCGGCCGAGATCGCCAAAAGGATTGAGCGGGCAAAGCTGTCTTTGCCCGGCGACGCGGACGTTCGAAGCATCGATAATTCCGGCAGCCTCGAAGACGCCCTCGTCGCGTTTCGCGCGATTATCTCGACACCCGCATAAGATCAGATCACGTCACCTGCTTACGTAGCTTTTGTGACAACAGATCGAGCAGGCTGACGGTACCGATGATCATAATCATCACAGCCGCTGTTTCAGCGTAGTAGAAGCCGCGGATCGCTTCCCACAACACCATGCCGATCCCGCCGGCGCCGACAATGCCCAGCACCGTCGCCGAGCGGATATTGGATTCAAACCGGTATAGCGAATATGAGATCCACAGCGGCAACACCTGCGGGATCACGCCATAGATCACTTCGTGCAACGCGTTCGCGCCGGTGGCGCGGATGCCTTCCACCGGGCGCGGGTCAATCGATTCGACCGCTTCGGAAAACAGTTTCGCCAAGATGCCCGTGGTGTGAATCCACAAAGCCAGCACCCCGGCAAAAGGCCCGAGACCAACCGCGACCACGAACAGCATCGCAAAAACCATTTCGTTGATCGCACGGGCCGCATCCATCAGACGCCGCGTTGGCTGACAAATCCACCATGGCACAATGTTCTCTGACGACATAATCCCGAACGGGACCGAAAGCACTACCGCAAGCACCGTGCCCCAAATCGCGATCTGAATGGTGATCAGAATCTCGTTAAAATACATCCGCCATTCAAGGAAGTTCGGCGGATAGAAACCGGCGGCAAATTGGCTCATATTGGCCGCGTCGTTGACCAACGACATGGGGCGCATATCTGCGCCTTCCCACGACCACGCCAGCAGGCCGAATAAAATTCCCCAGCCGATGATATTAACGACGGAGCGTTTAACGTTGTGTGGCGGAATAGCCGATGTGTGATCTGCATCGTGGGTTTGTGCGATGGCCATCTACGGTCTCCATAAATCTTTAAAAAGAAAAGAGGCGACGGTATCAACCATCGCCCCTTCTGCCGGGTTCGCTTATTGGTTGGCGACGAGAATGTCGAGATCAGCCAGTTCTTTGTCGATCATTTGAACTTTTTGCTTCTTCTCTTCTGGTGACGCAGCTTCGCTGTTTTCGATCTTCAACTTGTCTTTAAAGAGCGCAAGCTGACGAATTGGGTAAAGCTGCGTGTTGTTGCTTTCCATGAAGAAACCCTGACCATCACTGATGTTCGAGAGCACCGTCTTGGCACGTTCGACATCACCGAAGCGACCGTAAGACAGGAAGAAGCCCTTAATCTGCGACTTCAGCTCTTTCGACATGTCCTTGCGGTACACCATCGGGTCGGACGGAATCAGCGGCGAGGTCCAGATAATCTTAATCTTCGCCGCAGCTTCCGGGGCTTTCATCTGGGAACGGCCAATCTGTTCGGAGTTATTGGCAGCCACATCAACCTGGTTGTTGGCAGTCGCCATCAGATTGGTTTCGTGGTTGGCGTTGCGCACCGTCTTGAAGCATTCTTTCGGGTTCACGCCGTTTTTTGCGAACACATAATAAGATGGCACCAAAAAGCCCGACGTCGAGTTCGGGTCGCCGATACCGAAGTTCAGCGACTTGTCGCATTTGAAGATGTCTTCGAGTTTATTGATGTTTTTATTCGCGACGTTGGTGATGATGTGCGAGTAGTAGCCTTGCGTACCATCCGCCTTCGAGGTCTGCACGAAAACTTCGCCACCGGCGCGGTCAACGGCTTCCATGCCGGATTTGTTGCCGAACCATGCGACGTGCACTTTACCGAAGCGCATCGCTTCGATGACACCGGCATAATCAGGCGCAAAGAACGGTTTCACCGGCATGCCCAGTGCTTTCGACATATCTTCGATGAACGGCACCCACTGCTCTTTCAAGTTAGACGTGGATTCCGTCGAAATAATGCCGAAGTTGATCGTCGTCGGATCGGCTTCGAGCGGCTTATAGTCGGCCTCAGCGGCCGTCGATACCACCACGGTCATCGCGAGGGCTGCAGACATAATGGTTTTACGAAACATCATCGTTCTCCGTTTACTTTTAAGGGTTGTTGGTCGTTGGGTTGAAACAGAAATTACCCAGCCGCATAGGCCAATGCGGGGCTCGCGGCTGGATGATTTGGGATCGCTTTTTCGGACGCTTTCTTGGTCGGCTGCTCGACGCTGCCGCCGGTAAGATCAAGGCTCGCCGAACCATAGAGCTCTTGTAAAAGTGCCGGTGTCAGCTGATCGCTGGGGCCGTCAAAGACGATTTCACCGGCCCGCATCGCAATCGTGCGCGGGCAATAATTGACGGCGTAATCGACCTGATGCAGCGACACTAACACGGTGACGCCGTCGTCTTCATTGACCCGTTTAAGGTTGTCCATGACCTTCACCGACGATGCCGGATCAAGCGAGGCAATCGGCTCGTCGGCTAAAATTAGTTTCGCGCCCTGCACGATGGTCCGGGCGATGGCGGCACGCTGCTGCTGACCGCCGGAAAGGTCGGCTGCACGTTTTCCGGCATGGGATGCAATCCCGACCCGTGCCAAGGCCGTCATCGCACGTTGCTTTTCATCGCGGGTAAAGATACCGAGCCACGTCCGCCAAAACGGTGCGCGACCCAAAACGCCGGTCAGCACATTCGTCAGGACCGACAAACGACCCACCAAATTAAACTGTTGAAAGACGACACCAATCTCAGTGCGCCGCTGGCGCACGCCATCGGCGATTTTGCCATCTTGCTGAATCGCCGCGTCAAATACTTTGACCGAGCCGCCGCTGCGGTCGCTGGTCACCAACCCGGCAATATGGCGGATCAACGTCGACTTGCCGGAACCCGATGCCCCGATCAACGCGACCATTTCACCGGGCTCGATCGAAAATGTGACATCCGATAGTGCCCGATTGGTTTTGCCGAAGGTCTTGCTCAAATGCTCTACACTGACAGCGCTCATCGCCACCTCCTGTTTATGAATAAGAGTTGTTGCATCCTGAATAGACGCGCTGCGTTGCAGTCAGGTGTTGGGTATGTGACTCTTAAATGAAACAAGCGGTTTGCGACGTGGCGTTCTGTGGATAAATGCCCGTTAACACCCGCCGGGTCGCTTAAGCACGCAGGGGAAATCGCTTTAAAAGTTTAAAATCACCACCGCCTTTGGGCTCGGCGAAGACCGCCACATCGGTGATCGTATGCGGCCCTA
>JAFMCK010000328.1 GCA_017857825.1 Rhodospirillales bacterium
ACCGGCGTACCGGCGATCTCGGCACTGCGCGTCGCCGCTTTCGGGAAGGTATCGGTGGTCATGATCGCGGCAGCGGCATCAGCCCACGCATCCGCCTTCAGCGCACCGGCCATGGCAGCAATATGCGGCGTGATTTTGGTGGCGGGCAGCACTTCGCCGATGACCCCGGTCGATGCGGCGAAAACTCGGCTCGGACGACACGCCAGCGCATCGGCCACCGCGGCCACCACCTCTTCGCACGCAGCCGCCCCGGCCTCGCCCGTGAACGCATTGGCATTGCCGGCATTGACGATCACGGCGCGCGCCTCGCCACCCATCAGATGCTGCCGACACCAATCGACCGGCGCCGACGGGCACAACGATTTCGTGAACACCCCTGCCGCCACAGTGCCCGGCTGAAACGCCATCAACAACAAGTCCGGGCGATCTTTGTATTTGATCGCAGCATTCGTTGCCGTCATCTCGACACCAGAAATCGGCGGCAGGTCGGGGAACATTTCAGGCGCCAGCGGCGAACGTGCGATCATATTATTGGTCCATCAATTCGCTTTTTTGCCATCGAGGCCAAACCGCTCGATCTCGGCTTTGCTGCGCAGGCTGTCGACGTATTGGCCGCCCGCTTCTTCAGCAGCGGCGGCACGCAATTCTTCAACGCTTTCTTCGAACGTTTTTGGCTTCGCTTGCCGACTCTCTTCGACCTTGATCACGTGATAGCCGAACTGGGTTTTCACTGGCGTCGAAGAATAGCTGCCGGCGTCCAACGCAAATGCTGCCGTTTCGAATTCAGGCACCATCTGCCCCTTACCGAAATAGCCAAGATCGCCGCCACGTGGTCCCGAAGGGCCGGTGGATTTTTCTTTCGCAAGCTCGGCGAAATCTGCGCCGCCATCCAATGCTTTGATAACCTCAAGCGCCTCGGCCTCGGTCTTCAGCAAAATGTGGCGCGCATGAATTTCCATTTCCGCCTCGGTCGCCTGCGCGTCGAAGCGGGCCCGGAGCTTATCCTCGGCGACCGCCTCTTCGATGATCTGACGGATCGTGTAACGCTCCAGCAGCTGTTCGGATATTTGCTCCAATCGCTCTTTATAAGCTGGCTCTTTATCCAACCCGCGCGCCCGCGCATCGGCAGCAACCAGCTTGGAATCGATCAAACTGGTCAGCAGCAGCGGAAACATCTGCTCGAACGGCGCGTTCTGATACTGCGGTGGCAGGTTGGAGAAGGCGTTGTCCAAGTCGGAACGTGTGATTTTATCGCCATTAACAATGGCGAGCACAGTAGACTCTTCGGCATAAGCCGGCTGGCTCAGGGTCATCAATGCCATCGCAGCGGCGCCAAAAATAGAAGCTCTCAAAGTCATGCGTCTCTCCAGGTTATGTGGGCCCGATGATGCCAGCCCAGCGCTTTGCCAGGATTAAAAGCACACCGAAGCGGGCAGAAGCAAGGACAGCCGAAGTACGGCGCAAAAACAATTATTCACATATTTGAAACCAAACAGCGCTAGTTCGTCATCTTACTGTCAGCTTTATTGGAAATAATAATTTTCAAGATTCACCACCATCCGAGAAGGAGCCTAAACATGGATGCATTCACAGAAACCGAAACGATCGAACTGGCTGCGTTTGCCATCGCGTTTTTGATCGGTGTTGTGGTCTGTGCTTATGTCGCCATCAAGGAAACGATTGAGTTAAAAAATCGCCGCGCCGCCAAGCGGTTGCTCTATGAAGATGCGGTCCGCCGCGAGGTAGCGCGTAAAAAACGCAGGCAAGAACGCCTTGCCGAAGAGCATGCCCGCCACGAACAGCAAAGCGGTGGCGCATCTTTCGCGTAAATTCCCAAAAAATCGTCGACATTACCGCGATTTCTTGTGTGCCGACAGAACCCCGTTCCCCGACTGTGTTTGCCCCAACTTCACACAACGTCAGTGCTTTTTCTTGCAACAATGCTGTTCGGACGGCATGTTGCGGTGCGAAATCCAGACGTTTTCGTAACAACGTTTACCTGTGTATTTTTGGGGAGAACGACCTTGAGCTTCACCATCGTCAATCCGGCACCAGCGCGTCTCAATCGCTCTGAACTCGCGGTCCCGGGCTCAAGCACGAAATTCCTCCAAAAGGCGGTGGAAAGCGCCGCCGACATGGTGTTTCTTGACCTCGAAGATGCCGTGGCGCCTGACGACAAGGAACAAGCCCGCAAGAACATTATCGAAGCGCTGAACGACCTTGACTGGTCGTCCAAGACCGTATCGGTAAGAATCAATGGCCTGGATACGCACTACTGCTATCGCGACGTCATCGATATCGTCGAACAAGCCGGCGACAAGCTGGACCTGATCATGATCCCGAAAGCCGGCACGGCGGCGGACATTTACGCCATCGACATGCTGGTAACGCAAATCGAAGCGGCGAAAGGCTTCAAAACGAAAATCGGGTTTGAAATGATCATTGAGACCGCGCTCGGCATGCAGAACGTACACGAAATCGCCGCAGCGTCACCCAGAAACGAATCCCTGCATTTCGGCGTTGCCGATTATGCCGCATCGACCAAAGCACGCACCACCAACATCGGCGGGCCGAACCCGGATTATGTAGTGCTGACTGACCCGATTGACGATCAAGATGGCGCCCGACTCGAGCACTGGGGCGATATGTGGCATTACGCCATCGCGCGCATGGTGGTTGCGGCCCGTGCCAACGGTCTACGCCCGATCGATGGCCCGTTCGGCGACATCAAAGACGGCGCCGG
>JAFMCK010000058.1 GCA_017857825.1 Rhodospirillales bacterium
TTTTGGGCCGGAAGACAACTTCTTTAATATGTTTGCCGGCCTGTGCCGTTTGTCGCCGTTTTTGCCGGTGATGGGGGCGCCAACGTTCCCGCGGGTGCGGCTGGGCGGCGAGGCTGGGTTTGGCATTGATTTCTTGGGTGACGGCGGGCCGAAGTTCCAGCCGGTCTATGTCGGCGACGTGGCGGATGCGATCGTCGCGTGCCTGCACAGTACCGACGCTGCCGGTCAGGTGTATGAGCTTGCGGGCCCTAGGGTCTATTCTTTTGCCGATATTATGCGGTTGCTGTTGTCGATCACACGTCGGCGTCGCTTGTTGTTACCGGTGCCGTTCTGGGTTGCTGAGATTCAGGCGTTCTTCTTGGAAAAACTACCAAAGCCGTTGTTGACGGCGGATCAAATTCGTCTGATGCAGACGGACAATATCGCGTCTGGGAACGCCAAGGGGCTTAAGGATTTAGGGATTGCGGCGACGCCGGCGGAAGCCGTTTTGCCGACGTATCTTAATCGGTTCCGGACACAAACCGGTCAACCGCGGCCTGCCAGCAGCTAAGATAATCAGTAACGTGGTGGCAGACCGCTGCCATCGCCGGCATCGTCCGATGCGGCGGCGGCGACGATCAATTCGCCAAATTCTCTCAGAAATACCGATCCTTTGACGGTCCGCTGCAGCAACACGCTGCGGCGGTCGTTCTCGTCGACTTTGCGGCGGATTAGGCCAAGCTCGGTCAGGCGATCAATGGCTCGCGTGATCGCAGGCTTAGATACTTTCAAAAGGTCGGATAAGCCCCGCACTGTATGCGGCGCCGGGGTTAAATAGACACTCAGCAACAATGCCATTTGCCGCGCCGAAAGGTCTGGGGCGTCGCGCCGCACGCTGCCGACCGCTGTGCGCCGCCAAATATCCAACGCTTGTAGTTCTGAAACGTCAAAGCCCATGCCGCTCGCCAATTATTTCGCTCTCGAAACTTTTAACTGAGTCCATGACGATTTCGCAATAAAAATCTTGGGGTTATGGATCACGCGCGGCCATAGCGTTCCGCTAAAGTGGCGACAAATGCCCGCAGTCCCATGGCTTCGCCGCCTTCAGGGCGTCCGGGCTTTGACGATACATTCCATGCCATAAGATCGATGTGTGCCCACGCCGCGTCCTTCGGTGCGAATCGTTCCAAAAACAGCGCCGCGGTGATCGCGCCACCGTAGCCGCCTTCGGCTGAATTGGTAATATCTGCGACTTTGCCTTCGATCATTTTGCGATAACCGGGCCAAAGCGGCATACGCCACAAGGCGTCTTCGGTGTCGGTGCCGGCTGCCAATAAAGCGTTCGCCAATGAATCATCATTGCAAAAAAGCGCCGGTAATTCAGTGCCGAGCGCGACCCGTGCAGCGCCGGTTAATGTTGCAAAGTCGATCACCAGTTCCGGGTTGGACTCGCCGGCGCGGGTCAACGCATCGGCCAAGATCACCCGGCCTTCGGCGTCGGTGTTGCCGATCTCGATGCTGATGCCGGCGCGGGTGCGCACGACATCCATCGGCCGCATCGCATCGCCGGAAATGGCGTTTTCGACAGCCGGGATCAATACCTTAAGGTGAACCTTGAGTTTCATTGCCATAACCGCCAGCGCAATGCCCAGAACATGCGCGGCGCCGCCCATGTCCTTTTTCATCCACTTCATGCCGGCCACAGGTTTGATATCGAGTCCGCCACTGTCAAAGCAGACGCCTTTGCCGACCAGTGCAACGGTCGGATGTTTCGGGTCGCCCCAGGTTATCTCGATCAGGCGTGGCGCATCTTTGGCGGCGCGGCCGACGGCGTGGATGGCTGGATAACTGTCGTCCAACAGCGCATCACCGATGGTCACATCACAGTTGGCACTGAACCGACCGGCTAAATCTTTGGCGGCGGAGGCCAATGCGGTTGGGCCCATATCGTTGGCCGGTGTGTTGATGAGATCGCGCACCGTATAGATCGCTTCTGCCAAGATTTCGATGCGCGCCAAATCAACGTTTGCTGGCGGTGTCAGTTTTGCCGGCTGGGGGGTGTCATCGCGATATTTGTCGAACGCATATGATCCCAAGATCCAACCCAACATCAGTGCTTCGGCTTTGCCGGCATCGCTCATGGCGGGTGTCGGTGCTAGGGCATAGGTGCCGCTTGGCAAGGCTTTTGCTAAACCGGCCAAATCCCACAGGGATGTCGGCTCGCTCAGGCCTGCCAGCACGCCGGCGATGCCGCCGCCGTTTTCCGGTACCACCAGGTGCGCCCCCGGCTTGGCTTTGAAGTCGTGCGCCGCGACCCAGGCCTGGACTTCGGATGGGGCACCTTCAAGCCACCCGGCAAGATCGTTGGCAGCAAGGGCGTGGATTGGGATGGCGGCATCGGTCACGAGGAATCTCCAGAATAATGTTGTTGGGCAGATCATACTTGGCAGTCCGCAAACGAAAACCCTAAACTCTGTCCGCAATCGGAGGACGACCATGCCTGTATCCTTGAAACTTGTTATCGGTAATCGGAATTACTCATCATGGTCGATGCGCGGCTGGTTGGCGGCGCGCCAGAGTGGGCTCTCGTTCGAAGAAGTTTTCATCCCGTTGAGCCGCCCTGACACCAAGGCAGCGCTGAAACAACACTCGCCGAGCGGCCTTGTGCCGGTGCTGGTGATGGATGACACGGTGATTTGGGATAGCTTGGCTATTATCGAAGCGCTCAACGACCTAGCCCCAAATGCCGGTATTTGGCCGGTAGACACGACGCGTCGTGCCGTTGCTCGTGCCGTCTGTGCGGAAATGCATGCGGGCTTTTACAGGTTGCGTCGCGATATGCCGATGGACCTTCGTGCCGGCCATCCGGGGACACGCCATACAGAAGGTGCGCTTGCAGACGCTGCGCTGATTTGTGCGCGGTGGCAGGAATGCCGTGCGAAATACGGCGATGCCGGCCCGTATTTATTTGGCGCCTGGTCTGCTGCGGATATGATGTATGCGCCGGTCGTCGGTCGCTTTCGGACCTATGGCGTACCGGTTCCGGACGATATTGCGACGTATATGGATGCGGTGTGGGCGCACCCAGACGTTGCGGCCTGGGTCGCCGGTGCCGTCGACGAGCCATACGTCATTGATATTTGATCCGCAGGGCTGCCAACAATTTGCACGCCTTGCGCCCATGGGCGCTGTCAGAAACAATGACGAAAATTTAAAGGAACGATGTATGTTTAAAGCGTTATTGACGGCAATTGGTCTTGGCGGGCCCGAGTACGAAGCCAAAACGCTTGCCCGTGATGTGCGGTCTCTGATTGATATGCTGTATGGCCAGCATGGTGCTGAGTCGATGCAGAAGATCGCTGCCGAGGCCCGCAAACAGATTGATGAAGTACATCGCCGGGGCATCAATGATACGCAGTTTTATGGGCGCGGGGTTTTAGACCTGACGGAATTGAATCGCGCGGCGCGCGCGCGGCGTGACAACATCGCGTGGTCAGGTGTCACGCTCGCTATCATCTATATTAAAAGTGAAATTTTAGGGGATGTCGCGCTGCCTGCTCGAAATGCGGTCGATGGTTTTATTGATAAATGGTCACACGCGTTGCCCGAAAGCACGTCTTCCGATGCGGAAAGCCCTTAGCTGCCGGCAATTACGCCAGTCGCGGGCGGGGTCACGACGGGGTCAATAATGTCGCTGGCGCTCACCAAGCCGTTTTGCGCGGTCGCAAAAAAGATCACTGTGATCGCTACGAATAGCACGGCAACGCCGATGCGCAGCATGTTGCCCAATCGGTCCCACGGACCTGCTTCGGCGTATGCGCGTTGATCTTGAGCGATGTCGTTCATGGTCTTCTCCTTTGCCGCTCGACCGCGCACAGAAACGTGCGAAGCCGACGTCAGGCATCAATAAGCACCGCCATTAAGGCTAAAAAAGGGCAAAGGAAAGGTTAATGTGTGCTGATTTAAATTCGGCGCGTCAGTTCGTCAGTTTGCTTTTTATGCCGGGCCAATTCTTGTCGCCTTTGGTGATGTTGCCGGGCGGGTCGGCCGCCCATTTTTCGCGGACACCGACTGAATAATTTAGATATAGCGCACCATTGACGATGCTCCAGGCATCCGGATCCGTTTTTGCCGTATAGCCTTGTGATACGGCCCAGGCACAATAGCCGCCATACTTGGGCGCATATTTTTCGGGGGCTGACGCGAATTGTGCTTTCGATTCGGCACTGGCAAATCGCCACGTTGCGCCATCCCATTGATAGGTGTGCGCAGCCTGGCCGATGACCGGTTTGCCGTCGGTAAAATAAGCGACCGGATCATAGCCGCCAATCGCCGCACCGTCATTTTGAAAGACGGTATCGGCCTGTGCAGTGCCCGCTGACACCAGGATTGTAACAACAAAAGCAACAGTAGAAAAAATAGATCGTGCACGTTGGCGCATGGTGAACCTCCGAGTTATGCGATTTCCGAAACCCTAACCGAGAATCGCGCTCACCGTCGCTTCACAAGTGCGTCAGGTCGATTAACGCACGGTTTGGCGCCACGCTTGAAACCGTTCCTCAAGGGATGGACCCATTTCGCTCCAAAAGCCGGCGTCGACCCTAAGCGCATCATGGAATTGGCTTCGCGCGGTGGGGAGGTCTTCGCGTGCGGTGGCTGGTATCAGGTCCATAGCAGATTTGCGTGCCGGTCCAAAGCGAAGCCGCACCGCAAGACGTGCCAGACGTTCAGCGTCGGTGGCGAAGCTGATGAAGCGTTGTGCATACGCAAGTTCGCCGCCGTCGGACGGGATCGCCCAATAACTGGTGCGCCAAACCTGGTTCGTCCACATCAGGCCGACGGGTCGCCTAGCGCCGCTGCGAGGGCGCTGAAAGCGCCCAGCGTAGGCGGTCGACATGACCACCTTGCCCTCGTTCAGCAACCGCTCGGGCCCATCACCTTGTGACCAAAACACAGCATCTTCGGATAGCGTAATCAGCTTCGAAAACGCGCGCTCAAGTCCTTCGGTGGTGCGGAGCAGTTGATACACATCCTCTGGTGGGGCGCCGTCAGCCATCAATGCGATCTCGAGATTTCCCTCTGCCCGGCTATAAAGCCCGCGTTTGCCGGGATAACGCGCAACATCAAAAAAGTCTGCCAAGCTGCTGGGTGGTGAGGTCGAAAGTTGGGTAGCGTCATAGGCAACGACCTGCGACCAGATTAACTGTCCAATGCCGCATGGATGAAGGGTGCCTGGGATAAAATCGGGCAGCGCCGCCTTGCCCAGCAGGGCTGCATGATCAAGTTTTTCGAACCGGCCTTCTGCGCAGCCGCGTGTGAGCGGCGCGTGTTCTAAATCGACGACCTGCCAAGGCGGGGTTTTACCGGATGATTTAATCAGTGGGAGTATGTCGCCGTCGTTACGCGCAATGCGGACCGTGATCCCGGTTTCGCGGGTGAACGGTTTGAAAACCTCAACCTCTTGCGCGGTGCCATAAGGGCCGCTCCACGTCGCAATGGTGATCTGCGGCGGCTGGGCCACCGCAACGTTCGCCCAAAAACAGATGAGAGAGATCAGGAATAACGTGCGCATATCGTATGATAGGGCATCGGGGCCGTGTTCGGAACGCAGAATCAGGGCCGCGCCTGAAATCCCCATACAAAAACGCCTTGGGCGTTTTCAGCACCCAAGGCGTCAGGTCGATGATGGCGTCATGATCACGCCATCAGGTAGCTGTAGTTCGCGATGAACGCGATACCGACCATGGCGGTAATCAAGATGGTGTCGATAAGTTGGTCAGACATTTGATGTCCTCCTTGTTGTGTTGTTCGATGAGCGGACACTAGGCTTCAATATAGTTAAACTCAAATAATATATATTTGATATTAAATTAAGAATAATTTACTTTAAGGGTCATGAACCTTCAGCAACTTCGCACCCTCGTCGCCATCCACGATCACAGCGGTTTTGTTGATGCGGCGGCTTCCGTTTTCTTGACGCCAGCTGCGATCAGCCAGCAGATGCGCGGTCTTGAAGATGAATTGCAGGTCACGCTTTTTGATCGCACCACCCGGCCGCCTCGGCTAACACCGCACGCGGTAACGCTGGTTGATATGGCCCGAGACGTTTTAGCGAAATTTGATGCGTTTGCTGCCAAGGCCCGGGCAGAAGGCGAGATCGCCGGTACGCTGACGTTGGGCTCTGCGACCGGCATCACCAGCGCGCTGGTGCCCAAGGCGTTGGCCGCGCTGCGTGAAAAATATCCGCGTATGCAGGTCCGCATTGAAGAAGGCTTGACGGATCACTTGATCAGCCGTGTGCGCCGACGCGCCGTTGATGCCGCCATTATCACCGAGCCGCTGGTCCCGGAACCAGGCATGGAGATTTTACCGATCACCACCGAACCGTTGATGGTCGTGGCACCGAAAAGCATCAAAGACAGGGGCTGGAAAAGCGTGCTTACGGGCCGCCCATTCTTGCGCTTGAACCGTAAATCCGGCGTCGGCGTGCTTATCGACGTGACGCTCCGGCGCGCCGGTGTGGTCGTTGACGAAGCGATGGAATTAGATAGTTCGGAGTCCATCGTCGGGTTGGTTGCGGCTGGTCTTGGTGTCGGCGTGGTTCCTGCCGGGCGTCTGAAAAATTTGAACCTTACCCGACTTCGTACCCTCGCGTTCGGCACCCCGCATGTGCATCGCCGGGTCGTGCTGATTGAACGGAATGATGAAACCCGATCCGAGTTGGCGGCAATTCTTTATCGCCAGATGACGGATCTGACCGACTCGTAAAGGGCCCTAAATCGCGGCTTGGCGTGCTCGAATAAAATCAAGCAAGTCGGCAAAGTCGTCAAAAATAAAGTGTGTGCGTAGCTCCGCTGCGGGGGTCTTTCGATAGCCGCCAGCGAATAGGGCAAATGTGCTCTCAGCGGCACCGGCGGTTTCTGCATCGACCTCGCTGTCGCCCACATACAATCCGTCTGCACTGCTTGCCCCTAGTTTTTCAAACGCAAGGTGCAAGGGATCCGGGGCCGGTTTTCGGACCGGCAATGTATCGCCGCCGACCACCACATTGAAATAACCATCAAGGCCCAGCCCACGTAACACTTCCGTCGTCATGCCGTCTGATTTGTTGGTGCAGATCCCTAAGTTGAAGCCTTCGCTCTTTAACGTGGTCAGCAAATCGATGACGCCCGGATAGGGGGCAGTGAGGGCAATAGGGTCCGCTAGGTAATGCTCGCGAAAACGCGCCAGGGCGTCGTCATAAATTGCCGCATCACCGTCGACGGCATCCACGCAGCGCCGGACCAACGTCGGCACGCCGTTGCCGACAAACGACGTCACCTGATCCAGCGACAACGTCGGTAGTTCGAAATCTTCCAGCATCTTGCACGCTGATGCCTGCAAGTCGGGGGCGCTGTGAATAAGTGTCCCATCAAGGTCAAAGACAATGGATTTCATGCGTTTTGTTCCACCTGTTAGATGATCTTCCACGTTTCTATGCGTGATGACTAGGGGCAAATCATCAAGCTGAATGACGATCCGTTCGCGTGTCCGCACCGCCTTTTGCGACGATGTTGATGGTAAATACGCGACGTTCAACGTTGGTCGAGAATACCCTCGATCACACGCTGCACGGAAAGCGCGGCCTGAAAATCCGGTAACTCATGGGGCTCGCCGCGCATAAACTGCGCGAGGTTATCCAACTGGCGGACGCGCCCGACTTGCCGGATATCGCCCTTAAGGTCATCACTCTCCGCCATCGCCGGGCGCCAAGCCTGACCATCGGAAAGATACGCCGTGTACCAGTCTTCAAGTCGACAGGATTGTGTCTGTCCCCAGACCGTGAACTCGATGCGATCCGGCCCGGTGCCGCCAACGCCGCCGGCGACCGAAACCGGCACACCGTTGCAGGTTAAGTCGGCATAGACATGACTTTCCGCCGCTACGCCGTCGATACCGTCGGGATAGCGCACCATGGCTTGCTCTAGGATTAACCGCCCGAATACGCTTTCAATCAAATAGATGAAATGCGACAACACCTCTCGCACATAGCCGCCTTGTCGGCGTTTACCGAGCCACGCCGCAGCCTCTTGCCAGCCACGGGGCCACGTCGCGAAATGCAGGCGAATATCGATCGCGTCGATCGTCCCGAATGCGCCGTCGGCAAGCTGTGATCGCAAAAATGCCCGGCTCGGGCTTGCGGCAAACGAAAAATTCACCGCGTTTCGGGCGCCCATGCCCTCAATGGTCTCCACCAGCTTTTGCGATTGCGCGACATCGACACCGAGCGGCTTTTCACAAAATACCGGCTTGCCGGCCTCAGCCGCCGCGATCGCATAGCTCGCATGATGTTCAGGCGGGCACGCGATGTAGACGAGGTCCACATCAGCCCGCGCGATGAGGCTTTCGGCTGACTCAGCATATGGAAGGTCCGCCACCATTGGCTGCGGATCGAACACGGCAACGACGTCAAACGCATCATGCACCGCCATGTTGCTCAGCATGCGCTGCCCCATAATCCCAAGCCCGATGATACCGACGCGAAATGTCATGGTTGATCCTTTAAAGGCATCGATTGGACTCCCACCTGTCTGGGGGCGGGGTGATTTGAGGGTGATATTGATTTGCAAGGAAACTGGCGGAGGGAGAGGGATTGCCTCAAGGGCGTTCTCCCGTCTTCGCTATCCCCGTGTCTTCCTGTATCTGCCTTTATGCGACCTCAGGTTCACCACCAAGCGCGGTGGAGCATTCTGTGTAGCATCCTGAGGCCTCCTGAGGGAAGCCCCCTGTTTGCACCTTGGGAGATCTCAAACGGTTCCCGAGGGGCCTCCAAGGCGCTCTTGAGATCGACCACGGGGGCCACCGGGGGAAGACCCAAGAGCCTCTATCGTTAATGCCGTCTGAGATTTTTGTGTTGAACTAAAGTAGCTTTAGTCGGCCCTTAGAGGGGTAGACCAATCAAGACAGACAGCCCAAGACCACCTCAGTCCTCTTTATGTCTCCCTTTGGGCGCCTTCCTGTGATACCTGACGGGGTGTCGATGTTGGCCCTCTGGATTTAATGGGTGGGTCAACTATCACATATTCCCTATTAGAGCGTTCATACCCCTGTTTAGAGAGCTCAATGGGCAAGGGTTCATGCTATACACAAAGGGCTAAGGGGCTTTGCCCCTCGCGCCTACAAGAACCTTCCGTGCCGTTCTTAATAGCTCAACCAGTGTCGCCATGCTCGCCCTTGCAGGGCTGCGCGTGGCTCTCAGCTCCAATAAACCGTGCCTGAATCCACGAGAAGATTCTTTCCGTTGCTACCCCCATCCTCGCCGGAAGGCAGAAGGCCAAATGAAATTTGCCCTTTGCTTTAATTAAGGTCCGAGATTTAGTGTAAAACTCGGAAACCGAAAAAACCCCAGAACTGCTGGGTTTCCCGGGTTTGTCGGTTTTTAAGGGGGGGGGGAGGTCTTTTTTTAGTGTCTAAGCCGGGAGCATGCCTGTAGCACTCTCCCTCACTCGCTCCTTCGGGCTAACGCTTATTACGCTACGCCTAATAAGCTTACTTAGCCCTCAGTCACTCCCTCAGTCGGCACTACCGCATGCTCCCTGGAGCAGGGAGGGTTTTATGCGTGATTCAATGTACGCAAGGGAGCCTATGATTAGGTATGGGAGAGGTATATTTTGCACCCCATTTTGTACCCCTAAATAGAAATGCATAGACTTTTCTGTTGTTTATCAATGTCTTAAATTAAGGTTCTGGCGGTGCTGTCAGACGAATGCGAACTCGTCTCAGTTTACCATCTGATAGGCCGATTTATGCAGCATAAAGTTGCTGCCATTCGATGAGTGCAGCTTTGCGTTTTGTTTTGTAATCGTCTCGGGTGATGAGGTGGCGTTGGAGATTAAAGTGGTTCGTTACGGATGAATGGATTGAGGTGAATTTCTGCAAACTTTGAATTTTTTGAAAACGCTGCATGGCAAGTACCGTCAAATATCTTAAAATTGAGGTTGATGATGCGATAGAACTAGTTAAGCCAAAAGATATCTAATCTAGATGTGGCAGGGCCATTGTGCCCTGCCACACTTGGTTTGCAACAGACTTCAGATGTAAATCTGAATTGTAGGAGCTTGAACAAATCCAGCTCCCGCAACCATCAAGACCCTACCGTCGTCTCCCTTGGAGGCGGCGGTTTTGTTTTGATAGGTGTAATCGAGGATAGCTGCAAGTGCGCCGAATTGTCACAGTGCCTTTATCGTGACCTGATATTTCATAAGTTTTGCCACCTTGAACTGGGGGGTGATGTTCCAGAGGCATCAACATTGGGGCGGTTCCGCAATCAATTGGCAGAACATGATCTATGGGAGAGTCTTTTGAGAGAGATCAACCATCAGCTTGAGGCTAAAAATATGATCCTGACAGAAGGGCGGATTAATATTATTGATGCAACACCAATTGAAGCCGCGCAATCGAGTTCAGGCAACGGTAAAGACGGCCAACCAAAACGTGATAAAGATGCAGGATAGCATGTTAAAGAAGACAGTCGCGGCAATTTAAAATTCATCTATAGCTACTTGGTCCATACGGGCGTAGATGAAGACGGGTTCATTCAGCGCCAAACAGTTACAGCAGGCAATGTGCATGACAGTGTTGAACGCGATACGCTTTTGCTTAGTGATGAGATGGCTCTTTACGCGGATGCAGCTTACAGTTCGCAAGAGACACGCGATAAACTGGAACAGTTTGACATTGCAGATCAGGTGCAGCGCAAAGACTACCGCAATAATCCTTTATCCCCCCAAGATAGCAGGCGTAACGATGAAATGTACTGGTGGTGAGACGACCCTTTGCCAAGTATAAAAGCCGCTGCGGTTTAGCACGAACACGGTTTATGGGGTTGGCAAAGAATATGACCGCCTACGGTATTGTGGCAATCGCCCATAACGTTCGCAAAGGGCCTAAGTTCTTGACCCTCTCCGGGTTGCCAGAGCCAAATTATGCTGGATAAGTGCGGCCAAAACCTAGGAATGAGCTGGAGAATCACGTCAAATCAACCGTATTCAAACTAAAAATGCGCAAATATTTGCTTCTACTGGAAATCCATACGTAATCTAATTATGTCAAAAATAGCGGCTTATGCTGAGGTCTCCTAAAAATTAGGCGGAGTGAGTAGTCCGTTTAATGTGAGGTTTGATTTGACAATATTAGCCGCATAATCAGATAATATTTATTTTTTACCAACATGGAAATTAGAATAATTATGTTCATAAGATTTATAACCGCTGTGATAATCATTCTTTTTAGTTTTGATGGCTTAGCCGAGGATAAGATTAATAAAACATCCACAAGTAGACATGATATGGCAAAATCGCACATAAAAGCGTCAGAGCCTATAAATGTGGATATTTATACTGTTCTAGATCGAGTTTTTGACATAAATATCAGTGAAAGATCTTATAAGGCTGAGGCAGAAGTTATTTTAAAGTGGCGCCCTTCTAAAGACGATCTAAACATTATTTCGAAATTAAAGGAGCATCATTATTCAGGTTCCCACGCACAAGAAATACTTGAGCAAATTTGGCATCCGGAATTTATAGTAAAGTCTGAGCTTTCTCGCCGAGAACAATTATTTAGAACTGTTTCTATAAATCCAGATGGGTCGATAGAAATTTTTGAGAAATTCTCTACCTATCTGCCTATTAAAAGTGAAATGACAAGTTATCCTTTTGGAAATCTTGATCTAAATATTGGAATGGTTGCCTTTAAGCATGATTCCTCAGAGATGTTATTCAAGCCAGTTAGCTTTTCTATTGGTCACAAAGATAGCAATGATTCTATTGGTCACATAGATAGAAATGATAATGTTATTATTGGAAATTGGTCGCTTCTGGGGAAAAGCATGGACACGCTGCTGGATAATAGATTGAGTAGCAATCATGATATATACTCAAAATTATCATTATCTTTTACTTTAAAGCATGACTTTTTGGATAGTTTGCAAAAAATATTCATCCCTATTTTAGGTGTTTTATTCATTTCTCTTATGCTTAACACTTTCAGCTCAATGCGATTTAAAGAAAATATTGATATGCGCGTTATGGGGCAAATCAGCCTTCTTTTGACTACTTTTGCCTTAAAATTTACCCTTTCAGATGATATTCCATCTACTCATTATTTAACATTGATCGACTATCTATTCATTATCACAATGATAGTTGTAATTTTTAATCTTCTTTTTAGCGTTGTATTAGGTGAATACTATTTAGATGGCGGTGGAGATAAAATACGAAAAATTGAAAAAATATCAGATTATGCAGCACCAATAATCACACTTGGAGTTGTTATTTGTATATTCTATTTAAATATAAATTAGCTTTATTTATATTTGCTCGGGTCTTGTCAAAGGAAACTAGCTTAAGGCGGTATAGGTGGAGTTTTTGGGATCTTTGGATGACACGGTAATGCCCCCTAAAAAGAGTGGTCTTCAAAAGTAGAATTTTCTCGTAATGTTTATGAAGGAGATTCAGATGAAGAAATCACGTTATACAGACAGTCAGATCATCAACATTCTGAAACAGGCATTGGCAGGAATGCCAATTCCTGAGTTATGTCGAGAGCATGGCATGAGCAATGCCAGTTTTTATAAATGGCGGGCCAAATACGGCACTTGATAAACGAACGCCTGACAACGCATACTTTTGCAAAGCACAGATACGAAAAGTGGCATGAACAGAAAATCTATGCACCTTAGCCAAGCCGCAAACCTGTCCTAAAAACTAGGACCACTTCAAAGTATGCGGTTTTTATACCTCGTACTCTTCGATGTGCCTATCTCAGCAACACACGGATTAATAACATAAAATAACAATTTCTTAATCATGTGAGTTTAACAATAAACTTATGATATTATTATAATGTGAGGTTAAAAGTGAAAAATAAAATTGTTGTACCAGTGCTGATGTTTTTTAGCCTCATGTTGAGCGCCTGTTCAGACATTTATGAACCAAAGCCACATATAACGAGTGTCGACAATGGAACCGTGATTTCCAACACGGCGAGCCTAAGTCACATTATCAGTTACGACTTTTCAAAAGATTACCATTCCTGTACTCATCCTGCGCCAGATGCAGCTTTTGACCAAGGCGAAGCCAGTGATTTTTCAGTAACTTTAATTTCAGTGGGCAACGAAAGTGATGCCGGCGGAGAAAGTGAAAACTCTCGAGAAGTTGAAATGGCTGGTCGCACTCCTGCTGTTTTGATTGCGCGTGAAATGTTTTATCGGCTATGTGAGTTTTCCAAAAATCAAAAATTAGACAAAACGGACGCGAAAGATTTGTACGTAAAAACCCTGGACGTTATAAAAGACGTATGGACAATCGAGGCTGGCAAAACTAACATAACAATTGGTCAAACTTTGACCGATACGCTAACCTCTAATTTCGAACCCTTGCCGCTCCCTGAGTTGCCCGTAACGAATGTTGCGCCGACAAATTGATATATCTCAAGACAAGCTTTAGTGCACCATTCCTGCAATAATGTTACTTGTTGCTTTGGCACCTTTGCCCTACGGCTATTATACACTTCTTCGGATTATGGTTGCGTTTAGTGCTGGCTTCCTCGAGATTGCGAAACTGCTTAATCCACTCACTCATGTTCACCTAGATCGTCATATTTGGGCGCTTGCAGGTAATGGTGCCGCCGTTTGGTCCCTTGTTTCTTTGTAGTTATGCGCAAGAAGATCCTGAGGGGTAATTATGCAGTCAAGTTAGAAAGCATTTTTCATAAAATATCCTTATCAAGCACTAAATATGAGTCCGCCATTGCCAATAACATCACAGTGGTAAAAAAAGCGGTTTGACAGAAAAAAACATGACAGTACCTTTTTTTATTTATAATATCTGAAATCAATTTTATGATTTTGAAAATTCGTATTGATCCATCATATAACTACAGAGGTGCACATTGTTAAAAAAATATATTAAGAAAACATTCTTATTCATTGTCGTTTGCATTCTGCCAACGCAAATCTCAGCTAATGAACTTGTTTCTTGGGGTGAGCATATGACGGAGGATTTCAGCATCAACCAATGCGTTACAATACCCGGCACGCCGGGTGTGTCAAAGCATTGTCTTCCATCGAAAAGTATTGGCTATCCGTGCCCATCTATGAAACATCCCAAAAAGAAATGCCATCATACAATTAGTGGCCCATGCACTCCAGCAATTCCAGGAACTCCAGATGTAAAAAAATGTGCACACAAGGGGTTTGGGAAGATGTCAGTTAAAGTAGACGGAGGTGTTTACGCCTCCATGGACGGTATTTCTAAAGATGAAATTAAAATTTCAAATACTGTGTCTGTCGATATGTTTGGGCAGCATGTTGTTATTCCTATGTCATGCAGTATGGCCTTGGGAACAAAAACCTCAATATGCATGAACTTGTTGGCAGATGGTGCATTGGTTTTTGATAATGCGTCCGGAGTCTCTTGTGAGATAGACGGTTCCAATGTGAAGTCAATTTCTTACCCAGGCGTAACAGCAAACGTCTGTATAGATGCAGACATTGATATTTCAAAAAAGACACCACAAGGACTAATTGGGATCAGGGTCGAGTCGGGTGTTGATTTTGGTTCTGCAACTTTGGTCGGTCATACGATTTCTCTTGGCGGAAAATCATGGAACCCGACCCTGTTTAGCGCAAGGTTCTAAAGACTAATTACAGTTGGACTTAATCAAAGGTGTGCTTGTAATAACAAGTAATTTCAATATATCTATGAATTTTACTTTTATGACACCTGACGAAACCCACCAAAATGGTGGGTTTCGTGGTTATGGCCAACACTCAATGCTCTATTGGGTATTATAGACGCACACTTTCCGTGGATGTTTATTGTAAGCTGGAGGTACTCGCGGAACGATGCTATAGATTGGAAACATTGAAGAAATCAGTATCGACTATAAATGTACAATTTGGTTAAAATGTAGTTAACCAAATTGTACGGAGATGCCTAACGTCAGCAACAATGTGATCAGCCTGATCTAAGTGGTCCAGTCCCTATGAGAGACTTTGGCCAGTTTGAT
>JAFMCK010000329.1 GCA_017857825.1 Rhodospirillales bacterium
TTTTGCAGGCCGTCAGAGCCAGGTTGGACGCGGCGGCAATGCCCAGTATGCAGCGCGTTATCAATCTCACCGGGACGGTCATTCATACCAACCTTGGCCGCGCGCCAATGGCTGGGGTTGCCGCCGAAGCAATGCGCGATGCGGCGCTGGCGCCCAGCAATCTTGAGTACGACCTTGCGAGCGGCCGGCGTGGTGACCGGGATTCCCACGTTGAAGAGCTGATTTGTGAGCTGACGGGGGCCGAGGCGGCGACTGTCGTCAACAACAATGCAGCGGCGGTTTTGTTGGTGTTGTCGGCGCTTGCCCGGCGCAAAGAAGTGCCGGTATCCCGAGGCGAATTAATCGAAATCGGTGGTTCGTTCCGAATGCCGGAAATCATGGCGAGTGCAGGCTGCAAGCTGATCGAAGTCGGCACCACCAACCGTACCCATGCGTCGGACTTCGAAGCCGTCATTGGGCCAAAAACATCGCTGATCATGAAAGTACACATGGCGAATTACCGTATCGACGGGTTTGTAGCCGAAGTTGCTGAACGCGATCTTGCCGCCATCGCGCATGCCCACGACGTGCCGTTCGTGATCGATCTTGGCAGTGGTACGCTGACGGACTTTACGGCGCTCGGACTGCCCCACGAGCCGACACCGCAGGCGGCATTGGAAAACGGCGCGGATCTGGTCACGTTTTCTGGCGATAAGCTGCTGGGTGGGCCTCAGGCCGGGATCATCTGCGGGCGCGCTGATCTGATCAAGAAACTCAAAAAGAACCCGATGAAGCGTGCGCTTCGTCTGGATAAAGTGACGCTGGCCGGTTTGGCAGCAACCTTGCAGCTTTACCGTGACCCGGATCGCCTTGCGGCGCGGGTCCCGGTGCTGCGGATGCTCACCCGCAGCGTTGATGTGATTCGCGCGCAAGCGGATCGCCTGCT
Organism: Rhodospirillales bacterium; assembly: GCA_017857825.1. GTDB lineage: Bacteria > Pseudomonadota > Alphaproteobacteria > Rhodospirillales > Casp-alpha2 > UBA4479. The sequence goes on from JAFMCK010000329.1 coordinate 926, forward strand.
GCCGGCTTTTGCAAAATCTTTGGATGGTGCCGCGGCCGTGACCGCCCAGGACTGCTTCAGTCAGGTGGGCAGTGGGTCTCTGCCGGTTGATCGCCTGCCAAGTGTTGCTCTCGCGATCACACCGATCACCGGGCGCCGCGGGCAGGGAAAAGCCGCCGAGCGACTGGCAGCCTTATTTCGCGCGCTCCCATTGCCGGTGATCGGGCGGTTGTCCGACGGCGCGTTGCTGTTTGATCTGCGCTGCTTAGATGAGGCTGATGAGCCGGCGCTGCTCGGCCAACTTGACGGCATGGCAGGCGCCGACGCCCCACGCCGATGATTATCGCCACGGCGGGCCACGTTGATCACGGCAAGACGGCTTTGGTGCGTGCATTGACCGGCGTCGATACCGATCGCCTCGCCGAAGAAAAGCGACGTGGGATGACCATCGATCTCGGTTTTGCCTATCAGACACTGCCGGATGGCCAAACCCTCGGCTTTGTTGATGTGCCGGGCCACCAACGATTTGTGCACACGATGCTGGCCGGCGCTGCGGGCGTCGACTTCGTCTTGCTGGTGATCGCTGCCGACGATGGTCCGATGCCGCAAACCGTTGAGCATCTGGCGATCTTGAATTTACTTGGGATCAGCCGTGGCGCGTGCGTCATCACCAAATGCGACAAGGTGCCGGCGGAGAGGGTCGATGATGTCCGGGCTGCCGTCTCGGTAATGTTGGCGGAGACCGGCCTTGCCGGCGCGCCGGTGTTTGCGGTCGCGACGCATCAAGGCCAGGGTATTGCCGCGGTGCAGGCACACCTGGCAACCGAAGCGGCAAACCATCAGCGTTCGCATGCCGATGGACCGCTCCGCTTTGTTATTGATCGTGCGTTTTCGGTGGTCGGTAGCGGGCTTGTGGCGACGGGCACGGTGGTTGCCGGGCGGGTTGCCGTCGGCGATCGACTTGTTGTTGCGCCGGGCGGGCACGCGGTGCGGGTGCGTGGCCTGCATGCGCAAAGCACTTCCCTTGATGCGGGGATAGCCGGACAACGTCTCGGCATCAACATCGTAGGTGCAGATGTCGATATTGAAACTGTGTCCCGAGGCGATTGGCTGGTCGCGGCGGATCGCTGTCAGCCGACGCTTCGCCTGGATGCGGAGATTTCCATCTTGCCGAGCGAGGTGCGTCCGTTTGGCCCACGTGCCGCCGTGCACCTGCACTTAGGCGCGGCGGATATCCCGGCCCGGATACAGGTCTTGGACGGCGACCAGATCAAACCGGGGGCGTGCGGCCTGGTGCATGTGGTTTTACAGCGCCCTGTATCGGCAGTCTGCGGAGATCGCCTGATCCTTCGTGATCGTTCCGCCACGCGCACCATCGGTGGCGGGCGTGTGATCAATCCGGCGCCGCCGACAACGCGGGTCCGCGCAGCGGAACGGCTTGCGCGGCTTCGCGCGATGGCGCTGGGTGACCCCGCAGCGGTTTTAACCGCGCTGCTCGACGTCGGTGAAGGGGTTGTCGATGTCACTGTGTTTGCGCAGGTATGGAACCTGTATGACGCAGATATGGCAGGGCTCTGTGCGTCGGTTGATGCGGTGCGCGCTGGGCCGGATGGAGCCGAGGTGCTTATCTCGGACCGGCGTTGGCGCACTTTTACCGACGATATATCGCACGCCGTTGCCGCGTGGCATGCCGCGCACCCATCGGTGGTCGGCATGGGGATCAAGCAACTTCATCGATACGTTGCCAGGCGTCTCACACCGGCGCAATTTCGCGATGTGTTGCGCGCGGCTGAGCTGAGCGGGTCCGTCAAAGTGATGGGGGCGCATGTTGCTCGCACCGATTTCCAAATGGCTTT
>JAFMCK010000330.1 GCA_017857825.1 Rhodospirillales bacterium
CTAGTCGAATGGGTAAAAATATGAATACTTCGAGCTTATCTATGTCAGCCCCTTTATTTAAGATACGGTTAGAGTGCCCGCAGTTGAAAACGTAAAAGCACGGTAAATATATAGCTTAGTCTATCACCCACAATTTTATTTGGAGAATAATATGCGAATTTGGGCTTTTGCTTTGACGATGTCACTAATGCCGCTCGTCGCACAGGCGGGTGAGGTGGTTAACTACAGCGTGGACGGTGAAAAATTCGAGGGCTATCAAGCGAAAGCGGTTGGCAGCTCGAAGGGGTTGGTTCTCGTCATTCACGATTGGGACGGCCTGACGGATTATGAGGTGAAGCGAGCGGATATGCTATCGGAAATGGGCTACGATGCTTTTGCAGTCGATCTTTATGGCAAAGGAAATCGACCGGTTGAGACCGGTGCTAAGAAGGCTGAAACGGGCAAGCTGTATAAAGATCGCGAGCGGATGCGGACATTGATCCTTGCTAGCCTCGCAGAAGCGCGCAAATCAAGCGACCAACCGACTGTCGTCATGGGATATTGCTTTGGGGGCGCCGCAACGCTCGAATTAGCGCGCTCGGGTAAGGCATCTGGGATTAAGGGTTATGCGACCTTTCACGGCGGCTTAGCAACGCCAGAAGGTCAAAAATACGCCGCCGACACACCACCTATTCTTGTCGCACATGGCGGTGCAGATACGTCGATCACGATGGATCACGTGGCTGAGCTTTCACGCGAGTTGGAAACCGCCGGCGTTCCATATGAGATCCAAGTGTATTCAGGCGCACCGCACGCGTTCACGGTTTTCGATTCGAGCCGCTACCAAGAAACTGCAGACAGGCAATCTTGGGACGCATTCTCAGACTTTTTGGCCTCTAGTTTAGGCGGTTGATGAAGGTCTACCGTAATGAGCGCCGTAAAAATTCAAGCAAAACACACCCCGGCGTTCGCGTCGGGGTGTTTGCCTGTTAAGTGACACGACCAATCAAGCAATTTTCACGAATGCATAAGTCTGATTCTGGCTAGAAGCGGACATTGGCGATGCTGCGGTACAACATCCGGTTTCACGTGATCGCCAACAACATTCAAAGTTTCTCGTCCTCGTGATAAATTTTCCACGGATTGCGAGAATGGGTCTTTGAGGTCAGCTGGCGTCGCACCAAGGTTCCAGAGATAGGGAATCGCCTGCGCGCGGGCCAAAGCGGGAAACGCCGTAAGCCCAGCCTTCCCATTCGGCGTCGAATATCGTAGCGTCATGGGAACGGGCGGATCGGCCCATCAACAGCATTTTTCTACGACAGGAGACGCCTCATGGGGTGGCAAGGTAAGGTACTTCGGATCGACCTCTCGACGCACGAAATCAAGCCTGAACCGCTCAATATGGAATGGGCCGAAACCTATATCGGCCAACGCGGGCTCGGCTCCAAGTATCTGTCCGAAGAAATCGACCCAACCATTGATGCGCTCGATCCCAGCAACAAGCTGATTTTCGCGACCGGCCCGTTGACCGCAACCGGCGCCTCGACCGGCGGCCGCTACTCGGTGATCACCAAGGGCGCGCTGACAGGCGCGATTGCATGCTCCAACTCAGGCGGGCAATTCGGTGCGTATCTCAAGCTCGCCGGCTGGGACATGCTGATCCTGGAAGGCAAGTCGCCCGAGCCCTGCTATCTGGTCATCGAAGACGACGATGTGCGGATTTTGCCGGCAACCGACTTCATCTGGGGCGAAACGGTGTGGGACACCGAAGATAAAATCCACGCCAAGCACCAAAATCCGAACCTGAAGATCGCGTCGATCGGCATTTCCGGCGAAAACCTCTGCCGCTTTGCCTGTGTCATGAACGACCGCGACCGGGCCGCCGGGCGTTCCGGCGTCGGCGCCGTGATGGGCTCGAAAAACCTCAAAGCAATCGCGGCATACGGGACGGTCGGCACCAAAGTTGCCAACCCTGCCGCGTTCCGCATCGCGAACGAGGCGGCCCGCGCCAAGCTCGACCCCAGCGCACCTCGCAAGCGTCTGTCGACCATCGGCACCCACGCCATGCTCGACGTGACCAACTCATATGGCTCGCTGCCGACCTTGAACTGCCACGCCGTGCAATTCGACGGCGCCGACAAAGTGAACGTCAAAGCTGCGCACACGCCGCGCCGCAGCGATGGCCGCGCCAACCTGCAAGCCAACAAAGCGTGCTTCGCGTGCTCGATCGGTTGCGGACGCATCGCAACCATCGATCCGGAGCATTTCTCGATCAAGGACAAGCCGCGCTACAAGACCTCCATGGGGGGGCTTGAATACGAAAGCATTTATGCCGTCGGGCCGATGTGCGGCGTCGACGATATCGATGCGGCGACCTATGCCAGCGCACTCTGCAACGAACACGGCATGGACCCGATTTCGTTCGGTGTCAGTGTCGCCGCCGCCATGGACCTGTATAAGGCCGGCGCCATCACCAAAGAAGACACCGGCGGCATGGCCCTTGAATTCGGCTCCGCAGAAGCGCTCTGCTGGGCGGCTGAAGTTGTCGGCACGGCAACAGGTTTCGGCAAAGACATCGGCCTCGGCGCCAAACGTTTATGTGAAAAATACGGTCATCCGGAAATGGCGATGGTCGTCAAAGGCCAGGAATTTCCGGGCTACGATCCACGCGCCATGCAGGGCATGGGCTTGGCTTACGCGACATCGAACCGAGGCGCCTGCCATCTGCGCGCCAGCCCGTTCCAAGACGATTTCGCGCACGTGCGCACCGAAGGCAAAG
>JAFMCK010000059.1 GCA_017857825.1 Rhodospirillales bacterium
ATTGGGCGAGCATGTCGCGTTCGGCGATACGGGATCGAGCATTTATGCCAACAGCGTGCAGGGTGCGCGCACAAATTTCGAAGGCGGCCCGTCTGCATTGGCTGCGGCATTAACCGGCCGTGCACCCCGTTATGGTTTTCACTTGGATGCCGTCCGGCGCGGCAGTTGTGTATTCGAGGTTGATTTCCGTCCCAAGGACCTCAGCGACTGGGGTGCATTGGGTGCTTATGTGGGGCGTAAGATGGCCTCGTATTGGGAAGTGCCTGTGATCACTGGGATTGACGATGCGCCGACGTCTGACGAATTGAAGCAATTCGGTGCTGCGTTGGCGAGCTTTGGCTCAACGCCGCTTTTTCACATGATCGGCATTACTCCAGAAGCGCCGACGTTGGCTGCTGTCTTCGACGCGGTTGTGCCGAAAGCCGAAAAAATCGGCAAACTTGAAGTCGATGCGCTGATTCAATCATATATGCCGAGCGACGATAAACTCGACGTCGTTGTGTTTGCCGGACCACAGTTGTCGTTAATGGAAATGCAGACCCTAGCCGGATTGATGCAAGATCGCCATATCCACAAAGACGTTGCATTGATCGCGACGACATCACCTGAAATCAAATACGCTTGCGACCGCATGGGGCTGACCGAAACCATAGAAGGTGCAGGCGGCATGGTGTTGTCGGGGGTCTGCTTCTATCAAATGTATGCCCGTGAAATTGGCGAAGCGAATGGCTGGAAACGCTTGATGAGTAATTCTGCGAAATTGGTCAATATCTTGGGCGGCTACGGTTATGAGCCAGTGTTGGCAACAATGGAGGCGTGTGTAGATAGTGCCGTGCAGGGTCGTATTTCGGAGGCAGCACAATGACACACGTTTTCAAAGGACATGCCGGCATCGGTGACGAGGTCACGGGCGAGGCGTTGGTGGCATCCGATAATTTTTCTGCACGCTATGACTTGGACCGAATCAAAGGTGTTTTCTCGCGTCCGCAGCATAAGCTTTACGGCCAGAGCTATGATGGCAAAATTCTGATTTTGAACGCGGCCAAGGGCGGTGTTGCATCGGCGTGGATGTTGCAGGAAATGGTATCCCGCGGTGTCACACCGAAAGCGCTGATTCTGAACTTTGCAAATCCGATCATGGCGCAGGGCGCCGCATTTGCGAATTTAGCTATGATTGACCGGTTTGATATCGACATCACCACGGCAATTCCGTCAGGTGCGCGAGTGACTGTCGTGCCAGCCAAAGGCGAAATCCGACTGCTCGACTAGAAGTTCGTGCCTATTTTGCGCGTAAATCGGCAGGGCTGATTGACAGCTCGAACAAACCGCAACCACGATATGCGGTGCGGAGCGCGGATTGTTCAAATTTTCGCGTATCGATGAGATACAGGCTTTCAAGCTTGTCGTCCCCTAAGTACTGATCCATGTCGCTTCTTATTTTGGCTGCGATGCGCGACAATTCCGTAGCACTCAAAGCTTGCCCTCGTTGCGCTATTGGTCCCATCGCGAAGTTTAACGCCTCTTCGATGCGCGGTGCCAATCGGCAAATCTCCTCATCTTCATCATACGCTGGCGCAACGATGACAGGCACAATCGATAATCGGGAATTCGCGATCAAGAAAGTAATCGGCTTCATTAGGAAAACCGGATACTTCTCATCTACGGGCTTGGGTGCCGGTGGCTCGGTGTCTACAGGTTTTTCAGGCGCGGCCGGTTCAGGCGCGGTGGCCGTTTCGGCGGTTTCTTCTTCGCTCGGAGGCGCTGCCGTGATCAGTTTGTCGATATCGATTTGCGTCAACGCAACACCGATGATTGCAATGAGGATAAACCCGATACTGGATATCGTTCGTCGCGGCGTCCCAAAAAAAGCGCCCGCGATCGAAAACGACCAATTCGCTTTTCGCCGATCTAGGCTTTGGCCCGCGGGTTTGTTGGCAAGATACTTTTTTGCTTCTTCGATCCGGTGCGTTCTTTCCGCTTCAAGGGTGCGTCGGATCATGTTCTTGGTGTCGGCAAAACCAAGTTGGTCTTCGCCAGCCAAAATACCATTCATCTTTTCCGCGAATTCTTCACGGACGGCGGCATCGTTTTTACGTTGAAACAACAATGGTGCGACCTGCGAGATCAAGCCGGCCAGCTGTTTTATACTGGTTGTCTTATCAATGGCCTGCAGGATGCCGCGATTGGGATCGTCAAACACGACAATCCAATTGACCGTGCCGTCGGGGTTTTTGGGCCGTGTGCTCGCGGGTGATTCTGCCATCTTCGTGTGCGTCCCGAATACGGAATATTTGGATGTCTCTAAACTCTGTTATCTCAACTAGGTTAACAAAGTGATTCTAATTTAACCTATTGATTGTTATTTGTGCGTCAACCGACGTGGGACAGTGGGCTTGCGTTTTGAATATTCAAAATTGCGTCCACGGTTTTCGCCAAAGCTTCGTCGCTGCAATCTGTTTGCGTAACTTCGCCAAGCACGGGGCGTTGATGCCGTTGCAAGGTGGTGTCGTACGCCGGATCGTAGTGCGCTTCCAAAAGTTCATATGCTAGCTCGCCCCAGGCGTTTGCATCGATCAGGGAACGCCAGTGACTCGTTCGTTCATGGCCGTGGCGCCGCGTCATGCCGGCAATCAATTTGTCTAAATCTGTGATGTCTTCGGTCAGGTGTGCATACCCTTTCAACAGGTATTGCGCGCGCGCTTCGCGTGGGGCTGAAATGGGAATTTTCGGCGCTTTGGTCATTTGTTTCCAGAGCTCTGCCGGCAGCTGAACATTGCCGATGCGCGAGCTTTCGGATTCAACAAACACCGGCTTGGTCTGATCAAAGCGTTCTAATTCCGCATTTACTGCGGTTTCGAACATGCGTTGGCTTGGCTGGGGCGTATCCGCGACCCGTCCCAGCAATGACCCGCGATGCGAGGCAAGCCCTTCGAGGTCGAGAACCTGCGCGCCTTTGGCTGCAAGTGCCGTCAAGATGTCCGTTTTCCGTGATCCCGTGCGGCCAGCGATGATGATCAGATTGAGAGTTGGCGGCAGTGTCTGAAGTTGTGCCAATACGGCGCGCCGATAAAATTTGTAGCCCCCCTTAAGCACGTAACTGCGCCAGCCGATGGCACTGCAGATTTGTGCGAAGGAATGCGAGCGCTGGCCGCCGCGCCAACAATGGATCAGCGGCGTGAAGTCGGTCGGCTTGTCGTGCAGCACGGTGTCGATATGCGTGGCGATGTTACGTGCCACCAAAGCAGCACCCTTCTTGCGGGCGATAAAGGGGGACTCATGCTTATATAATGTGCCGATGATGACACGCTCTTCGTTCGACAGCACCGGCAGGTTGATGGCGCCCGGAATGTGATCGTCCGCGAATTCGACGGGGGCGCGGACATCGATGATCATGTCATATTCCGCAGCGTCCCAGATTTCAGTTTCCTTGATGGGCGCACTCATCAGTGTTTGACCTTCTGTGGCGGGATGCCCGGATATCTCTGTATACTTTGCATTTCCGCACAATCTCATTTTAAATGCTGCAACGCCATCCCCGGTTCCCCTTATAATTTGAGAATTCATTAGAATCATCGTGTCGGTGGTGCGAAGTTCGGGCACCGATACGCAGATCACGTCGATTTAAACCATTAAATCAGGATGAGGTTAACTTTTTCATGAAAAAAATAACTATATTTATCAGTGCATTAGCGATTTTTATTGGCATCGCGTCGATGGCGCCGAAAGCTGCTGTCGCCGAGACGTTCGTCTTCACCGCGATCCCTGACCAAGACGAAAGCAAGCTGATTGAGCGGTTTGGCAAAGTCGCCGCGTATCTGGCCAAGGAACTTGGCGTTGAAACCAAGTATATCCCGGTTAAGTCCTATGCGGCTGCCGTTACCGCTTTTCGTAACAATCAAGTGCAGTTGGCATGGTTCGGTGGCTTGTCCGGGGTACGTGCCCGTTCGCTTGTCGAAGGCTCCAAGGCCATTGCCCAGGGCGCGGAAGACCCGGCGTTTGAGACCTACATCATTGCGCATTCGAGCACCGGACTAAACGCCAGCGATAGCTTTCCGATGGGTATTAAAGGCAAGACCTTTACGTTCGGTTCTAAGGGTTCGACGTCCGGCCGTCTGATGCCGGAATACTATATTCGTAACGAACTCGGTGGGTCGCCGGATAACGTCTTCTCGAAAGTCGGCTTCAGCGGCAACCATTCCAAGACCATCGCGCTGGTGCAGTCGGGCGCCTATCAGGTGGGTGCTGTGAACTTCCAAGTGTGGATCGACGAACTGAAGGACGGCAAGATCGACGAAAGCAAAGTTTCGGTGATTTGGAAAACGCCCCCGTATCCGGACTATCAGTGGTCGATCCGTGGCGACGTGGACAAGACGTTTGGTGCCGGCTTTACTGAACGCGTGACGAAAGCATTGCTGTCGATGAGCGATCCGGATCTGTTGGCGTCGTTCCCGCGCTCCAGCTTTATTCCGGCATCGAACGCGGACTATCAACCGATCTTGGATGTTGCCAAGCAAATCAAGCTGATTGACTGACCTTGCGATTTAATCTGAGTGATGAAGATTTCGGATACCGCGGAGACATCGTGCTCCGCGGTGTTTCGATGTCGATCAACGATGGTGAACGCGTCGCGTTGATCGGTGAAAGTGGTGCTGGCAAATCCACTTTGATATCCGTATTGCAGCATCGCTATGCGGCTGACACCGCGTTCGTGCCGCAAGATTTGGGTTTGGTCGGGAACCTCAGCGTTTTTCACAATATTTACATGGGCGCATTACAGCGTCATTCGATGGCGCACAATGTGTTGAATTTGGTTTGGCCACGTCCGTCTGAGATCGCACGTGTGCGACCGATTGCCGAACAACTGGGTCTCGGTGATAAATTGTTCAGCAAGGTCGGCGAGTTATCCGGCGGACAGCAGCAACGCACCGCGATATGCCGTGCGATCCATCAGGGTGGGCCTGCGTTGTTGGGGGATGAACCGGTGTCAGCCAACGACCAGCATCAGTCCCGCGTGATCATGGACGCAATCACGACGTCTTTTGATACCGTTGTGTTGGCGATGCATGACGTCGAACTGGCACTGGAATATTCGACACGGATTATCGGCATCAAGGATCAAAACATTGCCATCGACGTTGCCGCCGACCAAGTGACGCGTGCCGATCTCGATTTTCTGTATATGAAATAACTTGGCTATCTGTTTGCGATATGTGACGCAGGCCAAAGGTTGCGAGGCCGCCCATGCTGAGGGTTAGTGGCCTTTTCGTCGTGGTTGCCCTCGGCTGTTTGCTGATCGCCGATGTGCATATTACCACGCTGGACCCATGGTCCGAATTGCAGCGAATGGCGCTGGGTTTTGCGACGCCCGACTTTTCAGCGGTCGGTGACATCGGCTGGGTCTTGGTGCGCACGGTCGCATTCGCATTCTGCGGTGTTGCCCTGGGGGCTGTCGGCGGGTTTGTGCTGTCGCAGTTTTTCCACGTCGGCCCGGTGCGGTGGGTGTGCGCATTTATCCGTGCCATTCACGAACTGTTTTGGGCGCTGATATTTTTGCAGATGTTTGGCCTGACGCCACTGACGGGTGTGCTGGCGATCGCCATCCCCTACGCCGGTATCTGCGCAAAAGTCTATGCGGAAACTTTGGAAGAAGCGGATTTGCGCGCGTCCAAAGTGTTGGCGCCGGGCGCAGACATGGTGTCTGCATTTTTATACGCGCGCCTGCCGACTGTGTGGGTGCATATCAAGAACTACACCAGTTACCGATTTGAGTGCGGGCTTCGGTCCAGCGCCGTACTCGGTTTTGTCGGTTTGCCGACCTTGGGCTTTTATCTGGAAACAGCATTCAGTGAAGGCCACTATTCCGAAGCGGCCGCGTTGATGATCATGTTCTATATCTTGATTGCCAGCCTGCGATACTGGATGCGTGTGCGTTTGATCGGCCTTTACGCGTTGATCGCACCGTTCTTGCTGGGCGGCGGCGTCGAGATCCAGATGACCAACATCGTGCGGTTCTTCACTGTCGATATCGTGCCGTCGCCTCTCCGCGGGCACGATGTGTTTGCCGCCGGCGTGTTGCCCGATTTCGCAGGCTGGCTGTGGATGATGCTCAGCGACATGGCGCTGCCAGGCATCGTTGCGACATTGATTTTGACGCAGATCGCGCTGGTCGGCACCGGCATGTTGGCGCTGATGATGTTTCCCCTGATCTCAGATAAATTCCTGGGTCGATTTGGCCGTTCGATCGGGCACGGGGTATTGGTTGTGATCCGCTCCACACCTGAGTTTATTTTGGCATATATTTTCTTGCAGCTATGGGGGCCATCGATGTTGCCGGCCATCGTCGCCTTGTCATTGCACAACGGTGCGATTATCGGGCATCTGATTGGACGCTTTTCCAATCAATTGGTGCTGCGACCTGATCATGCGACCGGCATCAACTTATATGCGTTTGAAATATTGCCGCGCATTTATGGTCAATTTTTGGCGTATTTATTTTATCGCTGGGAAGTGATCATGCGCGAGACCGCGATCTTGGGTATCCTGGGCATTGCAACGTTAGGCTTCTTCATTGACAGTGCACTGTCCGAAATTCGATTGGACCGCGCGATGTTTTTGATTGTCGTCACGGCGATTTTGAACATTGGCATCGATATCTTGTCGCGCCGGATACGAGGGCGCCTGCATCTCAGCGATACCGCGCAACAATTAAAAAAATAACTCTGGAACGAACGCGATGAAATCGAGCGACGACATTATCCTCAAAGACCTGGTGCTGATCGGCGGCGGGCACAGCCATGTTGCAGTGCTGAAAAACTTCGGCATGAAGCCGCAGCCGGGCGTGCGCCTGACCGTGATCGCGCGCGACGTGCACACGCCGTATTCCGGGATGCTGCCGGGCTATGTCGCCGGTCATTACGATTTTGATGAAGCGCATGTCGATCTGCGGCCGCTCTGTCAGTTTGCCGGCGCGCGCTTGTTTCACGACGAAGCGATCAAGATCGATACCGTGAATAAAACCGTCGTGTGTGCGGGGCGTCCAGCGGTGCCGTATGACGTCTTGTCGATCAACATCGGCTCTCGGCCGCAGTTGAAAAATGTCGCCGGTGCTGATCAGTTCGCAACGCCGGTCAAACCGATCAATCGTTTCGTCGACAAGTGGCATCAGTTGAGTGCGCGGGTGATGGCGCAGCCCGGCGAACATCGCATCGGTGTGGTCGGCGCAGGCGCCGCAGGCGTGGAAATGCTGTTGGCGATCCAGTTTCGGCTGCAAAAAATGCTGCGTGAAGCCGGACGCGATGCCGAGAAAATAGAATGCCACTTGGTCAGTCGATCACCCCGTATCTTGCCGGCGTTTTCAGCTGCCGTGGCAGCCCAGTTTCAGCGTGTGTTGGATGCGCGTGGCGTGAACGTGCATTCGGGAGTCGAAGCGACCGCCGTTGGCGATGGCACATTGACGTTGTCGAACGGCACGACCCTGGAACTCGACGAGGTGCTGCTGGTGACCGGGGCGAGTGCACCTGATTGGCTGCGGGACTCCGGCTTGGATGTCGATGCGGGCGGCTTTGTGAAAGTCGAAGACAGCCTTCGTTCGACCTCGCATGAAGATATTTTTGCCGCAGGCGACGTCGCCAATGTGCTCAACCATCCGCGTGAAAAAGCCGGTGTGTTCGCGGTGCGCCAAGGCAAGCCGCTGGCGGAAAACCTTCGACGCGCATTGTTGGGCCAATCGTTGCAGCCGTTCACCCCGCAAAAAGCAGCGCTGGCACTGATCAGTACCGGCGACAAATACGCCATCGCGGCCCGCGCTGGGATGTCCGTCGAAGGTAAAATATTCTGGACCTGGAAAGACTGGATCGATCGTCGCTGGATGGCGAAATATACGGACTTGCCCAAGATGGCGGACGAAAAAAAGTCTACGTACGATCATGGCCTGACCAATCAGGATACGATGAAAGAGATTTCAGCGATCGCCATGCGTTGCGGCGGTTGTGGCGCCAAGGTCGGTTCGAATGTGCTGTCGCGTGCGTTGCAGGACCTCAAACCTGCACCCCGTGATGACATCTTGATCGGCCTACATGAACCCGACGACGCTGCCGTGGTCGAAGTGCCGCCCGGCAAGGTGATGGTGCACACCGTCGACTACTTTCGCTCGTTCATTGATGACCCGTATATCTTCGGCAAGATCGCCGCGAACCATGCGCTCAGCGATGTGTTTGCCATGGGCGCCGAAGCGCAGACCGCGCTCGCCATCGCCACGGTGCCTTACGGAATCGAATCCAAAGTCGAGGACACGGTGAAACAGATGATGAGCGGCGCACTCGAGGTCTTAAACGCGGCGGGTGCAGCTCTTGTTGGCGGTCACACCAGCGAAGGCGCGGAGCTCGCACTGGGCTTTGCCGTCAATGGCTTGGCCGATCGTGAAGAAATTTTGCGTAAAGCCGGCATGAAGCCCGGCGATGTTTTGGTGCTGACGAAGCCCCTCGGCACCGGCACGCTGTTTGCCGCCGACATGCAGCAAAAAGCCAAAGGCCGTTGGATCGATGCCGCGCTCGATTCTATGGTGATGTCGAATCACGACGCGGCGAAATGCGTCTATCGACACGGTGCGCGGGCGTGTACCGATATCACCGGATTCGGGTTGCTCGGGCACATGGTGGAAATGATCAAAGGCTCAGGCGTCGACGTCAGCATCGACTTGAACGCGTTGCCTATTTTGGACGGTGCGTTGGAAACAGTGCGGGCCGGCATTTTAAGTTCGCTACAACCGGCCAACGTCAGGCTTCGCCGCGCCATTCGGAACATTGCAGAGGCGGCCGAAAACGAGCGTTATCCATTGATGTTCGATCCGCAGACGTCCGGTGGCTTGCTTGCGGCACTTTCGCCGGACCGGGCCGACGCGTGTGTTAAAGAGCTTCATGAACTTGGCTATCTGCACGCCACCATCGTCGGTAAAGTCACAGCCGAGAGTGACCACTTAGAGCCCGTCACCCTGACGTGAGAATCGCTTTGGCGGCGCTTCTGATGACGCCGACCAACGACTTGGCTTCCGCTTCGGGCGTGAACTTCGGGCGTAGTTTGTCGACGTGACGTTGCAGCGACGCCAGGAACTTTGGCTCAGACTCGGCGCGCCACAAAATGTCTGCCAACGCTTGTTCATCACGAACCGGATAATAGCCGGGATAAACTGCCCCCAATAAGCCGACGTTCCCCGGAATATCTGAGGCGATGATCGGCACGCCCGCCACAATCGCCTCGGATACGACATTGGCGCCGCCTTCTTGGTTGGAACTGATGACCATTGCATGGGTTTTGGCGAACTCGCGCCGGACCTGCCAGGCGGCAACTTCACCGTTCCAGATGTAGCGTGGATTTTGTGTCATCTCGCGCTTGGCTTCGCGCGCCCAGGCGTTTGTCAGCGCCTTGCCCAGATGATGCACGCGAAGCCGTGATTGCGCCGGTACAAGCCTGGCGGCGCGTGCGGTGCGAAACGGGTCTTTTTCCTCGCGAAGATGGCCGATCACGCAAACACCAAATGTGTGCGTTCGGGGGCGGCGCGCGGTAGGCAGCGGTTTTGCAGACTGATGCACCAAGTACAGTTTTGAGTGCAGATCGTCGGGGAGGTCATCTTTGATCAGACCGTGCAGACAAATGAGCGCGTCCGCCGCGTACATCGAAGCCAGCGTTGTTTTCGGCTCGGTTTTCAGAAACGTGTTCACGTCCGTGCCAGCCAGCGTGACGATCAGTGGGCCTTTCGGATGCTTCGCGCGGTACGCGCTGATGGACCCCGCACTTCGCCACGCATGAATCGCGATCATCAGATCACATGGTGCGCCGCCATAGGTTTCATCAATCCGTACCGAATGCCCTTGTGCGCGCAGCATGGCACCCCACCTAACAGCTGTGGCCCGGTTTCCGGTCTTCGCGTGTTTCTTCGCCGGTGTTATCAGGGTAATTTTCAAGAAACCTGGGCCTTCAAAGTTTAAGTGACAGCATGACCACACAGACAAATACGGCAACACTGACAGCGATGATGCAAGACGCGCGTGCACGCACGCTTGAGTTGGTAAGTGATTTGACGGCAGATCAATTGATGGGGCCGAAGCTGGATACGGTCAATCCGCTGCGCTGGGAAATTGGCCATGTCGCGTATTTCTATGAATTCTTTGTGCTGCGTGGGCATTTCGGTAAAGACAGCGTGCTCGGCGAATTGGCGGACAAACTGTATGACTCGATCAACATCAGCCACGCGGACCGCTGGGACCTGCCGCTGCTCAGTATGGACGATACGCTTGGCTATATGGCCGAGGTCAAAGACGCTGTCATCGAAGGCCTAGAGGCTGATGATCTGGACGATGAGGCCCGCTTTATGGCGCAGTTCGGCGTGTTTCACGAAGACATGCATACCGAGGCATTTTTATGGGGCCGGCAAACCCTGGGTTATCCGACGCCGGTGCTCAAAGGCGCGAGAGATCGTGCGCACATCGCCACGGCGGGCGCGCATCCAAGCTATTTGGAAATTCCGGGCGGGCAGTTTGAGATCGGCGCCCCAAAAGGCGTGCCGTTCTCGTTCGACAATGAACGCGGCGCGCATTTGGTCGATATCCAGCCGTTCTCAATCGCTAAGGCACCTGTCACGAATGCCGAGTTCGCGGCGTTTGTCGCCGACGGCGGCTATGCCAATGATGCGTTATGGTCCGAAGACGGCATCGCATGGCGGGATCAACGTGGGCTCATGCATCCGGGCTATTGGATTAAAGACGGGGCCGATAGCTGGGCTGTTCGGCGCTTCGATCAATCGTTGCCGCTTGCAGATCACGAGCCGGTCATTCACGTCAGCTGGTATGAGGCCAATGCTTATGCGGCGTGGGCCGGGGGCCGTTTACCGCGCGAAGCTGAGTGGGAAGTTGCCGCATTGGGTGCGCCCGCTGCAGATGGCAGTTTGGCGTTGTCCAAGCGTCGCTATCCGTGGGGCGAGGCGGTGAACGAGGGCGCGCACGCGAATTTAGACGGTTATGTGCTGGGCCCGGTTGACGTGGCAGCGTACCCCGACGGTGACAGTGCGTTCGGCTGCCGTCAGATGCTGGGGAACGTGTGGGAATGGTGTTCGGATACATTCGGACCTTACCCGGGCTTCAAGCCTGATGCCTACGAAGATTATTCGCAGTTTCTGTTCGGCACCACCAAAGTCCTGCGCGGTGGGGCCTGGACAACGCGGAGCCGGATGATGCACGGCACATATCGTAACTATTTCGAGCCTGAACGCTGGGACGTGTTCAGCGGCTTTCGCCTGTGTAACCGCTGAGTTCCGCGAAAAATGCGCACCTATGACGTAGGGGTGGTGATTTCTTTGGATAAATCGATATACTGCGCGGCTTTAGCGGGCCCGTATCGGGTCTATGCAGTCTTTCTGGGATAGCGACCAATGACGACGACACATGCACTGAAACAACCGGATGCCCTGCAAGGTGTAAGGGATGCGCTCGACGCGTTGGCGCCGATCCTGCCGCCGACGCCGTTGCAGGTGAACCAGTTTCTGTCCGATCGCTATGGCTGCAATATCTATTTGAAGCGTGAAGATCTGACGCCGGTGCGGAGTTATAAAATCCGCGGCGCGTTCAACTTTTTCCGTAAAGCCTTGGTCGCAGACTCGCCGCCGGCAGGTTTTGTCTGCGCGTCTGCGGGCAACCACGCGCAGGGCTTTTCCTATGCGTGCCATTATTTCAACAAATCCGGCGTTGTGTTCATGCCGGTCACCACACCGCAGCAGAAAATCGACAAAACCAAGGCATTTGGGCAGGGACATGTCGAGGTTCATTTGGTCGGCGATACTTTCGATGTCTGCAACCGCGCGGCTTTGGCGTACGCCGAACAAAACGGGTGCTTGATGGTGCCGCCGTTCGATCATGCCGACGTCATCGAAGGCCAAGCGACTGTGGGCCTAGAGATTTTGGATGCCGCCATCTTTGACGTCGACGTGTTGATCGTGCCGGTCGGCGGTGGTGGCTTGTCGTCGGGCTTGGTCGAAGTGTTTCGCGAGTTGTCGCCGAAAACCGAAATCAAGTTTGTCGAGCCGGTCGGGGCACCCAGTCTGAAAACCAGCCTCGAAGCCGGCAAGCACGTGGTGCTTGAAAACATCAACACCTTCGTCGACGGCGCAGCGGTCGCGGCCATCGGCGCGCTCAATTTTGAGCGCCTGAAACACGTCGATCCGTCGTCGGTGCTGCTGATCAACGAAGATGCCCTCTGCGAGACAATTTTCGAATTCCTGAATGTCGAAGGTATCGTGTTGGAGCCTGCGGGTGCGCTGACCATCGATGCACTGCGCCAGCTTCCTGCAGATTATCTGAAGGGTAAGAACGTCGTTTGCGTGACGTCCGGCGGCAACTTCGATTTCGAACGCTTGCCCGAAGTTAAAGAACGTGCGCTGAAGGCCGCCGGGCTAAAGAAATACTTCATTCTGCGCTTGCCCCAGCGCCCGGGCGCCTTGAAAGATTTTTTGAACGCGTTGGGTCCGGACGACGATATCGCGCGGTTCGAATACTTGAAGAAATCAGCCCGCAACTTCGGCCATATCCTGATTGGGATCGAGGCCAAAAACACCGCAAGTTTCCCGCTGCTGTTCAAGCGTATGGACGAACTTGGCTATACTTACAAAGACATCACCAACGACGAGTCCGTCGCTAGTTTCATCATTTAAGATGGCGTTTACTGGTCGCTTCCCCTTGATGTCGTCTGTACTGGTGTATTGGCCGGATTCATGAAATATTCCCGCAAATGAATCTTCGCGCATGGCAACATAAAATCATCGACGAGTTTCCGTCGATCACCCAACGTTATCGCCGTTTTATCCTGAAAGCCCCTACGGGCGCGGGAAAGACGGTTTTGGCGCGGCAGATCGTCGACCAATTTTATCAGGGCAAAAAGGTCGTGGTGCTATGCCATCGCCTGGTGCTGTTGGAGCAGCTTGAGCGTGCGTTGGGCAAAACCCGTAAAGTCCGCAAGCTTGCCGTTTCCGATAAAGGCCCGGCGTTTGATGGCTACGATATTTTGCTGTCGACCAGCATGCGCGCCAAAGAGGTCTTGGCAGATGCCATTCCGCAGGCCGATTTGGTGATTGTCGACGAAGCGCACCGGGTGTCACCGAATGGTCGCGGCTACCGTCGTATTATCGATAACTTCCGGGAAAATGGTAAGCCGACCGCGCATTTCATGGGCCTGACTGCATCTCCAGAGCGTCGTACCGGTGATCAGCGTGATCAGCTCAGTCTCGCTTTTGATGCGATCATCGATTGCGCGAATATCGAAGACCTGATCGCCGAAGGTATTTTGGTGCAGCCGGAATACCGGCCGTTCTTTGTGCACGACCTTGATTTGGACAGCATCGATGTCAGCTCAGGTGAGTTTCCGGTCAGCACGCTGACCAACGAAATCATCAAATCATCGATGCTCGACTTTGCGCTTCGCAGCTATACAGCCGAACGGGCGAAGATTGAAGGCGGGCCGATATCGGCATGGTTCTGTCCGGATATCCGGGTCGCCGAGATTACGGTCGCTAGGCTGCGCGAGGTCGGCATTGAAGCCGCGATCATGACCGCCGGCACACCGCCTGGCGAGCGTAAGCGTATCCTTGCCAGCCACGAAACCGGTGCCGTCGAAGCGCTTGTATCTGTCGGCGTGTTGACCGAAGGCTGGGATAACCCCCGGTGTAACATTATTGTTCACCTGCGCCCGACGCTTTCAAAAGTGCTGTGGGGCCAGACGGTCGGTCGTGGCCTGCGTTCTGCGGCCGGAAAAAATAAATGCATCGTTATCGATGTAAGCTCAAACTGGACCACCTTCGGACCTGTTGAAAAATTGGAATGGGCACTTTGGAGCCATCCGAAGTCTTTCGTGCGCTATAAAAACCGTTTCAATTGGATCGGTCAGCAGCAAAAAGACGAAGGTGAAAGCGACGTATATCTGCTCTGCAAGAACGACGTGTCCGAAACCACGCCGTGCTCATTCATCTATAAAAAGGGTGTGTACGAGGGCGATACTTGTCCGATCTGCGGCGGCTATGCGGCCATCGACATATATAAAGAGCAAAAACTCGACAGCTCGATCAGCGATAACCGGCTGCACGGCTTGTTCTTTACCAAGGTCCCAGAAGCCTACAAAAGCCTTAACCTCTCAGTTTGGAACAGTCTTGCGGATTCTGCATGGCGCACCGGCACACCAATTGAACGTGCCTATCTGATTTTCTTTATGGCGTTCGCCGAAGCGTCCGGCAAAGCCTCCGTCTCTGAGAGCGAGTATTGGGCAGACACGCTTGAGACCGAAGCGAAAATCCGTGCGTATCTGATCGACCATGATGTGCACATTAAAAAAGATATGGATTTCGTTATCGCCTCGATTGCCGATGGCCTAGAGACGCGCCGCAACATCCGAACCCTGCAGGCGAATTTTGGGATTGCGATGGCGGGCGGTCTTTTTGAGAGTCATTCAAGGTCGGAATGCGAGATCAAGTACCAACGTGCGACGATCATCACCGAGCGGGTGACGGCATTGGGTTGTTCAGAGCGTGATGATTTGCCGTATTTCAATGCGACCCGCTACCTTGCCGAAGCGGCGGACTGAGCCTATCTAACGGGTGAACGCAGACTTTCGAAAGCAGGCACCGTGAGCCAACTCTCAATCCCTTTTGAAAATAGCTATGCCAAGTTGCCGGAGCGGTTTTATGCGCGGCTTCCGCCTTCAGCCGTGCGTGCGCCGCGGTTGATCCGCGTGAATGTGCCGCTCGCCGAAACGCTTGGCTTGGATCCGGTCGCGTTGGCGTCGGAAGATGCGGCGCAGGTGTTTGCCGGCAACGACGT
>JAFMCK010000331.1 GCA_017857825.1 Rhodospirillales bacterium
CGAGTCTTCTCGACCGCACCAATCTCTCTCCAAATAAATATCATTCAGCGTCATTCTGAACGTGACTCGCCATCTCTATTTATACGCCCAGCGAACACTGAAGCTGTGTGGCGTCAGTGTGTGAAAACAAGAAGCCGTGCTTGTGACTTAATAGGCGCACGCCTTAAGATGCGGCACACTTCACCCCCTTGAGAGGGAGACGTTGCGTGGCCGACAACGACCCACAGACGCCCGATAATGATGAGCACAGTGCTGAGGCTGTCGCCGTGGGTTCGGTGGATGTTGAAGCTCGCATAGAAGACATTATTACCGAGGCCATTGATGCCGGCGACACTGAGCGGGTCCGCGATATTGTGCGTGAACTGCACTATGCCGACGTCGCCGATCTGTTGGAGCGTTTGAGCCGCGAATACCGTGCCCGCGCCGTTGAAATTATCCGCGATATTTTCGATCCTGAAGTGCTCTCTGAACTTGATGAAACCGTGCGCGAAGACGTCGTCAATGCACTCGGCGTCAAAGAAGTCGCAAGCGCGCTGTCTGAACTCGATAGTGACGACGCGGTTTTTGTGCTCGAAGAAATGGATGCGGCGCAGCAGCAGCTTTACCTCGAACATGTGAACGAAGAAGACCGCTCGTTGATCGAGCAAGGTCTGAGCTATCCGGAAGACAGCGCCGGGCGCTTGATGCAGCGCGAAGTCGTTACCGTGCCCAGCCAGTGGAACGTCGGCCAGTGCATTGACTATATCCGTCGCCGCGCGGATTCCGGTGACGACGAACTGCCGAGCGTTTTTTACGACATTTTCGCCGTCGACGGGGAAGACCATCCGGTCGGTGCAGTTTCACTTTCGCGGCTGCTGAGTACGCGGCGCCAAGTGCCGGTGGCGGAAGTGATGGAAGAAGACATGCATGTCATCAACGTCGCGACGGACCAAGAAGACGTGGCGTTCCTGTTCCGCCAGCGTGATTTGGTGTCGGCACCGGTGGTCGATGACAGCGGCAAACTGGTGGGTGCGATTACCGTCGATGACGTGGTCGACGTGATTCACGAAGAACACGAAGAAGACATCATGCGCATGGGCGGCGTGATTGAGGATGACTTGTACCGCGCCGCGGTGTCGACGGCACGGGCGCGCTTCAGCTGGCTGGTCGTCAACTTATTGACCGCGATCTTGGCGTCCGTGGTGATCGGGTTGTTTGATGCGACCATTCAGCAGACCGTTGCCCTTGCGGTGTTGATGCCGATTGTGGCGTCCATGGGTGGCAATGCCGGCACGCAGACATTGACCGTGACGGTGCGCGCCTTGGCGACCAAAGAATTGACCGGCGCCAATGCGTATCGGGTTATCACCAAAGAAGTCATCGTCGGCATCTTCAACGGAGTGTTGTTCGCGGTCCTGAGCGGTTTGGTCGCATGGGGCTGGTTCGGCAGCCCGGTTTTGGGTGGTGTGATTGCAGCGGCGATGGTCATCAATATGGTGATTGCCGGCCTCGCGGGCGCATCGATCCCGATTATTCTGGAGCGTGCGGGCGCCGACCCGGCGATTGCCTCCAGCGTATTCCTGACCACGGTCACAGATGTGGTCGGCTTCTTTGCGTTCTTAGGCTTGGCCGCATTGGTGCTGATCTAGGCGTGGATTTGCCGTGCGACGTGTACTTTACGTTTACGTAAACCTCCCCTAGCATTCCTTTATGACTGAGTCCTATGGTATTGCCGAACTGGCGCGGGAATTCGATATCACCACCCGCACCGTGCGCTTTTATGAAGACAAAGGCTTGCTGTCGCCTGAACGTGACGGGCAGCGGCGCATCTATGGCCCTCGTGATCGGGTACGGCTGAAACTGATCATGCGCGGAAAGCGGCTTGGTTTGTCACTGGAGGAAATCGGCGAGTTGATGGACCTGTATGACGCCGATCCGTCAGAGGTGACGCAACTGACACAGTTTATCGATGTAATTCGCGCTAGAAAGTCGGCGCTCGAAGTGCAAAAACAAGATATCGAAGATTCACTGGCCGAAATGACCCGTATCGAAAAACAATGCGCTGACTTGTTGCAGCAAAAACAAGGCCGCAACGCGGCCGCATCGGAGGAATAATGACCCTAACAGTTGCCATTGCCGGCCTTGGCGCCGTCTGCCGTCCTGTTGCCGAATGGCTTGATCAAGGTGTGCCTGGTCTGACGCTGACCGCGATCTCTGCAGGTAACGAAGCGCGCGCCCACGAACGTATCGCGCATTTCAAACATAAGCCGAAAGTGGTGCCGCTGGCCGAACTTGCACAGCATGCGGACATCATCGTCGAAGGATTGCCGCCGGCATTGTATTTCGACTTGGCCGAGCCTGTGATCGAGGCGGGCAAGGTTTTTGTGTCGGTCACCGTAACCCGCCTTTTGGAACGCCCTGAGCTGATCGAACGCGCCCGCGAGACAGGGGCAAAAATCATCGTGCCGACCGGCGCGTTGGCGGCGTTCGATGCGGTTCGTGCTGCCAGCTACGGCACCATTCATTCGCTTGTGATGGCAACTCGCAAGCCGCCAAAAGGCCTGGTCAAAGCGCCGTTTGTGGTCGAGCAAGGGATCGATTTGTCTGACCTGAAAGAGCCGATGTGTCTGTATAAAGGCACGGTCCGGGATGCGGCTGCGAAATTTCCGGCGAACGTCAATGTGGCCGTGGCGCTCAGCCTTGCAGGACCAGGGCCGGACAATACATC
>JAFMCK010000332.1 GCA_017857825.1 Rhodospirillales bacterium
CCGCGAAGGCGGCCGCACCGTTGGTGCCGGCGTCGTCTCGAAGATCGTCGAGTAAGGTAAATAAGGAACGCCGCTCCCGGCTCGTCGGGGGCGGCGGACATTTTTAAGGTTTATGGCCATGGATCAACAAAATATTCGTATACGCCTGAAGGCGTTTGATCATCGAGTGCTGGATCAGTCCGCACGCGAGATCGTCAATACGGCTCAGCGTACCGGTGCCAACGTCCGTGGCCCGATTCCGTTGCCGACGCGGATTGAGCGCTTCACCGTGCTCCGTTCGCCGCACGTGAATAAAAAGTCGCGTGAGCAATTCGAAATTCGTACCCACAAGCGGGTGCTCGATATCGTCGACCCAACACCACAAACCGTGGACGCGCTGATGAAGCTCGACCTGGCAGCTGGTGTTGACGTCGAGATTAAACTCTAAGCGCCGTTTGAAGGCCGTAGTTAAGGACAGAGACATGCGTACCGGTATTATCGCACGCAAGATGGGAATGACCCGCCTGTTCGTTGAGGGTGGCACACACGTTCCTGTGACGGTGCTGGCACTCGACAGCGTCGAGGTTGTTGCCCAGCGCACGGAAGATCGTGATGGCTACAACGCCGTTCAGATCGGTTTTGGTAAAGCCAAAGTGAAGCGGGTTTCCAAAGCGCTGCGTGGTCACTTTGCAAAAGCAAAGGTTGAACCTAAGAAAAAGCTCGTCGAGTTTCGCGTCGATGCGGACAACTTGGTCGACGTTGGTGTCGAGATTGGCGCCAATCACTTCGTCGCCGGTCAGCACGTCGATGCAACGGGGACGACAATCGGTAAAGGTTTTGCCGGTGTGATCAAGCGGCACAACTTTGGTGGCATGCGTGCGTCTCACGGCGTGTCTGTCAGCCACCGTGCACATGGTTCTACCGGTCAGTGCCAGGACCCGGGCAAGGTCTTCAAAGGTAAGAAGATGGCCGGCCAAATGGGTAACAAGCGTCGCACCCAGCAAAACCTGGTCGTCGCCGCCATCGACGTGGCACGCGGTTTGGTTTTGGTGCGGGGCGCAGTCCCGGGCTCAAAGGGTGGTTTTGTCTACCTGCGCGACGCTGTTAAGCGCGCGTTGCCGGATGATGCGCCGACGCCTGCGGGCCTGCGCACCGAGGCGCCGGTCGGAAATGATGAGGGCATGGTTGTGGCCGATGATGTTGCGGTAGATGTCGCAGCAGAAGAAGCCGCACTGGCCGAGGAAGTTGCCGCAGAAGAGGCCGCAGATGACGCGGCGCCTTCGGATGGCGACGCCAACGAGAACAAGGAATAAGACCATGAAACAAGACGTGGTCAATCTAGACAACAAAGCCGCTGGATCGATTGATCTGGATGAGGCGGTATTCGGTCTCGAAGCGCGCAAGGACATCTTGGCCCGTATGGTCAACTGGCAACTTGCGAAGCGTCGTTCCGGCAACCACCAAACCAAAGGTCGGTCAGACGTTTCGGCGACGAACGCAAAACCGTTCAAACAAAAAGGTACCGGTCGAGCCCGTCAGGGTACGTCGGTGGCTCCGCAGATGCGCGGTGGCGGCATCGTGTTTGGTCCGCATACCCGTGATCACAGTCACGGCCTGACGAAAAAGGTCCGCAAGCTGGCACTGGCAACCGCGCTGAGCGCGAAAGCCCGCGAAGGCAAGCTGGTGATTTTGGACGAAGCCAAAATGGCTGCACCGAAGACTGCCGAACTGGCTAAAAATCTGGCCGCGTTGGGCTGGGGCCGTACCTTGTTGATCGACGGTGAAGCCCTGGATCAAAACTTCGCTAAAGCAGCCAGCAACCTGATGGGGATTGATGTGCTGCCGAGCGTCGGTGCCAACGTTTACGACATTCTGCGACGCGACACCTTGGTCCTGACCAAGGGTGCCGTCGAAAAGCTGGTGGAGCGCCTGAAATGAACCGCTACAGCCCAAGCAACTTTCAGCCGAGCCAAGAGCGGATCTATGAATTGATACGTCGCCCGCTCGTGACGGAAAAGTCGACCATGAACTCGGAGTTCAACCAGTTCACATTTGAGGTGCCGGTTGATGCCAACAAGCACGAGATCAAAACCGCCATTCAGACTTTGTTCAAAGTCAAAGTGACGGGGGTCAACACGATCCTTCAAAAGGGCAAGACAAAGCGCTTCCGCGGCCAACCCGGTCGTCGCAGCGATTATAAAAAGGCGGTCGTGACGCTCGCTGATGGTGACAGCATCGACGTCACCACGGGCGTCTGACGGGAGAGAGAAAGATGGCACTTAGACATTTCAAACCGGATACCCCCGGACAGCGCGGCCTGGTCCTCGTAGACCGCTCGCAGTTGTGGAAGGGTGAGCCCGTCAAGGCGTTGACCGAAGGTCTGCGTAAAAAAGGTGGTCGCAATAACACCGGTCGCATTACCGCCCGCCGTATTGGTGGTGGTCATAAGCGGCGCTATCGTGTCATCGACTTCAAGCGTAACAAGCTTGATATGCCGGGGACCGTTGAGCGGATTGAGTATGACCCGAACCGCACCGCGTTCATTGCGCTGATCAAGTACAGCGACGACGAACTGGCATACATCATTGCACCGCAGCGTCTGAATGTTGGCGACGAAGTGATTTCGGGTTCGGCTGGCGTCGACATTAAGCCAGGCAACACGATGCCGATGGCCAACATGCCGACCGGTACGATCATTCACT
>JAFMCK010000060.1 GCA_017857825.1 Rhodospirillales bacterium
AGGCAGCCGCCGATGGCGCCGGAGGGCCCATTGATGATACGGGTCGAGGCGAACAAAAACGCCTGTGCCCATTGCCCAAATTCACCGCCGTCGACGATTAAAATCGGATCATCGGCTGCGTCCAACACCTTTTGTAGGGCGCCGCACAAGACCGCCGGATGCATTGGGGTTTTCGCCGGACCTTTCGGCAATGCGGGGCGCGACGCCAAGCAGTTCGCAACCTCGTCATGCCAGGCTGCATGGGCTGTGCCCGCAGGACCTTTTGCGATCAACATGTCGCGCGCGGTGCCTGTGTCGGCACAGGCCCGCAGTTTCATGCGAGGCCCCATTGCGGTTTCTGCGCGGTCTAAGAATTTCGGGTCCGGGTCGATCATATAAAAAGCGCAGTTGGCAGATATTTTTGGCGCTTGGCCAAACCCGGTGGTGAAGTCCATGTTCTTGCCCAAATTGACGATCACATCGGCTTTGGCGATGGCCGCCGCGAGATTGCCGAGGCTGGGGTCATTGAGCCCGCGCGGGCTTTCCATCGGGATCACCGGCGTATCAAGGGCATTGGCAAGGTGCGTGTGAGTCGCACAGGCACGCGATGCATTCTGCGACGGCCCCACTAAAACCAGAGGGCGTTCGGCATTCGCCAGCGCATCGATGATCGCAGAAATATCATCAGCGGCGGGTGCGACCGGCGTCGGCTGAAAGGCGGCCGCGTCCGGCGCAGTCGCATTGCCTGCATCGTTGTTAAGCACATCGAACGGCAGCGCCAAATGGACCGGGCCCGGCCGGCTGGCGAGGGCGGTGCGGATCGCATCGGCAGTGTCCGTGCCTAGGTCGCTCGCGGCCATCACGCGTTTGGCGAACTTGGTCAGTGGTTTGGAAACGCTGATTTGATCGAATTCCTGAAATGCACCTTTACCATCCTGAGCGACAGGTGAGTCGCCACTGAGCAATAAAATCGGGTTTTCGGCAGCAGTCGCCATAAAAAGTGGACCCAAACCGCTGGCGAAACCTGGCGCTGCGGTGATCAGGGCGACGCCAATGCCGCCGGTCAACTGCGCATAGGCTTCGGCCATATAGACAGCGGCGCCTTCATGGCGGGTATGGATGATGCGGATACCGACATCGATGCAGGCGTCATAGAGCGGCATGATCTGGTTGCCGGACAATGAAAAGATCACATCGACCCCAGCATTGGATAACGATTTAGCGAGTAAGTCCGCGCCTCTCATGTGGGTGACCTTTCGATGAAAATATCTTGGCAGAACTGCCGTAATAGATGCCGTCGTTGAATGATAGAGTATGCGGACCGTCTCATTCAATGTCCGGAGTTATGCCGTGCCGACACATCAGTAGGTCGATTTAAGACGCCGAATGGCAGATTGGAGAATCATCGCCAAAACTTTATCGGAGCGCGCAAGCCGTTGATCGAAATCCTCACGGGTTAATATCAGCGCTTGCCCGTCGGCATGGGCGACAGCCGTTACGGAATGCGGGCTGTTTGTGATTAACGATACTTCGCCGATGATGTTGCCGGCTTCAATCTCGGCGATCTCTTTACTCATGCCGTGGCGGGTTTTTTTGGAGAGCGTGACTTTGCCCTGTTTGATGATGTATGCGCCGCTGGGCTTGTCCCCTTCTTGGAAAATCACCTCACCGTATGAGAAAAAGCGTTTTTCCATGTTAGACATATCCTCCCCGCGTTCTTTTCGTTACCACCTCTACAGATGACATCAAGTTTGCTAAATGTCTCGTGTAAAAGTTTGCTAAATGTCTCGTGTAAAGTCGTAGGGTCTGAATAGTCGGTAAATACATACTGACCTATTCGCCAAAAAAAGCGAGTATGCGCCAAACGTTCCTTTGATCAAAATGAGTACCCAAATGACCACCATCGAAGACAAATACAAAGCCCTTGCGACCGACAACGCGCCAGGTCAGGAAACCCGACAGAAGACCGGCAATATTGAGGCCTTGATGCGGGGCGATGTTATGGCCGGCACGCCGGTAGATTTTTCGCACGGAGATGTGGATGCCTTCGCTCCCACGCCAGGCTCATTTGAGGCATTTTCGGCGGGTGTCGAGGTTGGCGGCAAACAGGCGTATACGGAATACCGGGGTGCGTTGGATATTCGCACAGAGCTTGCTGCCAAGCTTGAAGCTTTTATCGGTGCGCCGGTATCCGCCGATGATGGGCTCATCGTCACCACCGGGACGCAAGGGGCGTTGTTTCTTGCCGTCGCCGCCACGGTGACGGACGGGGATAAAGTCGCGATTGTACAGCCAGATTATTTTGCGAACCGAAAGCTCGTGCAGTTCTTTGGCGGCGAGATCGCGCCGGTGCAGTTGAACTACATCAACAACGACCAAAACGCAGGCCTCAATTTAGGCGAGCTGCGAGGTGCTTTTGAAGCTGGCGCCAAGGTGTTTTTGTACTCGAACCCCAACAACCCGACGGGCGCTGTTTATGCCGCCGAAGAAATTGATGAAATTGCGGCGCTGGCCGCAGAATTCGACGCGACGGTGATCGTTGATCAACTGTATTCGCGGCTTTTATACGAAGGCGTGCCGTATGTGCATTTCCGTGCCGTCAGTGATCGGTCCGACAACATCGTTACCATCATGGGGCCATCAAAAACGGAATCGCTCAGCGGCTATCGCTTGGGCGTTGCCTTTGGCGCGCCGAAATTGATTGAGCGGATGGAAAAGCTGCAAGCCATCGTCTCGCTCAGGGCGGCGGGATATAACCAATCGGTGTTGCGGACCTGGTTTAACGAGCCTGACGGCTGGATGGCGGAACGGGTCGCACTGCATCAGGCCATTCGCGATGATCTGATCCGAGTCTTCCATGGGGCAGGGTTCGAAACCCGAGTCCCGCAAGCCGGCAGTTATTTGTTTCCAAAACTGCCGACCTTGGGCGTGGACGTGCATGACTTCGTACGCCTGTTGCGCTTGCAGGCTGGCGTCATCGTAACGCCGGGCACGGAATTCAGCCCGCATACGGAGGCCAGCGTGCGTTTGAACTTCTCGCAAGATCACACCGCAGCCGTGGCGGCAGCCGAGCGGATTGTCGCAATGGCACACAGGTACAAAGCGTGATCCCGTGACCGATATCGTTGTCTCAGCTTTCTATCACTTCACCCGTTTCACCGACCCGGCGGCGTTACGGGCACCGCTGTTGGCGGCGCTGTCTGCGCACGACCTAAAGGGCACGGTGCTGTTGGCGGGCGAGGGGATCAACGGCACGATTGCCGGCACTCGCATCGGCATCAAGGCTGCGATGGAGGCGATCCGCGCGCTGCCAGGCTGTGCGGCCCTTGAGCATAAAGAATCTATTGCCCCTGCCATGCCGTTCTATCGGCTGAAGGTGCGGCTTAAAAAAGAAATTGTGACCTTGGGCGTGCCGGGCGTCGATCCGACATCCGAAGTTGGCACCTATGTTGACCCGTTAGATTGGAATGATTTGATCGCTGATCCGGACGTGGTCGTCATCGACACCCGCAACGACTACGAAGTCGACATCGGCAGCTTTGAGGGCGCGATCAATCCAGAGACGGCGAGTTTCGGCGATTTCCCGACGTGGTTCGAGGAACACCGCGCAGAATTTGCGGGCAAAAAGGTCGCAATGTTCTGTACAGGGGGCATTCGCTGTGAGAAGGCCACGTCGTATCTGAAACACGAGGGCGTCGAGGATGTTTTTCATCTCAAGGGCGGCATTCTCAAGTACTTGGAAAACGTGCCCGAATCGGAAAGCCGTTGGCAGGGGGAATGCTTCGTCTTTGATCATCGGGTTGCTGTCGCGCACGGCCTTAAAAAAGGCGAGCACGAGTTGTGTCATGCCTGTCGACATCCGATCAGCTTGGCCGAGCGCGCCTCGCCCAATTATGTACCGGGCGTGTCATGCGACCATTGCATCGATGCGCGCACCGACGATCAACGTAAACGCTATGCGGCTCGCCAGCATCAGGTGGAAATCGCAGATGCCCGCGGTGAACCCCATATTGGTGCCACGGCTGCGCATATGAAAAAGCCTGCGAAAACGGGGTCCTGATGACGGCTCCGCTGCCCGTGCTGTATTCGTTTCGCCGTTGTCCGTATGCGATGCGGGCACGCATGGCGATTGCGGTCAGCGGCCAAACCTGTGCGCTGCGTGAAGTCGTGCTCCGCGATAAGCCAATGGAAATGCTTGAAGCGTCCCCGAAAGCAACGGTGCCGGTGCTGGTGTTGTCCGCGGGCGATGTGCTTGAAGAAAGCTATGACATTATGAAATGGGCGTTGGCGGCGAACGACCCGGATGGCTGGTTATCGCCGACGCAGGGTCGTCTCGAAGACATTGATGCGTTGGTGCAGGTTAATGATGGTGCGTTTAAACATCATCTCGACCGCTATAAATACCCCAATCGGTATGCCGATGTGGACCCGCTCGAGGAGCGGGAAAAAGGTGTTAAAATCCTGCGCGCCCTCGATGATCGTATCCGGGATGCAGGGTTTCTATTTGGCGCGCGGGTATCGTTGGCAGATGCGGCCATCATGCCGTTCGTGCGCCAATTTGCGCACACCGACAAAGAATGGTTCGACAGCCTTGATCTGCCGAACTTGCAAAATTGGTTGCGGCGTGGCTTGGACTCGCCGTTGTTCAAGCGCGTGATGCAGAAGTATCCGGCATGGCAGTCTGGCGACCCTGAGCCGTTGTTTCCTTAAACCATACTCAGCGCTTGAAAATAATTTTTTCCAAGTCGGGTTTATAGTCATACAGACCCAGAACCGAGCCCTGCATACGCACCAACGCTGCCACTGCATCCATGGTTGGGGTTTTGATCTCCAGGCGGCGAGCGAGTTCTAAAACGGTAGACGTCAGCGCGTCCAATTCCATCGGTCGACCTTGTTCCACGTCTTGGCGGGTCGACGGCTTGTGGCCGATGATTTCAGCGCCGCCATCAATGCGGCGTTCGACGTCGACCGAGAACCGGGCGCCGACCGCTTCGCCGACGGCTTTGCATTCCAACATCATGCGGCGGATCACGTCGCGGCAGGCCTCGTTGGCGCCGATCAGATCAAGGCTCGCGCCGGTGATCGCAGACACCGGGTTGAACGAACAGTTGCCCCATAGCTTGATCCAGATTTCATCACGGAGCCGAGATTTTCGGGGCGCCTTCAGGCCGCCTGCGATCAGCATTTTTGACAGCGTTTCCAGGCGTTCCGTGGTGCTGCCGTCAGGCTCGCCCAAGGAAAAACGATTACCGTATTTGTGCTCAATGACGCCGGGTTCGGGGACTGTGCAGGCGGGGTAAACGACGCAGCCGATCGCGCGCTCAGGCCCAAACGCGTGCCACTGTGCGCCGTTGGGATCAACCGTCTCAATCGGGGTGTTGTCGAGCGAGGTGCCGGTCTCAGCACCATAAAAATACCACCAGGGCAGCCCATTCACCGCCGGCACGATGGCCGTATCTTTGCCGAGCAACGGTTTGAAGGTATCGACAATTCCCGGCACCGAGTGCGCTTTCAAGGTGACGATCACATAATCCTGTTCGCCCAAATCGGCGGGATCATCGCTGGCGTTGAGTTTGTAATTTTGCTCTTCGCCGTTCATGCGCAGGGTCATGCCGTTTTTCTTAATCGCGGCCAGATGCGGGCCGCGCGCGACGATGGAAACGTCTGCACCTGC
This sequence comes from Rhodospirillales bacterium, assembly GCA_017857825.1. Taxonomy (GTDB): domain Bacteria; phylum Pseudomonadota; class Alphaproteobacteria; order Rhodospirillales; family Casp-alpha2; genus UBA4479. The sequence goes on from JAFMCK010000060.1 coordinate 5,654, forward strand.
ATCGGCCAATGCACCTGCCATCATGCCTCCGATGGCACCTGCGCCGAAAATACAGACCCGGCTCATTGGTCGCCGCCCAGGCCGAGCTTTTCGGCCAGGCCGATACGCTGCATTTTGCCGGTATCGCCTTTGGGGATTTCATCCAGAAAAATAAAGGTTTTTGGTACCTTGAATGGGGCGAGCTTTTCGCCGGCATACGTTTGAAGTTCCTTCTCAGTCACGTCGGCACCTTCCTCAAGTACGACAGCGGCGGCGACATCTTCGCCCAGCATTTTATGCGGCACGGCGAAGGTGACCACTTGCTGGATTGCCGGGTGATCCATCAGCACATCGTCGACTTCAAGTGGCGAGACTTTTTCACCACCCCGATTGATGATTTCTTTGAGGCGCCCCGTTATTTTGAGATAGCCGTCTTCGTCCAGGACCCCTTGATCGCCGGTGTGGAACCAGCCATCGGTAAAGCTTTCGGCGTTGGCTTTCGGATTGTTTTCATAGCCGGGTGTGACGTTGTCGCCGCGGATGCACACTTCGCCGACGCTGCCGGTCGAAGCTTCCGACCCGTCAGGCAGGAAGATTTTGATCTCTGGGCCCGCCGGCAAACCGACACAGCCGGGTTTTTGCACCTTCGGCGGCAATGGATTGGACGCCATTTGATGTGTGGCCTCGGTCATGCCGTATGCTTCGATGACCGGGCAGCCGAAGGTCTTAGATAATTCATGGAAAACCGCGGGCGGCAGGGACGCAGATGACGAGCGCACAAAGCGGAAGTGAAGTTTCGCAATCGCGTCCGCATTCCGCTTGGCCCGCAGCAAGATCGCCTGATGCATGGTCGGCACACCGGAATACCATGTTGGGTTTGCCGCCGTCGCGAGTTCCAAAAACTTCAACGCGTTGAATCCTGGCGTGCAACAGACGGACGCGCCCGCTTTCATGGATGCTAAGACCACCGCGATCAGGCCGTGAATATGGAACAGTGGCATGATGTTGAGACAATGGTCTTTCGGGGTCAGCGCGATGGCGTCGACAATATTGCCGGCAGAGGCATATAGATTTGCTTGGGTCAGCGGCACGACCTTTGGGCGGGATGTGGTGCCCGATGTGTGCAGCACCAAAGCTTCGTCGGTCGGACTGGGGTCGGTGCTGTCGGCTTCTCCATCCCAAAGCTTGAATGCGCCGGCGGGCATGTCGTCGGTAAAGATCGCGTCAGCAACGGGAATGCCCAGTCCAACCGCGGCGGCACGTGCCGGATTGTCGCTGCCGGCCGCCATGATGAGAAGCTTCGGCTTTAGGTCTTCGAGATAGAACGCATATTCCTGCTCTTTATACGATGGGTTTAGCGGTGCAGCAGAAAGGCCCGAGGCCACGCCTAAAAACGCACTCGCCATTTCTGGGCCGTTCGGCAATACAATCGCCACCCTATCGCCGGGGCCAATGTCGCGTGCCGCCAACTGGCGCCGTAGGGATGCGCAATGTGTCCGCAAGTCATCGAACGTCATGCCGGGTCGACCGGGCGCGGTCAATGCAACGTCTGAACCGTTTCCAGATTCCAGCAAGGTTTTGACGACGTTCAAACTCATTTGTATTCCCCCTATAGCCCGAAAGTTCGAGTTTTATTTTCGCTGGTTACGACGACGCAATCATGCTTTTTTATCGTAAGTGCGCGCGCAAACAACCAAACGGATTGTTTGTAATTATGCCTGGATAGGCACTGAAGATAAAAGCACCGTTTTGCGGCGGGCTTAGCCGTCTTCAGCTAAAGCGCGTTGGACGCGGCGTAAAATGACGGCGCGTCGCTTTTCGTCCGCAGCAGCGTCTAAGGCGTCACGAAGATCGAGCGAGAATTGCGCCAAGTCGTTATGCCAATCGGTCTTACCGATGTTGGTCTGCGCAATTTTGCGCTTTGCAGATTTAGTGCTCTCAATCCATTTGCCATGGCTAAGGTCGATCTCGTCATCCAACTGCGGGATGAGAATTTTTTCAACTTCAATTCCTAAGCCGATCAGGTCGTCGCGAAACACTTGGATTGCAGGTTTTTCGCCGTGCGTCAGAAAGATGCCTTTTGTGATTGGCAGTCTGGCGCTGACCCAATCGATCAAGCCATCGTGGTCGGCATGACCGGAGTAGATATCAAGCTGTTTGATGCGTGCGCGGACTTTCACGTCCTCACCTTGAATGCGAACCGATTTTACACCCTTGGCCAGCAAGCTACCTAACGTTGCGGGTGCCTGATAGCCGACCAGCAACAAGGTTGTCGTGGCGGCGGGCAGGTACTTTTTCAGATGATGGCGAATGCGACCGGCATCGCACATACCGCTGGCAGCCATGATGATGACGCCGCTCGAATACATATGGATGGCTTTACTTTGATCGACGGTCTCTGTGAAGTGGATATTCGGGTTGGTCATTAAATTGCCGCCGTCGGTGAAGTCTTCCAGTTCGTCTGCATGGGCGCCGAAGACGCGGGTTGCGCGGATCGCCAGCGGGCTGTCCAAGAAAATCGGCACGCTTGGAATTTGGCCGGACTTTGACAAGATCGACAGGTCCGCCAGTAATTCCTGGGTGCGCTCCACGGCAAATGCCGGGATCAGCAGCACGCCCTTGGCGCTCATGGTGTCGCGGACTTCGGCGGCCAGTTCTTGGCGGCGCGCGTCTGGGGTCAATCGTTCGCGTACGCGGTCCCCATAGGTGGTTTCGCAAAAAACATAATCCCATTGCTCTGGTGCGTCGGGATCAGGGTGAAACATCTTATATTCGGATCCGATGTCGCCCGAGAATAATAATCGCAACATTCCACCCGATGCATCGTTGTCTTTGACTTCCAATTCGATGGAAGCCGCCCCGAGAATGTGACCGGCATTCCAAAACCGTGCGCGCATGCCGCCTGGAAGTTCTGTCCACTTTTCATATTGGACAGCCCTGAAACTTTCCAACGCCATTTCGCCATCGTGACGGGTGTAGATCGGCTGCACCGCTTCGCGGCCCCGCTGAAGGTTCCGCTGATTAAGGCGTTCGACCTCGCGTTCATGAATATAGCCGCTATCGGGCAACATGTAGCTGAGCAGGTCCCGCGTCGCGGCTGTCGTATAAACTGGGCCTTCGAATCCTTGCTTGATCAACTTTGGCACTAACCCCGAATGATCGATGTGCGCGTGGGTCAAAAGCACAAAATCGATTTCTTCGGGGTTAAACGGAAACGGGTCATAATTGAGTTCTTTGAGGGTCTTGGAGCCTTGAAACATGCCGCAATCAATCAGGCACTGGCCGCCCGGATACGTCAGTAAATAGCATGACCCGGTGACGGTTTCCGCCGCGCCGCAAAATTTCAATGTCACGCTCATGATCGGTTCCCTCAGATTGTATCAATAGTGTTGCAGCTTAGGTGGGCTGCATTGAGTCCACATTGACCCACATCAACGGGGGCTCGCGCAAACACGATGAATGGTTATGATGAAAACCGACACATTTTGGGATAGAGGACGCGAAGATGCCACAAAACATCGGTCACAGTGACAATCGGCTGGCTTTTGAAGACGCGAATTTTATGTGGCGTGACGAGATGCGCGCGTTTCGCCTTGCCAGCGAATTTATGAAGGCCGACCTTGCGTTCGAAGATCAAAAGATTTGTTCTACCGTCGTCGTTTTCGGTAGTGCGCGTATGACCGCCGCGCAAAAGGCGGCTCCTGCCTGCTTGGATTGTCCGGGGTATTTGGGTGCCGCTCGTGATCTGGCACATCAGATTGGCAGCTACAGCAATGCGTTGTTTGAAAAATCTGGGCATGTGTCGCGGGATTTTGTGATTTGCACCGGCGGGGGTGGTGGGATCATGCAGGCGGCGAACCAAGGGGCGTCCGAGGCTGGCGCGCCGAGCATCGGCCTCAACATCAGTTTGCCGCGCGAACAAAAGCCCAATCCTTACGTCTCAGATAATCTTAGCCTTCAGTTTCATTACTTCGGCATGCGGAAGATGCATTTTATGATGCGTGCAAAAGCAATGATCATTTTTCCGGGCGGCTTTGGCACGCTGGACGAGCTGTTCGATGTATTGACGCTGGTGCAAACTGGCAAGATGCCAAAATTGCCGATTTTAATGTTCGGCGAGCAGTATTGGCGCGGTGTGATCAATTTCCAACATATGGCCGATGAAGGCCTGATTGCGCCCGAAGATGTCGAACTTATTCAATTCGTGGAGACCGCGGATCAAGCGTTTGAGATATTTAAGGCGGCGGTCACAGTTTAGTTTTTATCGTCAGAAAAACGCTCAATCCGGAACGGGTGCAGCGGCAGGTTGGATGTGCCGTCGCAGATCAGCGAGGCCATGATCCGCCCGACAACCGGGGACAGTTGAAAGCCGTGAGCGGAAAAGCCGAACGCGTGAAAGAAACTTCCATCGACTTTGCTAGGGCTGATGATGGGCAGGCGATCCGGCGTCATGCCCTCAAGTCCGGCCCAGGCCCGCGCAATCCGCACATTGGTCAAGTGTGGGAACACCTCGGTTACGGTTTTGGCTGATATCGCCATTTTTATTGGATCGGGCTCGGCCACACCGGCATCCCGGTCGGCGTAGCCCAAGTGCGCGCCCCCGATCAGCAACGTACCTTCGGGGGTTTGCTTGAACGATAGTTTTCGAGATGCCAAGCCGCACACGGGGTCGATGAAGTGTGGTGTGCGCTCGCTTACCATCATCGTTAGCGCGTGGGTTTCAAGCGGCACCTCTTCGCCGATCATCGCCGCGATTTTGTTGCCCCAAGCGCCGGCACAGTTAATGACGATGTCGGATGTGATCTGCGCATCACCGATACTGAGTTGCCATCCAGTCCCGGTCCGTGCAATCGCCGAGACCCCGTGGCCCAGGTTGAAATCGACGCCGAGCTTTTGCACTTTGCGGTAAAACGCCTGCACGGTCCGCATCGGATCGGCGGAGCCATCGCCTGCGCACCATAGGCCGCCGACGGCGCGCGCGTGCACACCGGGGGCAAGCGCACGCATCTGTTTTTGATCGATGATTTCCTCGTGATCATATCCAAGGTCGCGAACCATGGTGGCGCGGGCTTCGAGCTTGCGCAGGTCATCGTCATCTTCGGCGATCTTGAGTTGGCCGACGGCGCGAAAGCCGCAGTCGTCGTCGACCAAGTCTTCAATGCTATGCCACATCTCGGACGCCGCCATGGCCAACGGAATTTCTGCCGGATCGCGACCGAGGCGCCGCACGCCGCCCGCATTGACGCCAGATGCAAAGCGGCCTGGGTGATGCGCTTCAATGACCAGCACGCGGCGTCCGCGTTGGGCGAGGTGAAGGGCAGTGGACAGCCCTTGCAGGCCGCCGCCAATGATTGCGATTTCGGTGTGTCTGGCGCTCACGGTGTCGGTGTATCGTCGTCCATCGCCGCTAATTCCGCCAACGACAGCGGTTTCAGCGGCGGGCGAATACGATACGCACCGATTTCGGCGGGGGACTTGCCGTGCGCACGGGCCATGATTTCGACCACACTCAACCCGCACATGCGACCTTGGCAGGGGCCCATGCCGGCGCGCAGGAAAGCTTTCAACTGGTTCGGGCCGGGCGCGCCCAACTTTGCTGCATCTCGCACTTGGCCTGCGGTGATTTCTTCGCAGCGGCAGATGATGGTTGCGTCATCGGGGACCAAGATATGTGCGGGCGGTGGGAACAAATGATCCAGCAGCGGACGGATGGCGGCAGCCTTTTTGTGTAGCGCTATAAACGGCAGCGCTTTTTGATCCCGGGCGGCGGCCGATATGTTGCCGGCTGCGTGTGCAACGCCGAGCCCGGCCAGCGCGCCCGCCGCCGCCGCCGCCTCGGCACCAAAGATGCCCGCCCCGTCGCCGGCGATGAAAACATTCGCTAATGACGTTGCGCCGAAGCGATCCGTTGTTGGATACCAATAGTGTTGTGCCGCGTGCCATGCGTGGTCGAGCCGCAGTTGCCAGCTTGCTTGAGTATTGGGCACCACACCTTGTTGCAGAAGGATGGTCTCAGCTTCAAAGGTTTGACCATGCTTGCCAATGATTCGGAGACCGGTTGCACGCTCCGTGCCCTCGATACTTACCCCGTTGGGCGCTTTGATGATCGGCACGCCGGCGGCTTTCAGATGGCGACGCAGTGCGATACCTTTTTTCAAATATTTGGACGCGGGCAGTGCGCCAAGCAGATGTGGCGCGGCATTGAGATAATCTTTGAAGGTCGTGGTTTCAGCCACGACGCGGATATCGGCACCGGCGCTCAGCAATTGATCGGCGACCAGCAGCAACAATGGGCCACTGCCATACAGCGCCACCGGACCGTCCGGAACCATCGCGGCTGATTTCAGCAATATCTGTGCGGCGCCTGCTGTCATCACGCCGGGTAATGTCCACCCGGGTACCGGGACTGGGCGTTCCTGCGCGCCGCTCGCCATGATCACGAAGCGCGCGGTGATGGACTTCGCTTTCGTGCCGTCGCTGCACCAAACGGTGCCGTCTTGGCTGATCTGCCAGACTGTGTGGCCGTGCAGCACAGTAATGTCAGCGGCGTCCAGTTCCAAGACGATGTCGCCGCCCGCCGCATACTCGGGGCCAAGCAGCGTGAGGTCCGCCGGGCGGGTGCGTGCGACCCGCGCCACGGCGCGATAGATTTGCCCACCGGCTTCAGTTTGTTCGTCGATCAGCGTGACGCTCAGGCCTTCGTTTGCCGCAGTGACGGCAGCGCGCATCCCGGCGGGGCCGGCGCCGATGACGACGACATCGCAGGCCTGTTCGCTCATGATGCGCCTCCGACAGTGCGTGCGCCGGCTTGGCGTTTGATCTTCATGCCGGGCGTGACGCTGACCATGCAGGCCTGTCGATTTGGTATACCGTCGATGTCCATCAGACATTCAAAGCACACACCCATCATGCAATACGGTGCGCGGGGCGCACCGCTGACCGGCGTTGTGCGGGTTGCACCGGCGCCGGCAGCCAAGACCGCGGCAGCGACGCTCTCGCCCACAACCGCTTCGACATTCTTACCGTCGATGTTGATGGTGACGCGTTCGCCTGCGGTGTTACGCCGGTGCATCATGAAATCTCTCCACGGTAAAGGCTTCAAATTCCGGAGGTGGCGGATCGCCGGCGATCCAGCCGGCCGTGACTTTGGCGTTCGCTGCGGCGAGTGTCACCCCACTGTGCGACGCGATTCCAAAGATACCGGGATGACTGTCAGATTCCGCATAAACTGGGCATTTGTCCGGCGTCAACACGCGAAGCGCCGCCCAGGTTCGGACGATGTTCAAGTTGCCGAGTTGCGGCATGGTGCGTTTCGCCCGGGCTGCGATGGTATGTAGGGTCGCGGTGTCGATGGTGTCATCGTAGCCGGCTTCTTCGGCGGACACGCCTAACATGATCGAGCCTTCCACGGTTTGTCGGAATGCGCTGATCGGCATCGGCAGCATTGGTTGCGCGCGTTCGGTCACCATAATGTGGCCGCGCTGCGGGCGGATCGGGATGTCGAGCCCAAGCGGCGGCCCGAGGGTTTTTAAGCCATGCCCGGCGGCGATCACGACCTTGGGGGCGCTGACGCTGCCGCCTTCGGTGTCGAGCGTATATGCGTCTCCGTCTTTGCGAACGCCACTGACCCGATGGTGCGGTAAATATGTGCCGCCAGCCTGCTGGAATCGCGTGTGCATCGCGCGCAGCAGGAACAGGGGATTCACATGCCCATCCAGCGGGCTATAGGATGCGCCGATGACATCCTCGCCGAGGGTTACGTTGGGCAACATGTCTGCGACTTGTTTGCGGTCGATGAATTCGACTTCGTAATTGGCACCGCCGCCTTGTTGATAGATTTGGCCGAGGTAATGCTGACGATGTGCAAGTTCATCTTCGCCAAGCAGCAACTCCAATCCACCAGGGCGGGCATGGCCGATATCAACTCCGGTGCTGTCTTTGAGTTCTGCCGCGAAATCCGCATAGAGCATCGCCGAGCGTCGTGTCCATTCGACATAGCGTGGCATGCCAAAGCCTTTGCCTTGGAACCATATGAGGCCGAAGTTGCCGCGTGCGACCCGCAGAACGTCGTCGCCCTCGTCAAGAATACAGACCCGCAATCCGCGCTCAAGCAGGCCGAGCGAGACCGCCGGACCGATCATGCCACCACCGATGACAGCCACATCAAAGGTTCGAGGTGCCCCTGGGGCAGGCATGACCATCACTCCATTTACTGATTCTAGTTGATCTGAGAATTGTCAGTCGGATACACCGTTGTCAAATGCCGACACGTTTATGCTGGTATTTGCGTGCGCGTGTTATTGAACTCTTGGTGCAATATGTCGCGGAACAGGCGGGTGCGTCGTGCCAACGGAATATGCGCCGGCGTGACGATGCCGACCCTGAGCGAAATAGACGGCGCGAATGGACGCATCACAAGACATTTTGGCAAAGTTTCCGGTGTATAGGCGCGGGGCAATACCGACACCCCGGCACCTTGCGCGACGAGGTTACAAGCGGTCTCTCCGGTGCGGGTTTCGACCCTTAATTTACGGGGGATGCGTAACGCCTCAAACACGCCATCGACTTGAACGCGGTCAAAAGAGTCGTTGGAAAACGAGACGAACGGCTCATTTTTCAAATCTGTGGCATGAATGTGTGGCTTTTCAGCCAACGGATGGTCGGTGCGAAGCAGACACATCCAGTCTTCTTGTAAGGTGTCTTCGAAATGGATGCTCGCTTCTTCGACGGGCAGCGTGGCGATGCCG
>JAFMCK010000061.1 GCA_017857825.1 Rhodospirillales bacterium
GCTGTTTCCCCTGTTCAGCCGCCTGCGCATCATGCGCAAGTGGGGCGGCATCGTCGACACCTGCCCCGACGCCAGCCCGATCATCTCGAAAACACCGGTGCAGGGCCTGTACTTCAACTGTGGTTGGGGCACCGGCGGCTTTAAGGCGACACCGGGGTCTGGCTGGGTATTCGCGCACACGATGGCCCGCGACGAGCCGCATCCGCTGAATGCACCGTTCTCCCTCGAGCGGTTCTCGACCGGACATCTGATTGACGAGCACGGCGCCGCCGCCGTCGCGCACTAAGGAAGCACGCTAATGTTTTTGATCACATGCCCCTGGTGCGGTGAACGCGAAGAAAGCGAATTCACCTATGGGCACGAAGCGCACATCACGCGCCCCGAAGACCCATCTGCGCTGTCCGATGATGAATGGGCCGACTATCTTTTCATGCGCAAAAACCCCAAAGGTCCGCACTTGGAACGCTGGGTCCACACGGCTGGGTGTCGGCGCTGGTTCAACGTGCAGCGCAACACCCACACCAACGCGATCATGGCGATTTATAAAATCGGCGAAACACCGCCGAAAGCGACAACAGCAGGTAACAAGTCATGACACAGTCGCATCGCTTATATGATGGTGGCCGCGTCGACCGCAGCCAACCGATCAATTTCAGTTTCAATGGCCGACGTTACACGGGCTATCAAGGTGACACCTTGGCGTCCGCGTTGTTGGCCAACGGCGTGATGCTGGTCGGCCGCAGCTTCAAGTATCACCGCCCGCGCGGCATCTTCTCAGCCGGCACCGAGGAACCGAACGCGCTCGTGCAGTTGGAGCGCGGGCCGCGCACCATCGCCAACTTGCTGGCAACGCGCGTACCGCTTTACGAAGGCCTGGATGCATCCAGCGTCAACAGTTGGCCGTCACCAAATTTTGATTTGATGGCGATCAATGGCCTGTTCCATCGGCTGTTACCGGCGGGATTTTATTATAAGACGTTCATGTGGCCGGTGTCGGGTTGGAAGATTTACGAGCATTTCATCCGTCGCGCTGCGGGCCTTGGTCGCTCGCCGGAAGAACCAGACCAAGACACTTACGACAAAATAAACGCTCACGCCGACGTCGTCGTGGTCGGCGCTGGCCCTGCAGGTCTGGCCGCGGCCCGCACGGCAGCACTTTCAGGTGCGCGCGTGATCTTGGTCGACGAGCAGGTGGAACTCGGCGGGCAACTGCTGAGCGAGCGCTTCATCATCGAAGGCAAACCGGCCCTGGAGTGGGTTGCCGAGGTCGAAGAAGAACTGTTGGCAAACCCCAACGTCACGGTGCTGAAACACACCACCGCGTTCGGTTATTACGATCACAACTTCATTTGCTTTTTGCAAAACCGCGCCGACAACGTGGCGTTTGGCGCCGAGGGTCGCACGCGTCAACGCGTATGGCGTGTCCGCGCCAAGCGCGTGATCCTGGCCACCGGTGCGATTGAACGCCCGTTGATCTATGTCGACAACGACCGGCCCGGCTGCATGCTGGCCGGCGCCTTGCGCGCCTACGTCAACCGCTACGGCGTGAAGCCCGGCACGCGCCATGTGATCTTCACCAACAACGACGATGCATACCGCACCGCGCTCGATCTGAAGGCGGCAGGCGCCGATGTCGCCTGCGTTATCGATATCCGCCCAGACCCAAAGGGTGAATTGGTGACCCGCGCCCACGAAGCCGGCATTGAGGTAATTGAGAATTCAGCGATCAGCGGCGTACTCGGCAGCAAGCGTGTGAAAGGCGTCGAAGTCATGGCGCTCAATGAGCCCGGCGACTCTGTCACCGGGCGATCTCGCATCGTTCAATGCGACACTATCGGGTCCAGCGGCGGTTGGAACCCGGTCGTACATCTGCACAGTCATGCCGGCGGCAAAAATGTCTGGCGGGATTCCGACGGCATTTTTGTGCCGGGCGAGACCTTGCAGGCTGAACACACGGCGGGCGCCAATCATGGTAACTTCTCGCTGCAAGCGGCGCTGACTGACGGCATTCAGGCAGCACAAGATGCCGCAAAAATCCTCGGCCTTAAAATCAAAGGTAAAATTTCCGCCCCCGCCGTCGGCACCGATGTCATCGAAGAGCCTTGGCGGCTGTTGTGGTACATCCCGACGACGGCACCGACCGGTCAGCGCGGCAAACATTTCCTGGACCCACAAAACGATGTCACCGCTGCCGACGTGCAGTTAGCCGCGCGAGAAGGTTATCGCTCGGTCGAGCATGCGAAGCGCTATACCACGCTCGGCATGGCCACAGACCAAGGTAAAACCGGCAACATTCCGGGCCATGCGATTCTGGCCAGCGCGCTTGGCCAAACCATTCCGGAAACCGGGACCACCACGTTCCGTCCACCGTATTCACCGGTCACCATGGGGGCACTTGCCGGGCGCTACGTCGGCGAGTTCTTCGATCCGATCCGGCGCACACCGATGTATGAATGGCACGAACAGGCCGGCTGTCTTTGGGAAGACGTCAGCCAGTGGAAGCGCCCTTGGTATTATCCGAAAGACAGCGAGAGTATGCGGGATGCGGTAAACCGCGAGTGCCTGGCGGTGCGCAACAACGTCGGCATGCTCGACGCGACGACATTGGGCAAGATTGATATACAAGGTCCGGATGCAGCCGAATTCCTCAACCGGGTCTATACCAATGCCTGGCTGAAACTGGCGCCCGGTCGCTGCCGCTACGGCCTGATGCTGCACGAAGACGGCATGGTGTTCGATGACGGCGTGACGTCATGCTTGGGCGAAAACCATTACCTGATGACCACGACCTCAGGCGGTGCGCCAAACGTGTTGGCGTGGCTCGAAGAATGGCTGCAAACCGAGTGGCCGGAATTGAAAGTCTATCTGACGTCGGTCACCGAACAATATGCGACCTTGCAGTTGGCAGGTCCGAATGCCCGCGCTTTGTTGTCTGAATTCACCAGCGATATCGACCTCGATAACGAAGCTTTCCCATTCATGAGTTGGCGCGATGGCACCGTCGGCGGCATTCCGGCCCGCGTTTTCCGGATCAGCTTCACCGGCGAGCAGTCGTTCGAAATAAATGTGCCCGCATCCAGTGGTCTTTCGCTTTGGACCGACATTATGATCGCCGGGGAGAAATACGGCATTACGCCCTTCGGCACCGAGACCATGCACGTGCTGCGCGCCGAAAAAGGCTTCATCATCGTCGGCCAAGAAACCGATGGCACGATCACGCCGCTTGACCTCGGGATGAATTGGATCGTCTCGAAAGCCAAACCGGACTTCATCGGCAAGCGCTCGCTCGCCCGTGCAGACACAGCCCGGCCAGATCGCAAACACCTGGTCGGCCTGCGCACCATCGATCCCGAAGTTGTGTTGCCTGAAGGCGCCCAGCTTGTCGCCGAAACCCGCGCCAAGCCGCCGATGGATATGATCGGACACGTAACGTCGAGTTATTATTCCGCCGCGCTTGGCCACTCGATCGCGCTCGCCTTGGTGAAGAACGGTCGCAACCGCAAGGGCGACACGATTTACGTGCCGATCGATGGCACCACGACCGCCTGCGAAGTCGTTGATCCGATCTTCTATGATCTCGAAGGAGAGCGCCTCAATGGTTGATGCATATCGCCTACGCAGCCCACTTGATCACTTGGGCCTCACCGCACGCGCGCAGGCCGAGGCCGAGTACAGTGGCACCGGAGTGGTACTGTCGGAAATCGCACACCTGTGCTTGATCAACATTCGCGGCGATGCATCTGACCCGGCGTTCATCGCGGCGGTCGAAAAATCCATCAAACTGACCCCGCCGACAGCACCCAACACAGTTGCCGGAAAACCGTCGCAAAGCCGCATCATGTGGCTGGGCCCCGACGAATGGTTGGTGATCACAAAACCCGGTCGAGGCGAACGCGCCATGGCAGAGCTGTGGAAGAACCTGAAAGACGGCAAGCTGCACGCTGCCGTCACGGATTCCAGTGAAGCGCGAACCTGCATCCGCATCGAAGGCCCCCGCGCCCGTGAAGTGCTGGCCAAAGGCTGCCCCATCGACCTGCATCCAAGCGCCTTTGGTCCCGGCCAATCCGCGCAGTGCATTGTTGCCAAGTGCGGCGTTATGCTGGTGCAAACCGCGCAAGCAAAAGACACCGCAGGCACGTATGAACTTTACGTGCTCCGCAGCTTCGCGACGTATTTGTGGACATGGCTGGAAGACGCGTCGCAGGAATTCGGCGTCCGGGTCGCTTAAAGACAGCCGCCCCCTCACCTGTCCTCTCCCCCGCTGCGCAGGGGGAAAGGGACGCTGCTGCAACATTATCCCTCTCCCCCATTCATGGGGGAGAGACTAGGTGAGGGGGAAGCGCTTTTACGACGCTTTATCTGCCGCCGGCTTGGCTTTTTTCTTCGGTGGTTTGCCTTCGGCAATGCGCGCCTGATCTTTCGCCGTACGGGTCATTTCCTGGAATCCGGCTGCAACCGACTTTAACACTTGAGCGCTGAGCCGTTGCGCCGTTTCTTTTTCTGCGGCCTTCGCATTTTCGGGCAAACGCTTGATGACATCGTCGAGTTTCGCCGATACCTCGGCCAGCGCCTTGTCGTCACCGCTCGACTTTGCCCGCGGGGCTTTGCCGTCGGCAGCATCATTCAAGGTGCGGTCGACCCAGGCGCGGATCGTCATACCTTCTGCGTCGGCGGCGGCTTTCACCTTGGCACGGGTCTCGGCAGATGCACCGGTAATGGTCCAGCTGTGATCGGCAGTAACATCAGGACGTTTCGGCGTCTGCGCCATGGGAATACTCCATAATTAATGAACGTGCCCGGACCATACCGCGCAGCGCCGTTGGACGAAACCCTCAGCCGACTATTGCTCCGACGGCATCGGGCGTTTGCCTGGTGGGTCCTCGCTAGGTGGGTCTTCGCTAGGTGGGTCTTCTTCTGGCGGCTCGTCACGATTTTCCGACATGTCACGGCGGTCCTGTTTATGGCGATCCTCGTCGGTACGACGGTCCGTCCCCTCGCGACGCTCACCCTCGGCGGGCGGGCCGTCGCTACGCAAGCGGCGCTCTTTCCCTAGCCGTCGGTCTTTCTTTTTCATGCGCCGATCTTTGCGACGTCGTTCACGTCGGATTTTTGCAACCTGGTAGCCGATATAACTGCCGATCACGAGCATCGCGCCAGCCATCCCCATGATCACCAAACCGAACATCACCCAAGGGGGCTGCTCCGGCTTTGGCGGCTCGGGCGGAAACTTACGGGACATGGTGCGCGCAATTTCTTCAGGCGAGGTTAATGGGTCATTGTCATAAGGCTGAAGCGTCTCGTTCAATGACGGCGCCTGCTGCTGCGCGATAAGTGGTGCAGGCATTGCTGTGGATACCTCGGAAGGCGGGACATCTGGCGCCTCTGACGGCGGCTCAACGGTCGCCGCAATCGTCGCCATGGCATCACGAGCCGCAGTCGGTATCTCACGTTCCCATGGGAAATACATGATCGGCTGACAGTCACGATTGCCGCCTTCGAGCTGCAAAGGCTCAGTCCCTTCTGCCGGACGACGCGAGCCCTGCACCAAATAGAAGCCTTCGAACACCCCGGTACCGAGCGAGGCTTCAATCTTCGTTGCCAGCACTTTTTGACGCGCGGCCAGATCATTCACGCGGTCGCTAAGTTTTACTGGGGATTCGTCGAAGGCAACCTGGATCACATCCAACAATCGAGGCAAGCGTTCACACACCCGCTGCAATGCTTCCGCGTCCGTCACCAACATATACGGGGTAAGGCTGGTACGCCCCAGGTAACCCTTTTCCGAGACCGCCGGTAACGTCATGGCTTTGAACTGCACCGCAATCGCGCCTTTGGTCTCCTCGGCGTGGGCAACGCTCGGCACAATCACAAACGCCGCAGCAATCCATGCAGCGCGCGCAAAAGCCCGAATGATAAATGGCAGTAAATTCAGCATCAGTCCCCCATGCACATTGGGGAACGCTACCACACGTACTCACGCCCTGGTATGACGAAGATCACGCGGCACGCCCAAGCGGGCGCAAGTTTAGTAAACTCTGTTCGCGGCCGGCAATGGCACCGACATTTCGACGCTCGCAGATTCCATCCAAGCCGTGCGGTGTTTGCGGACTTCGACGGCATGATGGCGCGCGCGCTTGTCAGACGGCGCTAACGCTTCGTCATAGAAGAACGCCGGCAACTCGTCATCTTCGATGCCAAAACCAGCGTCCGCGTTAAACGCATCTTCGTAGGCCAGCGTCTCAATCCCGATCTGCTTTAGGAACGTGTTCGGTAATGTTTCACCGATGGCATCATTGATCGCACCAACGACAAGATCATGATTGATGTTGGTCACCGAGCGACCGAACAGGCAGAGCCCCACGGAATCAGCAGCCGCACACAGCATCTGCACGGTCATGCTCTCGCCGACCAATTCTTCGGTTTCCTTGCCGGCGCATTCATGGGTCGGCAGGTTCCCGGTGGTGTGATCGGCACCTTGCGCCGTCGACATCATGGAAATGCCGGTGACCTCAATGACACGCGGATCGTAGGCACTGATCGCTTGGCGTTTAATCACCGGGACGCGCCTGATCTCAAAATGCTCTCCAACGCGTGCAGCGCCGCCGGCCAACAATCGGCCCCGCGCGGTGCCGGTACGGATGTCGTCAAGCGCTGTGTCCATAAATGCAACGTCGCCGAACTCAGCCTCGCCATTTTCCATTAACAGTGCCAGCGTCGCGCCGAGCTCAATAGTATCGATTCCCAAATCGTTGGCGGCCATATTCAATCGCGCCACATCATCCGGGTCAGACAGGCCGCAATTGGTACCGAGCAGACCGATGGTTTCGTATTCCAACGGCGAGACCAATTCCTTGCCCTCTTTGTCGACATAGATGTTCGAGCATTTAATCATGCAACCGGGCATGCAAGCGTGCGTCGGCGTGCCGCCGCGTTCCATGTTCTGCTCGCGAATAAAATCGCCGCCCATACGCAGGCGTTCTTTGGTGGTATCGGCCAACTGACCGCTTGAAAAGTTTCGCACCGGCAGGCCGCCCATGCTGTTCATCACGTCGGCGACCAATGCCGTGCCCTTGGCGCCCAGGTTTTGCACGGCAGCGTCTTCTTTCAACTTTGCGCCATATTGTTTAACGCCCTGCATGACACCCTTGCGGTCGTGATAGGTCGGCATTTTGTGTTTGTCGCAGACCAGTGCTTTGACCTTTTTCGTGCCCATCACCGCACCGACGCCACCGCGCGCGGCGATCCGCACCGGACGGCCCTCGGGGTCGGAAAACGAAATGCCTGCCATCAAGCCGCCGTATTCGCCGACCGGGCCCAAGATACCCAAGCTGACTTTCTCGCCGAATTTATCGTGCAACAGGGCAGCCGTTTCGATCACGCCTTTGCCCATGTAGGGGCTGGCATCGTGGAACGTCACGTCGCCGTCTTTGGTGATGTAGATCACCACCCATTCGTCAGACGCGTTTTCCAAGGTCAGGCCGCAAAGCTCAGACTGTCCCAAGGCAAACCCGAAGGTGCCGCCGGCGTTGGCTTCTTTGATGCCGCCGGTCAACGGGCTTTTACAGCCGACACTGATTCGGTTGGCGTTCGACATGTTGGAGCCGGCAAACGGCCCGACCGAAAAAATCAGCGGGTTTTGCGGTGACATCGGATCCACGGTGGCCACGCCACGCTCATATAACGTTTTCGCAATATGATAGCGCCCGGCCCGCGCCAACTGCTCTCCCGCCCACTCTTCGCGGGTGACGGCTCGGGTGGAAAGATCGATGGTCAAATAACCGCGCATGGCGGGGCTCCTTAGTTTAGCGTCCTTAAAACCTAAGCCCGAGATAAGCTTTGGTAGGCCATATATCAAGCAATCAACACATTTTATCAATATAAAATGTATAAATAATTATTTTACATATTTATTTGATAATATAGCCAAAAAGTAGCCCCCGCACCTGACCTCGCCCCCATGATGGGGAGAGGAATAATGTTGCGGCAGGGTCCCTCTCCCCTGCACAGCAGGGGAGAGGACAGGTGAGGGGGGCAATCTTATACGTTGGAGTCCGGAAAGCTCGCCTTACGCTCATCCATATACGCGTTCAGCGCCTCGTCGATGCCGGGATCAATCGGGGGAGCTTCGTAGTCGTTGAGCCATTGCTTCCAAAGCGTGTTGGCCCGCATTGGCATATCCTGTGCGCCCTCTGCCTCCCACTGCTCGTAAGAGTTATTGTCGGCGAGGTTGGAGCGAATGAACGCGGTTTCGAAATTGGCCTGGGTGTGGGCGCAGCCCAAATAGTGTGAGCCCGGTCCGACTTCGCGAATCGCATCCAGGGCTTGTCCGTTGTCACTGAGGTCATAGCCTTCGGACAGCCGCTGCATCATCGCCAACTGGTCGCAGTCCATGACGAACTTTTCATAACCCGACGACAATCCGCCTTCGAGCCAACCCGCAGCATGAAGCGCAAAGTTCACGCCGGACAAGACGGTTGCGTTCAGCGTGTTGGCACTTTCGTAAGCTGCCTGCGCGTCGGCAACTTTTGATGCACAGAGCGAACCGCCGGAACGGAACGGCAGATTGAGCCGACGCGCCAAACTTGCGGCCGCCGAGATCACCAACGTGGGCTCAGGCGTGCCGAATGTCGGTGCCCCGGACTGCATCGAAATCGCGCTCACGAATGCACCGTAAATCAGCGGGGCACCCGGCCGCACCAATTGCGTCAACGCCCCGCCCGCCAGCACTTCGGCCTGGACCTGCGCAAGCGTCCCCAACGCCGTCACCGGGCTCATGGCGCCCGCCAAAATAAATGGCGAGACGATGCAGGCTTGGTTGGCGCGTGCATAAACTTTTAATGCACCCAGCATTGTGCCGTCGAAGACCATCGGCGAGTTGGCGTTGATGAGGCTGGTCATTACGGCATTTTGGTCGACGAATTCCTTGCCGAACAAAATCTCGCACATATTGACAGAATCCTGTGCCCGCATCGGATGCGTCACCGAACCCATGAACGGCTTATCGGAATATTTCATGTGCGCGTAAAGCATATCGAAATGCCGCTTGTTGACCGGTAGGTCGACCGGCTCGCAAACAGTGCCACCGGAATGGTGCATCGCCGGCGCGACATAGGCGAGTTTCACAAAATTACGAAAATCTTCGATCGTGCCGTAGCGGCGACCGTTGTCCAGATCGCGGACGAACGGCGGACCATAGACAGGTGCGAACACCGTGTGGTTGCCGCCGATCTGCACACTGCGGGCGGGATTGCGCGCATGCTGGGTGTATTCGGCAGGCGCGGTCGCCAGCAGCGATTTACACAGACCTTTCGGAAAGTGCACTCGCGTGCCTTTGACGTCGGCGCCGGCACCTTTCAGCAGCGCCAACGCTTCTTCATCGTCACGAAACTCAATACCGATTTCTTCTAAGATCAGGTCGGCGTTCGCCTCGACCATCTCCAGCGCTTCGAGAGACGCCAGTTCCAGCAGCGGTACATTGCGCGTAATAAACAGCTTGCTGACGGCCCCGGATTTTTCCCGGGCCGTACGACGGGCATCCCGGCCTCTGCGCGCGCTACGATCTGACATGGCGGCAACTCCTGGCGACGGCACGACGCGCCTGCGCCATGTTCCAAATCACCCTGATAATTTAATAGACCGCGCCCCTCACAGACACTTATCCGTTGCCGTCATTTTGTGGTCAATTGGCGCCTTCACCAAGATGCAGCTTTATGGATTCCCGCCGACGCGGGAATGACGCTGTGGGTTCTATTATCTTTCGTCATTCCCGCGCCGGCGGGAATCTGCGGACCTAGTCCTACTTCCAGATCGGCTTACCGCTGCCCGGAATACCCAGCGCATCCCACATCTGGTCGACCTTCTCGATCACATCGTCGCTCATGCGGATTTTCGTGCCCCATTCGCGATGCGTTTCAGGCGGCAGTTTGGTGGTCGCATCGATGCCGAGTTTGCCGCCGAGCCCGGATTCCGGTGAGGCGAAGTCCAAATAATCAATCGGCGTACCTTCGATCACCGTGAGGTCACGACCCGGGTCGACGTTGGTCGACAACGCCCAGATCACGTCATTCCAATCGCGGGCGTTGATGTCGTGATCCACCACGATCACAAACTTGGTGTACATGAATTGCCGCAAATACGACCACACCGCCATCATCACGCGCTTGGCATGACCAGGATACGCCTTTTTCATCGACACCACGGCGACCCGATACGAACAGCCTTCGGGCGGCAACCAAAAATCGACAATTTCCGGAAATTGCTGTTGCAGCAACGGCACGAACACGTCGTTCAAGGCCTCGCCCAAAATCGCCGGCTCATCCGGCGGGCGCCCGGTGTAAGTCGATAGGTAGATCGGATTTTTACGCATGGTGATCGCGGTGACGCGGAACACCGGAAACGGCTCGACCGCGTTGTAATAGCCGGTGTGATCGCCGTACGGCCCCTCATCACCGTAGTCGCTGAGCGAGACCTCCCCCTCGATCACGATTTCAGCCGTCGACGGCACTTTCAGCGGCTGGCTAACGCAGTCGACAAGCTCAACTTTCTTCCCCCTCAGCAAGCCCGCAAACTGATACTCCGACAACGTGTCAGGGACCGGCGTCACGGCGGCCAAAATCGTGCCGGGATCTGCACCGAGCACCGCCGCCGCAGGCAACGGTGCCGGGTTTTCGTCTTTCCAACGCTGGTAATGCTGCGCCCCGCCACGATGTTTGAGCCAGCGCATCAGCGTGGTGTTTTTGCCGGTCACCTGCATCCGGTAGATACCCAGGTTCGGCGCATCACGCTTGTCGCCACCGGGGCCTTTGCTTGGACCTTGGGTGACCACCAGCGGCCAGGTGATCAGCGGTGCCGGCTCGCCGGGCCAGCAGGTCTGGATCGGCAGTTTATGGAGATCAATGTCATCACCGCGCCAAATGATTTCTTGGCAATACGGTGTCGATGCCATTTTCGGCTTCATCGCCATCACAGTTTTCAGAAGCGGCAGCATTTCGACGGCTTCACGCCAGCCGCCCGGCGGCTCGGGCTGGCGCAGGAAGGCTAATGTTTCACCGACTTCGCGCAGTTCGTGAGGCTCGCGGTTCATCCCCCACGCGACCCGCTCAACCGTACCAAACAAGTTCACCAGCACGGGCATATCAGAACGCGCGCCATCAGCACGGATCACATTTTCGAATAAGATCGCGGGACCACCCTCAGCGATAACTCGAGTTTGGATTTCCGTCATTTCGAGCACACTGGAAACCGGCGCGGTCACACGGACCAAACGTCCGGTTTTTTCAAGGCGCTCGATAAACTCGCGAAGTGACGCGTAAGCCATTAGAATTCCTTCGTAACTTGGCCAAAACCAGGGTTGAGTTGACCCTGCTAAACAGGCACGGTCAAGCATGCGAACTTTTTAACAATTCTAAACTCATATCATTGTCAATTCGCCCTTTTAACGGCTAGAGTCCGAAGCTGTATAAAAAAACGCGTCATATCGGTGCCAACCCGCAGGAAACGCAAATAAATGGCTGACGGAACGACCCAATCAGAAGAAATGATCAGTGCATCCAGTTTCCAGCGCTTGATCGATATCGGCATCGCGTTATCCGCGGAACGCGATACCAATGTCTTGATGGAAACGATCCTTTTGGAAGCGAAAAGCTTGTCCAATGCGAACGGCGGCACGCTGTATATTCGCACACCGGACAATCGTTTGAAGTTCGAGATTATGCGTACCGATAGCCTCAACATCGCCATGGGCGGCACCACCGGCAAAGACATCAACGTTCCACCTTTGAACCTTTTCGATCCGGAAACCGGCGAAGAAAACCACAAGAACGTAGCGTCTGCAGCCGTCCTAACGGGAGATTCGATCAACATTCCCGATGCCTACGAAAACGAAAGCTTCGATTTTTCCGGCACCAAGAAATTCGATGAAGGTACGGGATATCGTTCCAAGTCGTTCCTGTGTGTGCCCTTGAAAAACTCGCAAAACCAAGTGATCGGGGTGTTGCAGTTGTTAAATGCGGTCGACGCCGATACCGGCGAGGTCATCGAATTTCGCCCGGACATCCAACCACTGATCGAAGCACTCGGCTCGCAGGCAGCGGTCGCCCTCGACAACCAACAACTTTTGGAATCGCAAAAGAAACTGTTGGACAGCTTTATCGAGCTAATCGCCTCTGCAATTGACGCCAAATCACCTTATACCGGCGGTCATTGTCAGCGCGTGCCGGAACTCACAAAGATGTTGGCGGCGGCGGCGTGCGATCAACAAGACGGCCCGTTCAGCGACTTCGCGTTAACTGACGAGCAGTGGTACGAACTGCACATCGCGGCGTGGCTACACGATTGCGGCAAGGTGACAACGCCGGAATACGTAGTCGACAAAGCAACCAAGCTTGAGACCATCTACAACCGGATCCACGAAATCCGAAACCGCTTTGAAATCGTCAAGCGCGACCGCGTGATCGACTATCTCAAGGCCGTAATTGACGGCGGCGATGCGGAAACGCTCCGGGCCGAACTTGAAACGCAACTGGCGCAGATTGATGACGATTACGCGTTTATCGCGGAAAGCAACGTGGGTGGCGAGTTCATGGCGCCCGAGCGGGTCGAGCGGGTCAAACAAATCGCCGACATAAAATGGACACGCACGCTGTCCGACCGCATCGGCTTGTCACACGAAGAACTCAAGCGGATCGAACGCGAGCCCGAACCGGCGCTGCCGGTGCAGGAGAACCTGCTGAGCGACCGCTATGACCATGTGATTTACCGTGAAAACAAAGAGCAAACGGCGGCCGACGACAACCCGTGGGGTTTCAAACTCGATGTGCCCGAGCATCTTTATAATCTCGGCGAGGTCTACAACCTGTGCATCGCGCGCGGCACGCTGACCGAAGAAGAACGTTTTAAAATCAACGATCACATCGTGCAAACGATCATCATGCTCGAAGCACTGCCGTTCCCAAAAGACCTTGCCCGCGTCCCGGAATTCGCCGGTGGCCACCACGAAAAGATGGACGGCACCGGGTATCCGAAAAAGCTCAACAAGGACGACATGTCGGTGCCAGCCCGGATCATGGCAATCGCCGATATCTTTGAAGCACTGACTGCGGCGGACCGGCCATACAAAGCCCCGAAGAAACTGTCCGACAGCGTCAAAATTATGTCGTTCATGAAGAAAGACGCGCATATCGATGATCAGCTGTTCGAACTGTTCCTGACGTCTGGCGTCTATAAGGAATATGCCGAACGGTTCCTGCTGCCCGAGCAGTTGGACAAGGTCGACGTCAGCCAATACCTCCCTAAACAAGAAGAAGCCGGCGCCGGCGACGATTGATGGTCGCCGTATACGTCGATGCCGACGCCTGCCCGGTCAAAGACGAAACCGTTGCCGTGGCGACCCGCCATAACCTCAAAGTATTCATGGTGTCGGACGGCGGCATTCGCCCGCATCAAAGCCCCCTGGTCGAAATGGTGTTTGTGACCCAAGGCGCTGACGCGGCGGATGATTGGATCGCCGAGCACATCGACGCGCATGACATTTGCATCACCAACGACATTCCCCTGGCCGCGCGCTGTTTGGAGAAAAACGCCGCCGCCTTGAAGCCGAACGGCGAGGCATTTTCCGAGCAAAGTATCGGCATGGCATTGGCCAATCGCGAATTGATGCAGGGGCTGCGCGAGACCGGCCAGATCACCGGCGGCCCCCGACCGTATTCAAAATCCGACCGCTCGCAATTTCTCAATCGGTTGGAAACCACGGTGCAGGCGGCACTGCGTCAGTAACGCACAAAAATTCTCATACCGCACCCCGCCGATTAATTGACAACACGTCTTCGCGCGGCGCATCATGTGCGGGTAAAGGTTCCCCGGGAAAGACGATAAAGTCTGGGGACTAATAGGGAACATGGAAGGGAATTTACCCAACAGGGAATTCTCGTCCGGGCTGCCCCCGCAACTGTGAGCGGTATGCCGAAAGCCAAAATGCCACTGCCCTACGGGTTAACCCGCGGGTGGGAAGGCGGCTTAGGTAGCGAACCGCGAGCCAGGAGACCTGCCTTTGCACCGACGGCATACGCCGTTGGTTTTCACAAATCAAACTCGGAGGGAGTTATGATGGACCATACAGTTCAAAAAACCGCACACCACACCGAAACCGTTAGCTTAAGCACCCAACAGCGTTTAGCCGCCGCCATGGCAGCTGCATTACTGGGTAGTTTCTTAGTGTTCGGCGCTGGCCTTGCCAATTCCGACACTTTGCACAACGCCGCCCACGACGGTCGTCACGCATTCGCATTCCCCTGCCACTGATCCTTTAGGGGGATTCCATGATTACACGTTTGTTGCTGGCCGCGATTGCGGCCGGCCTGATTGCTGGTGCGCTGATTTC
>JAFMCK010000333.1 GCA_017857825.1 Rhodospirillales bacterium
GATACGAGACATACTTGCGAAGACGACCCGGGGGGGCCGATCGTTAATTTGTTTTTTGCGGAGTAGTTGCTGGGAAATGGAAGCGGGTGGTGCAAACGCCGAAGGTAAGTCCTTTAGCTTCCCCGATGGTAGCATTGGTGAAATGGGCACAGAACTCGTTGCTGGGTTGATCTCGGCAACGGCTGATATTGCTTTGGTCCTTGATGATGATGGGATCATTCAAGATATCTCGCTGGGCAAAGGTGACCTTGTTGATAATGAGATCGAGTCATGGGTTGGTAAGCCTTGGATCGAGACCGTCACGCGCGAAAGTCGCGATAAAATCACGGATATTCTAAAGGTCGCCTCGACCGGTTCCGCCGGTCGCTGGCGTCAAATCAATCATAAATCGGCTCAGGGCATTGATCTGCCCGTTCGCTATTTGACGTTCCGGCTCGGCGAAAGCGGGCATTCGCTCGCCTTTGGGCAAGACCAGCGGGCCATTGCTTCGCTGCAGCAGCGTTTGGTTGAGGCGCAGCAGTCTGTCGAGCGTGAATACTCCAGGCTGAGATTGGCCGAAACGCGGTATCGCTTGTTGTTCCAAGTCACCGGTGAGCCGGTTATTATTGTCGATGCGGAATCGTTGCGTATCCAAGAGTGCAATCCAGCCGCCGCCGATATTTTCAATACCGAAGCAAAACGCATCGCGGGGCGTGGGATTCTCAAGCAAATTGCCACTGCGGATCAACATGCATTTGAACGCTATCTTGAAAAGGTCCGCAGCGGCGGCAATTCGGGGACGATTGAATGCGGATTGGTCAATAGCGGCCCGACGGTGACACTGTCTGCATCGCTGTTCCGCCAAGACAACAGAGCATTTTTCCTTATTCGTTTTGCTTCGTCTGCGGTTCATGCCAATGCCGGCGACGAAGACTTCG
This sequence comes from Rhodospirillales bacterium, assembly GCA_017857825.1. Taxonomy (GTDB): domain Bacteria; phylum Pseudomonadota; class Alphaproteobacteria; order Rhodospirillales; family Casp-alpha2; genus UBA4479. The sequence continues at coordinate 918 of JAFMCK010000333.1, forward strand.
GTTTGGCAGCGCTGATCGAGAATTTGCCGGACGCTTTTGTCGTCACCGACAGCAATCAACGTATTTTGACGGCGAACAATGCGTTTCTTGATCTGACGCAGATGGCCAGTTCAGAGCAACTGAGCGGTGAGCGTTTGGATCGTTGGCTCGGCCGCACCGAAGTTGATTTTCGTGTCTTGATCAATACTTTGGCGGAGCGGGGCGCCGTGCGCCGTTACGCGACCGCAGTGCGCGGAGACCTCGGCGCATCAGAAGAAGTCGAAGTCTCGGTCGTCGGCGCACATAATCGCGACCAAGAATGCTTCGGCTTCGTGTTCCATCAAGTGGCCGGTGCTGGTTTCGGCGCGACGGCCACCCAAGGCGACGCGGATTTGCACCGTTCCGTCGAAAAGCTGGCGGAATTGGTCGGGCGCGTGCCGTTAAAAGACATCGTCCGCGAAACCACCGATATGATCGAGCGTATGTGCATCGAAGCTGCGCTTAATTTGACCGGCGACAATCGGGCGTCTGCGGCCGATGTTTTGGGGCTGAGCCGACAAAGTTTGTACGTTAAATTGCGCCGCTTCGGTTTGCGCGACTATGACGGCGGCGACTTGAACTAGATTTCTCATTGCGATTTTCGGACTGATTTCGTTTTACTGCTAATTTTTGGCAGAATTCTGCGATTCTAGTGTAAGTTTAAGTTGACGCTTTTGAAGGTGTCAGTGTAGCTTTACACTATGACGCAAAGAACATTTCCACAGCCTCGTGCGGTCCTTACGTTGCTTAAACCGATCACGTGGTTTGCGCCGATGTGGGCGTTCGGCTGCGGCGCGGTATCTTCTGGATTAGCCACCGAAGGGCGCTGGTTGACGATTGTTGCCGGCATTGTTTTGGCAGGCCCGTTGGTGTGTGCAACCAGCCAAGCCGTCAATGATTGGTTTGATCGCCACGTTGATGCGATTAACGAGCCAGACCGACCGATACCATCTGGACGCATTCCCGGCACTTGGGGGCTTTTCATTGGCATCGGCTGGACGTTGCTGTCGATGGCCGTCGCCTATTGGATCGGGATTGAGGTTTTCTGGGCGGCGTGCGTTGGGCTGGCTTTTGCCTGGGCTTATTCGGCACCGCCGTTGCGGTTCAAACAAAACGGCTGGCTTGGCAATGCTGCCGTCGGGATCTGCTACGAGGGTTTGCCTTGGTTGACCGGTGCCATGGTGATGATCGGCGGCACACCCGGTTGGGAAATCTTCACGATTGCCGGCCTGTATAGCGTCGGCGCGCACGGCATCATGACGCTCAACGATTTTAAAGCCATCGAGGGTGACCGGGAATTGGGTGTGCGTTCATTGCCGGTGCAGCTCGGCGCCGGGCGAGCGGCCAGGCTGGCGTGTCTTGTCATGGCAGCGCCACAGGTCGTGGTGATCTTGTTGCTGCTGCATTGGGATTCGCCGTATTACGCGATCGGCGTGATCGGTGTATTGCTCGCGCAATATCTGCTGATGCCGAAACTGCTCAGCGATCCAGAAAAATATGCGCCTTGGTATAATGCCACCGGGACGTCGCTTTACGTGTCGGGGATGCTGGTGACTGCGTTTGCACTGGGTGCGATGAGGAGTGCTGGTTGATGACTGAAATCAACCCGGTAAGTCGTCCGCTCGGTTGGCTCGGGATAGTCCGAATGGGGCTCGTACAGATGTCATTGGGCGCGATCATCGTGCTGACGACGTCGACGTTGAACCGGGTCATGGTGGTTGAG
>JAFMCK010000334.1 GCA_017857825.1 Rhodospirillales bacterium
TCCGGTTACGCCGTGCTTGTCGATCAGTTCCTGCACGAAGCCTGATGGAATGACCTCGGCCAGGTAATCTTCGACGAACGCGTGCAGCGCCGGTTTGCCGTGTCGCGTGCCGACGGCTTGTTGCACGGCGGTGTAACGGCCCGGCAGCACGCGAGACCCCGGCAGCTCCAGCGCATTGTCTTTCAGCGCCGGGACCAAACCGGCGAGCGCATCCAGATTTTCATCCTTAAATAATTTGAAGGCGCCCGGCAGCCCTTGCGCGCGGACCAGCTCGGCATGTTTGAGCGTGCGCGACAGATATAAATCATATGCGGCACGTTCAGACACCGCGATTTTCACGCCAGGTGCATCGACATCTTCGACGGTTTGAAATGTTGAGCCTGCGGGCACCAGATACGTTGCTTCGATTTCCACATACGCATTGCAGAAGTGAATGACCTCGGCGCGCTTCGGCTCGATCGCAATCAGGCAGATATCCCATTCGTCGCGTTCCGCCGCATCGGCGACTTCACCCGGCGTTGCGTAGGTGTGGTATTCGACCTCGACGCCGAGCCGACGGGCCATTTCCGCCGCCATATCCGGCGAGATGCCGACCGGGTCCCCGTTCGGGGCCTCGCCGGTGACCAGCAAAATGTTGCCGAGGTTGACGCCGGCGCGCAGCACGCCCGGGTTTTTAAGGTCGCCTAAGATATCTTTGAGGTTTTCTGGTTTCACGTGGATGTTCCTTGTCATTATTGATCTGAACGATGCGGCACGGGGGCGAAAAAATCAATCGTCGTAGCATTGGATCAAATTCAACCCCTGCCGCTATCTGGCGATAGCCAACCGTCACGAAGGCGGTTACCTTAAGCCGCGTGCGATAACCTGGGTTCAAAGGGCTTCCATGTCTCTAACTCACCGAATCAGTCGTTTTTCTGGGCGCGGCCGTGGTCGCGGTGCCGTTGGCCAAGCGATTGGGGCTGGGCTCGGTGCTGGGCTATCTGGCGGCGGGCGCGGTGATCGGACCCTGGGGCTTTGGACTGGTCAGTGATGTCGAGAGCATTCTGCATTTTGGTGAATTCGGCGTGGTGTTGCTGTTGTTCCTGATCGGTTTGGAATTGCAGCCGTCTCGACTTTGGACCATGCGGCGCCCGGTATTCGGTACAGGCGGGGCGCAGGTCGGCATCACGGCGGGGATTTTGGCGGGCGTGGCCTATGGGTTCGGGTTGCCCTGGCAAGGTGCGGTGGCGATCGGCTTGGCGTTATCATTGTCATCGACCGCGTTCGCGCTGCAGATCATGGCCGAAAAAGGCCATCTGACATCCCGCTATGGCCGCACCGCGTTTGCGATTTTGTTGTTCCAAGATATTGCCGCCATCCCGATGATCGCATTGGTGCCGCTGTTGGCCGGGGGCGGTCCGGATGCGGGGTCAAGCGAGGTCTGGATTGCCGGCCTTAAAGTTGCGGGTGTGATTGCGGCGGTGATCGTTGTGGGGCGGTATCTGCTGCGCTTTGTTTTGCGCGGTGTGGCGTCTGCAAATGTGCGTGAAATTTTTACGGCGTGCGGATTGTTGACCGTGGTCGGTACCGCATTGTTGATGCAGTCGGTCGGGCTGTCGATGGCGCTGGGCGCATTTATCGCCGGCGTGCTGTTGGCGGACAGCGAATTCCGCCATGCCCTCGAAGCCGATATCGAACCGTTTAAAGGCTTGTTGCTCGGCCTATTCTTTATCGCGGTCGGGATGAGTGTGAACTTCGGTCTGCTGACCACGGAAATCGGCATGGTGCTGGGGTTGGTTATCGCACTGGTCGCGATCAAGGCGTTGGTGCTGTACGTGCTGGGGCAGATCAGCGGACTCGATTACGGCAGCCGGCAAAGCCTTGCGATCTCGATCTCGCAAGGGGGTGAATTTGCCTTTGTGATTTTAGGCATCGCGGTCGGTGCAGGTGTGTTGGCGCGCGAACCTGCGGATCTGGTGATCTTGGTGGTGACGCTGTCGATGGCGGTGACGCCGTTTTTATACTTGTTGTCGGATCGCTTTTCGAAAAAGGCCCTTGAAGCGCCGCGCCCCGAAGACGACATGCCGGACGGTCTTGAACATCCGGTGATCATCGCCGGCTTTGGTCGCTTCGGGCAGATCATTGGTCGGATGTTGCGCGCCAAACAAATCGCCTTTACGGCGTTGGAGTTGAACCCCAACCAGGTCAACTTCGTCGCGAAATATGGCAACAAAGTCTATTACGGCGACACCACGCGCTATGACGTGTTGATCGCGGCGGGCGCCCGTGAAGCCAAGGTGATGGTGATCGCCGTCGACGACGTGGAGCAATCGGTGCGTACCGCCGAAGTGGTCGGCGAGTATTTTCCGAACCTGTCGGTGATCGCCCGTGCCCGCGACCGTCAGCACGCCTATCGACTGATGGAGGCCGGCGTAAAGCATGTGATCCGCGAGACCTTCTTTTCAGGCCTCGAAGCCGGGCGCTTGGCGCTCGAAGGGATCGGCTATGCCAGCAAAGAAGCCAACCACATCGCCGAAGTTTTCCGCGACTTCGACGAACGCCGCTTGAAGACGCAATTCGGCAACCACAAAGACGAAGCCAAATTCCAGGCCGAGGCCCGTGCCTGGGCGGTTCAACTCGAAGAGCTTTTTGACGACGATGTGGCCGCTCA
>JAFMCK010000335.1 GCA_017857825.1 Rhodospirillales bacterium
TGCTTTGGTCCCGACGCCGCGGCATATGCCGGAACGCGCGCAGCGTGCTGTGCCGACGCTGACGGAAGCGTCAGGACAGCATGATGCCGAGGGTATCGAAACGCAGGCCCCGACTCTGCCCCGTCCGCTGCATGTGCTCGGCACGCCCGAGCCGATTGACGCCATGGCCCCAGTGCCCGACGGCCCACCGGTATTGTTCAAATGGCGACGGCAAACGCACCGCATCATCCGCGCCGACGGACCCGAGCGGATCGCCCCGGAATGGTGGCTCGAAGACCCGGCACAGTTGGCATCCGGCCAAGCCCGGGTGCGCGATTATTATCAGGTCGAAGACGATACCGGCGCGCGCTATTGGCTGTTCCGTGCCGGCCTCTACCAATCCGACAAATCCCCGCGCTGGTATCTGCATGGGCTGTTCCCATGATCAGGCCATTGCCACGCAGGCGGGAATGACGGCGTTGGTGTGTACGAAATGATCCGTTACGCCGAACTGCAGTGCATGAGTAACTTCAGTTTTCTGGAAGGCGCGTCGCATCCGGAAGAGTTGGTGTTGCAGGCAGCGGTGTTGGGCCTGAAGGCGTTGGCGATTACCGATATCAACAGTGTGTCTGGGTTGGTACGTGCGCATACGGCGGCGAAGGACCATGGCGTCAGGCTGGTGATCGGCACGCGGCTTAGGCTGGTAGACGGGCCGGACGTGTTGATCTATCCCAGCGATCGCGCCGCGTATGGGCGGCTCACCAGTTTGCTGACGACCGGTAAACGGCGGGCTGAAAAAGGTGCATGTGAACTTTATCTGAGCGATTTGGCGGATACGGATTTCCAGTGTGGCGCCGGACAGATCGCGTGCGCGGTGGCACCGTTTGCAGTGACACCAGTGTTCACCCGGCGCCTGCATGATCTGAAAACTATTTTTGATCGGCATGTGTATCTGGCGGCGACAATGCTGTATCGCGGCAACGATGCGCGTCGGCTGCATACGCTGTCCGGTATCGGTGCCGAGGTCGATGTGCCGCTGATCGCCACCGGTGACGTGCGTTATCATACGCCGACGCGGCGGCCGCTGCAGGATGTCATGACGTGCATCCGCGAAGGCGTCACCGTGCCCGCCGCCGGGTTTCGTCTTGCGGCAAATGCCGAGCGACACTTGAAAGCCCCTGCCGAGATGGCGCGGTTGTTTGATGCCCTGCCCGGCGCTGTCGCCCGCACGACCGAGATCGTCGACGCCTGCAGCTTTCATTTGGACGAGCTAAAATACAATTATCCGGTTGATCCGGTGCCTGTAGGCATGACACCGCAGAGCGCGCTTGAGCAGTTGGCATGGGAAGGTGCGGAAGAGCGCTATCCGGACGGGGTGCCGAATAAAGTTCGAGATCAGATCGCGCATGAATTGGCGTTGATCGAAACGCTCGGCTTCGCGCCATATTTTTTGACCGTGCACGACATCGTCCGGTTTGCCCGGTCACGCGAGATTCTGTGCCAAGGACGCGGCTCGGCGGCGAATTCGGCGGTGTGTTATTGTATCGGTGTTACTGCTGTCGATCCCGAGCGTAACGACCTGTTGTTTGAGCGCTTCATCAGTGAAGAACGCGGCGAGCCCCCCGACATCGACGTCGACTTCGAAAGCGGGCGCCGCGAAGAAGTTATTCAGTACGTCTATGATAAATACGGCCGCGACCGTGCCGGTATGACGGCGACGGTGATTACGTATCGTACCAAGGGGGCGCTGCGCGAAACCGGTAAGGTGTTGGGCCTGACGGATGATACCATCAAAGCGCTTCAGACCGCATGCTGGCGGCGACCGTGGCACGAGGTAACGGACGCGCATATCCGTGATGTCGGTGTTGATCCGCGTCGACACGCCGTGCGCATGACCTTGGCGCTGGCCAGCGAGTTACGCGGTATGCCCAGACATTTGTCGCAGCACACCGGCGGCATGGTGCTGACCGCAACCCCGCTTCGCGATGTGGTGCCGATAGCCAATGCGGCGATGGCAGACCGCACCATGATTGAATGGGATAAGAATGATCTGGATGCGCTGGGCATTCTAAAGATCGATATCCTCGGCCTCGGTATGCTGACAGCGATTCATAATTGCTTTGATCTGATTCGTGCGCACACAGGTCGCAGCCTCACCTTAGCGACCACGCCTGCCGAAGACCCTGCGGTCTATGACATGTTGTGCGAGGCCGACAGCATCGGTGTGTTTCAAGTCGAAAGCCGCGCCCAGATGAGCATGCTGCCGCGTCTCAAGCCGCGGTGTTTTTACGATTTGGTGATCGAGGTTGCGATTGTGCGCCCAGGCCCAATCCAGGGCGACATGGTACATCCATACCTGCGCCGGCGGAACGGTGAAGAGCCCGTTGAATTTCCGTCCGAAGCGTTGCGTGGCGTGCTCGGCAAAACCTTGGGTGTGCCGTTGTTTCAAGAACAAGCGATGAAGGTCGCCATCGTGGCGGCGGGTTTTACGCCGACAGAATCCGATCAACTGCGTCGGCGCCTTGCGACATTTCGACACACCGGTGACATCGCGGGGTTCCGGGATCGCTTCGTGGGCGGCATGCGCGCCAACGGTTATGACGAAGATTTCGCCACGCGTTGTTTTCGTCAGATCGAAGGGTTTGCCGATTACGGTT
>JAFMCK010000062.1 GCA_017857825.1 Rhodospirillales bacterium
TCCAGGTGTCGAAGCCTCAACAGGGGCACTTGGCCATGGTTTACCGATCGCTGTCGGCATGGCGTTAGCCGCAAAAATTAAAGGCAAGAAGCATCGTGTATTCGTCGTCACGGGCGATGGGGAAATGAACGAAGGCTCGAACTGGGAAGCGGCGATGTCGGCGGCAAAACACAAGCTAGATAACCTGACCCTTGCCGTAGATTATAACAAAATTCAGTCCTATGGCCCAACCTCTGAGGTCTTAGACCTTGAACCATTGATGGACAAATTGACCGCATTTGGTTTCGAAACAGTGCAACTCAATGGGCACGACCTGGGGGCACTTCGGAATACCTTCGCGCATACGCCGATTGCGCCGAACAAACCAACCGCAGTCATTTGTCATACTGTTAAAGGCAAGGGTATATCTTTTGCTGAGGGTGACCCAGCATGGCACCATAAATCACACGTCGCGCCCGATGTAATCACTAAAATGTATGACGAGCTTAAGGCAGATCATGCGTAAGACCTGCGTCAATCATGTTTACGAACTCGCCAAGCGCGACGAGCGCGTCGTCTTCATCGGCTCAGACTTAGGCCCGGGTCTGCTTGATGAAATGAAGGAAAAAATGCCTTCACGCTGGTTTATGGAAGGTGTAACTGAACAACATTGCGTCGGCATGGCCTGTGGCCTCGCGCTCGAAGGCTTCATTCCTTATTTCAACACCATCGCAACTTTCATTACACGCCGCTGCTTCGAGCAGGTTGCCGTAGACCTTTGCCTGCATAATTTGCCAGTACGCCTGATCGCCAACGGCGGCGGCTTAGTTTACGCTCCACTTGGCCCGACACACCTGGCCATCGAAGACATCGCCATATTGCGAGCACTTCCCAACATGACAATCTTTTGTGCCGCTGATGCCGACGAGATGAGTCGGTTTATGGATGTCTCGCTTGATTGGCCAGGCCCAATTTATATCCGCTTAGCGAAGGGCGGCGATCAAATTGTTTCAATAGACGAACACGGGTTCGCGATTGGTAAAGGTATCGTACATCGCGCACCAGCGGCACTAACCTTTATCGCGAACGGCATTATGGTGGCTCGCTGCCTTGAAGCTGCGGATATGCTCAAAAGCAATGGTATAAATGTAGGCGTTATCAACATGCATACCGTCAAGCCGTTGGACGAGGAACTTGTCGTTCGGACCGCGAATGCATCTAGACTAATTATTACCGTCGAGGAACATTTACGTAGCGGTGGTCTCGGCACGGCGGTCTCGGAATGCCTCAACGATCACGAAACCTATACACCGGTGCACCGGATGGGTCTGCCAGACCAGTTTCCCGCCGATTACGGGTCCCAAGACCACCTGTTAAAAGAAGCAAAGCTGACAGCCAAAGATATTGCCGATAACGCTGTCGCACGTTTAGGGTCGATCAACAAACGGATTGTATAAACGCTTATGGCTCATATCACATCATTTAGCGAACTTGCCGATGCAGACATAGAGAACGCTTTTCTCGAATATGGCTACGTCGTTGCTCCGGTCGAAAACATCGACTCGCTTGAAGCTATTCGGAATTTTATTGTCGAGACGACGGCGACGTTTCTATCCATTGAACTACCGAACGACCCGCAATCGTTTCTCGACAACATCCATCAGCATGTATCGAAAGACAGGCTAAACGACCTCCGCCTTGCTTGCATCAACGCCATCCGGTCAACGCCATGGTTCCGCCCATCTTATGCGGCTCTGGCATTTGGTACCCTAACATCAATTGTTGGCAATGAACTCGCGATGCAGCGCGGCCTTGGTCTAAGTGTTCAGCTTCCAAAAGACGGCAGCTCATTACTTGCCATTCATGCCGACACGTGGGATGGCGACTCGTCGTATGAGGTTGTTCAATGGGTACCCCTCGTTGATTGCTTTAAAACTAAAAGCATGTACATCTTGCCCAAAGACGTCGACGCTGTGTTGCAGAAAGATATGGCTAATGGTCAATTTAAGTCCGCAGAAGACATATTTCAGGCCGTGAAAGACGACGTTATTTACCTTGATGTCCCATACGGCAGCGTCCTACTGTTCAGCCAAACAATCGCGCACGGAAATCGCGTTAATTTTGAACCCTCGACGCGATGGACGATGAACTGCCGATTCAAAAGCGTCCTCTCGCCGTATGCCGATAAAAAGCTCGGTGATTTCTTTGAGCCTATTTCAATTCGTCCGGCGACCCGGCTCGGATTGACATACAGACTTCCCGGCGCATTCGATGAGTGAGCAAAGCAAGCATCGCGGCTACATCGGCAGCCGTCCCTATTTCGGTGACCGCGCGCCACAGCACGTTCAGAACCTTGTCATTCGCGATTATTGCCAAAGAAATGATCTGCTCTATCTTTTAAGCGCCACCGAATACATCATGGATGGTTGCTACGTGATGCTCGAAGAAGTGCTCAGAGAACTCCCTCATATAGATGGCGTGGTTTTATACAGCATTTTCATGCTACCAAAAAACCGAGACCAGCGGCACAACATATATCATCGCATATTAGACGCAGGTGCTGAAATTTCTGGCGCGGTCGAAAACGTAAGCGTACGCAACGATGAAGATGTGGCGAAAATTGAAGAAATCTGGATGATCAAAGAAACGGCGGCGAAGCCAAACACAGTCATAGACGAATTAGCCCGCGAGATAAGGTCCACATCCTGATGGCAATTATAAACTTTCTCGAAAAGTATCAAAGCGCGACAAAGCGCGACTATGTTCAGCGCGTTGTTGAGCACGATAAAGCTAAATGTGCCAACGTCGCCAAACAGTGGGGTTATGATTATTGGGACGGGGACCGATGTTATGGCTATGGCGGCTATTCGTACGACGGTCGCTGGCTGCCAATCGCCGAAGAAATCATTGCCAAATATGACCTCAAAAGCGGCGACAGGGTTTTGGATATCGGCTGCGGCAAGGGGTTCTTGCTATACGAACTAACCCGCGCTTTACCTGGCCTTGAAGTCTACGGGCTAGATATTTCAGCATATGGCATAGAGCACGCCAAGCCGGAGATTCAAGATCGGCTGATACTTGGAAACTGCACGTCTTTGCCGTGGGAAGATGATTTTTTTGATTTTGTTTTTTCCATAAACACTTTTCACAATTTGAAATATGTTGACCTTCTGAATTCGATCCTTCAGATGGAGCGCGTCGGGAAAAGACATAAATGGTTCTGCGTTGAGAGTTACCGAAACGAGTCCGAAAAAGTGAACCTCCTTTATTGGCAACTTACCTGCATGAGTTTTTATGCAACCGAAGAGTGGGAATGGCTTGCCGCAAAGGCCGGTTATACGGGCGATATCGGGTTCATTTTTTTCGAATAGGTTGCTTATGAACGAGAGCAAAATAACTAACCCTTAGATCACACGTAATCAAAATATCGCTAATAGTTCTCGTTTTCTCCAAGGCTCTTATGCCGAGCGTTTTTTGTATCCATCCTAACCAAACCTTGCTGGTCCATGATGGGGCCGTGATTATTCCACCGGCACAACGCCCGTTTCAAATTGGTTAGGCGTTCGCATTAATCCAATCCATTGGATCAATGCCTGATTTTTCCGACCACCATTTTCGTTCGTCCCCAAAATGATGAAGGTCTCGGTGATGAACTGCGCATAAAGGTACCGTATATTGGTCTCCTGCTTTACGCCCCATCGCTTTTGGTTGCGCAAAAGTGAGATGATGAGCTTGCGAGGGAGATCGTCCACACACAAGGCAAGCCATCGACCGTATCCGCTTTAAGTGGTCGGGGTCCCTTAACCGGAGCGGACCTTTATTCAAAACCGAAAGAGTACTACCCCGCATTTCGGCTAAGGTGTTTGTGTTTTCATTTGCAGACTGAGGGTTGTTACATAGAGAGGCCATATCTGCATTACTAAACGCTTTTGTTCCTTTGCTTGAGTCGGGTCGACTAATCGTTTGGCTTGTAGAACCAAATGCCCTTAACTTTTCCTCAAAAATTTTACGGAGCAAATCGGAGTAATGGCCGCCCTTATCGTTGCTCAATGACGGGAAATTCTCTCGCAATTGAGACACTGCGGATTGGTTTTCGTCCCAAATTTTGATCAACTCATCATCGCTACTCGCTGAAATCAATAATCTTTTCAACTTGGAACAAAAAGCCTTCGGATCTCTAGTTCGCTCGCCCCTTTTTCCCTCAACGTCAACGATCACCAATTCGACGAGGCCATTTCTAATACGATGTTTCGTCACATTTCTTTGCTCCTTATCATATAACGCGAGCCCAAAAGGATTTCCAAATGTCGCTAAAGCTCGCTTCATGGCATCGGTTTCCGCCTCTTTGATCGCATGCTCATGAGCCTCAACAGCCGAACCCGCTCGCGCTGAACCGGCACCACTACCTTCTCTTACAACAAGATTTGGGTTCGCCTTGACTGTAACTCGAACCCTCGCTGCATAAACGCAGTCGTATTGACCACGGTCATCGTTTGACCAAATACACCTTACCTCTAAGGTTTCACGGTCCCATCCATCGAAACCAAAAATACGGTTGGCCTCTGCTATTGCATGCCATCCCTCAATATACGAAAGCATAAAGCCGTTAACCTCACGGGTTTTAACATGGCGGCGACGCAGCTTGCTTGAAAGCAAAGTTTTTTGATGATCGGAAAACGACATGTCACCGCACCCGTACGCTGAGTATGGTACCGCCGTTATCTAGAGCCACACCCGGAACCGGCAAGTTGCCTTTTAAATCCCTGATTAGAGCTTGCTTGTCGAGCTTAGGCGCCTGAGGTCTCCAATAATCTTCGGGTATATCAGCCTCATTCACGACAACGAGGGCAGGATTTTTGGGCCGCAAGGATGCCGTGAAATCAGGTTCTTTGATCTTTTTGATATCGGCCCGCTCCATCACCTTGCAAATAAGGTCCTTCTTAGCGGTAAATCTAGTTTCGAAATTCTTCAATCGATCCTGCAATTCAGCGATCCGCACTTTCAGGCCATCAATAAAAATTTGGTCGTCTTGTTGTGAATGGATAAGCGCGGTAATCTTTTCTCTTAATGAAGTGAGCCCCTCAAGGGTATCTGCGAGACTTGTCTCATTTTCTTCGGGAAATTCTTCTAGTAGCTTTTCCCTGAGGTATTCGTGAAGTTGAAGTTCCAACATGATTGGGTGGTTCATTTGTATCTCCTGACCTTTTAAAATCTCTCGTAGAAGAAGTACTCGCGACACAAAGGATGGCGCCATTGAAGACACTTTGGTTGCGGCTTCAAATTCCGCCAGCATGAATGGCGACAAAATATACTTATATGGTGATTTTATAACCATTAATGGTGAATAAAACACCTTTTAATCGAAGCGTCAAGTATTTTGAGGAAATAATGATAACCCCTGAACAGATAAGAATGGCTCGTTCCGCTCTTAATTGGAGCATGAAAGATTTAGCGAAAAACTGTGGTGTCGGGGTGAACACATTAAGTCGGCTGGAAAATGGCACCGATAGCCGAGTATCCACCCTCTCGAAAATCGAGGACGCATTAGTCAATGCAGGAATTGTCTTTTTAAATGAAAATGAGGATGGGATCGGGGTCAGGTATCGCAATCCGCCCCCTCAATCAAAGTAAACAAGCGCTTCCCAGATCGTATCTAGTTGTTCTGTAGGTATAAATATACTATATTTAGACATTAAACATAGAGGTCGATAACTTCACAGGGCTTAAATTCAGGAATGTCGTCTTCCGCAAAGTCAATAAAACCGATTAGCAAAAATGCGGCGATTTCAGCATCTGAATGCTTGCCTTCTTTGCCTCTTATTGATGGCGAGACCGACGTCGATTTTGATGCCTTCCGACACGCGTGCCACGCAGACCTCAACCCAAAAGGCATAACAGAGAGAATTTGGGTTGATGACTTCATTCAATACGAATGGGAAATTCTGCGTTTAAGGCGCATGCGGATCTCGATCCTCCAGTCTTCACGACAAGATGCCCTTTGCCGCCTATTGCATTCACTTATACCGCATGGCGAAATTCATCGCGGTGAACGTGAAAAACTCGCCTACGGCTGGTCTATTGGTGAAGCGAATACTATCGATCACGTCAATTCCATTCTTGAGGCTCATGGCCTATCATCAGATGCAATCATCGCTGAGGCATTTAAGAATCGAATGGATACGCTTGAGAAACTCGACCGTCTGATCGAGAACTGCTCACGACGTCGTGATGCTGCCCTTCGCAATCTCGAGAAACGACGGGATGAACTGGCAGCACGGATGCGTAACCTCTCATCAAATGTCTCTGATGGCGCATTCGTTGAAGTCAGCAAACAAACGAAAATTGGCGAGTAAATGACCCGGCAGGTTAAAGCGGTCGCCAATCGTTTGAATGCGCGGAAAAGCACGGGCCCAAAAACAGATATCGGTAGAAAGACGGTCTCACGGAATGCAGTGAAACATGGTCTTTCAGGCACACTCGCTTTCACGGCGAAAGAGAATAAGCGCATCGACTTTCTAGCCGCTGCATTTTTGGAAGATCATGCCAGCGGCAGCCACCAAGAATTCATCGCACGCGAGGCCGCCGAAGCCCAGGTGACGCTTGAGCGGATTAAAAAAATAAAGAACGATATTTGGCAGGTGTTAGGGGCAAAATCGGGGCAATCAATAGAAGAAATCGCAAACCCGTTTGCCGACAGTCGGATTCGAAATGATCTGTTTGAATTATATGATGAGGCACCACCCCATATTCAACAAAGGATCCGAACGCTGTACCACCGTGTAAATCGCGCTGGAACGCAAGGAGCCAACCTTGTTGACGATTTGGTCTGCATAGAACTTCTCAAGCTTCGACGTTATGAGCAAAACGCTGCCAATCGTCGGGACAAAAGCCTAAAACAGCTTACCATATAATTTGCGAATAATTATTATTATCAATTGTAAAAAGTAACAAAACAAAGCCAAATGACACACATAGCAACTCACTTTAACGTTTTGGTTTCGCCTTTCCGCCCGCCATCAGATGAAGTATTCCTCTTCCCCATGACAAGCCCTTTAGAAGCGTATTAACCGATGTGCGGCATCGCCGGAATTCTCGCGTTTTCATCTTCAGCGTCCGTCGCCGACACAGAACTCGTCCGCCTCAACGATGCCATGCCGCATCGGGGCCCCGACGGCGTCGGCACGTGGTTGTCGGATGATCACAAGGTCGGGCTGTCGCATCGCCGGCTTGCGATCGTCGACCTCACACCCGATGCGGCGCAGCCGATGACCGATGCCGACGGCAGCGTGCAACTAACGTACAACGGCGAAATCTATAATCACCTAGACCTCCGCGCCCAGCTTGAAGCCGCCGGCCACACCTTTCGCACCGACCATTCCGACACCGAAGTCCTGGTCCATGGCTATAAGGAATGGGGCATCGATGGACTGGTTGAGCGCCTAATCGGCATGTTCGCGTTCGCAATCTGGGATGTGCGCAAAAAGCGCCTGACCATCGTCCGCGACCGTGTCGGCATCAAGCCCGTCTATTTCACCCGTGCCGGTGGCCGGTTTATTTTCGGCTCGGAAATCAAGGCGATTTTGAGCGACAAGTCCGTGCCCCGCGCCGTCAACGGCACCGCGATTGCACACTACCTCAGCTTCATGGTGGCCCCTGCCCCGCTGACGATGTTTCGCGGTATTTTCAAACTGCCCGCCGGCCACATCATGGAAATTGAAGCCGACGGCCGTGCCCGTGCGCGGCGCTATTGGGACGCGTTACCCGGCCGCTCGGGCATTCAAAATGAGCTCGTCGGCCTGTCCGATGCCGCCGCCCGCGACTACTTGTCCAAAGAAGTCCTAAAGCGGCTCGAAACCGCGATTGACCGGCGCATGATGTCCGACGTGCCGTTTGGCGTGTTTTTATCGGGCGGCATCGATTCGTCGGCGAACGTCGCATTGATGAGCCGCATTGCGGATCAGCGCATCAAAACCTTCACCGTCGGCTTTTCCGATCATACCCATCTGAACGAACTCGATTACGCCGAAAAAGTCGCCAAGCATTTCGATACCGATCATCATGTGATCGAAGTCGACGGCGGCGACATGCGGGGCTATCTGGATGATTTGATCATCGCCCAAGACGAGCCTATTTCAGACTGGGTCTGTGTGCCGCTTTATTTTGTCTCTAAGCTCGCCAAAGATTCTGGTGTCACCGTGGTGCAGGTCGGCGAAGGCTCGGACGAGCAATTCGCGGGCTACGACAGCTACATCAAATACCTTAAGCTGCA
The DNA here is from genome assembly GCA_017857825.1 of Rhodospirillales bacterium. Classification (GTDB taxonomy): domain Bacteria; phylum Pseudomonadota; class Alphaproteobacteria; order Rhodospirillales; family Casp-alpha2; genus UBA4479. Next base: position 8,249 of record JAFMCK010000062.1, read on the forward strand.
CGACCGCCTGGGCAATGCCGGTGCGCTCAAAAGCATGCTCGGGGCCGCGTCGCCGCTGTTGGGCGCACTCGCCCGCGCGATGCCCGGCCGACGCTCGAAGTTCGAGCAAGCCTATGAGATCAGCCGCCGCATCAACCTGGGTCACGAGCTTTTCTACGGCGGCTCAAACGCGTTTTGGGCGATCCACGTGGAAAAATACCTCAACGGTGGCGGCACCATGGCGCCGGACCCCGCCGACATCGATATCGGCGTCGACGGTTTGGACCTGGCGGGTGCCGGGTCAACAGACAGCGGCGACATCATGGATGCGTTCGCCCGCGCCGTCACCGATGCCGATGCCAATGCCGACCAGCTGGTCAAGATGATCCATGCCGAATTCCGCCTACGTCTGCCGGAATTGCTTTTGATGCGCGTCGATAAAATCACCATGTCGACATCCATTGAAGCGCGGGTGCCGTTCTTGGATCACGAGTTGGTCGAACTCACCATGGACATCTCGCGTCATCACAAGATCGACGGCTACAAAACCAAAGACCTGTTGAAGCATGCGCTGCGCGGCGTCATTCCAGACGAGATTATTGATCGAAAAAAGATGGGCTTTGCCGCCCCTGCTGCAGACTGGCTGCGCGGCGATTTTGGACGCGAGGCCGAGGGTATGGTGATGGGCTCGCCGCTCGCGCAAAACGGTGGCCCGCTGAATGCCACCGCCATCAAGCGCGCTTTCGATGATCACCGCGCAGGCCGTCAGGACAATGCATTGCACCTATGGGTGCTGTTGAATTTGACCGCGTGGCATGACCACTGGGTCGGCGGCCATGGCGCTTAACAACCCTGTCAGCAAACTGCTGTCGCTGGTACAGCGCGGCTACAACAAACCGCCGCATGTGATTGGACGCTGGATTTGGCGAAAGCTAAAGGCACGCCGCACAGCAAAGGTTTTGCCGGGTTGGGAGCGATGGCTCGGACCATCGTCGATGGCGGCGGCATTGAATGCAGAGAGCTTCGAAGACCTCACCCGCCGAATGGAAAATGCCAATCCGTTTCCAGGGCTCGAAAGCACTGCAACCTATGTATCGGCATTATCTGACGCGCAAAAAACGACCATCACCGCCCGCGCCCGACGCGCCATGGCGCACGAGGTGGATTTTCTTGGATCAGGCCCCGTGTCGTTGGGCCCGAACATCGACTGGACCTGCGATTTTAAATCCAACACCGCGTGGCCGATGAAGCCGTCGCGGCGGCTGCCGGTCAACGATCCGAAAAGCACGTCCGACATCAAGGTCCCTTGGGAGCTATCCCGCCTACAATGGGTGCTGCCCGTGGGTCAGGCTTATGTGCTGGACGGCGATGACGATTATGCAACGTTCACCCGCGCCATCGTCGACGACTGGATCAACAAGAATCCAGTGTGCCACGGCCCCAACTGGATGTGCGCGATGGACGTGGCGCTGCGTGCGATTGCCATCATCTGGCTGTTCCAGGCCTGCAAAAAAAGTCCCGCCTGGGGCGACGAAGATTTCCGCGCGCGCCTGATCAAAAGCCTGATCCTGCATGCCAAGTTCATCGACGGAAACCTGGAATACGCGGACGTGAACGGTAACCATTTGGTCGCTGATCTGGCCGGTCTTACGGTGATCGGCCTGGCCCTCGGCGGTGACGGGATCGCGAAGAAGTGGGTTAAAACGTCATGGACATTGTTGGCGAAGGAATTCCCGCTGCAAGTGCCGGACGACGGCGTCTGCCGTGAAGGCTCAATCCCCTACCATCGCTTTGTCGCAGAATTGTTTTTGCTCCCGGCCTTGGCCCGACGCACGCGGGGGCTCGAGGTCGAAGATGCCTATTGGCAACGCCTCGCCAACATGGCGCCGTTCGTGTCTGCGTACACGCGCCCGGACGGTGAAGTGCCGATTTGGGGCGACGCGGACGATGGCCGCACGTTGCCGCTCGGCACGCAGCCGCTAAACGATCACGGCTATCTTGTCGAAACATTGATATCACTTAGTGATGCGCCATCGCGCCCAACATATGACGAGACACTTTGGTGGCTAGGGATCGGCAACGGTGCGGCTCAGAAACACTCTGCTCCCGTCTCCGCCGCCTTCACAGATGCCGGTGTTTATGTTTTACGTGACGCCAAAAACTATGTCTTCGTCGATGCCGGACCGGTCGGCATGTCCGGGCGTGGCGGACACGGTCACAACGATTGCCTGTCGTTCGAAGCGAGCTTGCAGGGCACGCGATTAATCGTTGATCCGGGGGCTTACGTTTACACAGCCGACATGGCGGCGCGAAATCGCTTTCGCGGCACAGCTATGCACAACACCCCCCAGATCGACGACCATGAGATCAACCGCATACCGCGCGCCGACTGGCTTTGGTATCTGTCAGATGACGCCACCCCTGAGGTACGTCATTGGAGCACCTCAGGAGATATCGATTTGCTGGTCGCCGCACATAGCGGCTATCAACGCCTCACCCCGCCGGTGACGCCTGTGCGCGCGGTGATGCTGGAAAAAAGCACCGACCGTCTGTTCATCGCCGACGGCTTCGATTGCGCGAATGACCCCGGCGACCTCAGCGTTCGGACCCCGTTCATCTTTGCGCCGGGGGTCCGCGTCGAAAATATCGAGCCCGGTGTGTGGCGCCTGCAAAGCGACGATAAGCGATTTTTGATGATCAATGCCGATCCCGATGACTGGGAAGCGACGCTCGAAAACGGCGAGGTCTCGCCCGCGTATGGCACAAAAGTCGAAACGCAAATGTTGGTATTTCATCGCAAGGGTTCGTTGAAGCCGCTCGCCCTGGCGATCATCCCAAACCACGCCGCCCCCCGAACCCCGTCCGCTGGCTAAAGGACGTCCTCAAAGGCTGCTTACCCATACCTGGCCTTACGTAAAAGCCATGAAAATGCTGTTAAACAGTCGATTAATCAGTTATCCCGGCGAGCACCTAGGGGTAACATAATCGCTGGCGCCAATCGAAAGTTTCCATAATGCACGAGAATCTCGTCAGACACGATGACATCAAAGTCGGCTCCGAGCGGGCCTTCGGCATCGTCTTTGCCGCTTTCTTTGCTGTTGTCGCCGCATGGCCGTTGCTTGATGGCATGTCCCCGCGCTGGTGGGCGCTGGCTCTTGCTGTGGTTTTTATAGGCACTGGCTTTTTTCTCCCCGTCGTCCTCCGCCCGCTGAACGTTGTTTGGTTTAAGCTCGGTATGTTGCTTTATAAAGTGGTGAACCCGATCACGATGGGAATGTTGTTCTATTTTACCGTTGTGCCGATGGGCTTGGTGATGCGTCTGATGGGCAAAGACCCATTGCACAAAAATCCAGACCCCCAGCTGGCCAGTTATTGGATTGAGCGCACCCCGCACGGCCCTGAACCAAAATCCATGAAAAACCAGTTTTAGAGGCGCAGTATGGCATTTCTGATCGAACTTTGGCAGTTTCTCAAGGCACGAAAGAAATTCTGGCTATTGCCCATTTTCATTATGATGGCCGTATTCGGCGGGTTGGTGGTGCTCAGCCAAGGTTCAGCCGTGGCGCCGTTCATCTACACGATCTTCTGATCTGAAAGCCGGCTCTTTGCGCATCCTTGGTCTTTCTGCATTTTATCACGACAGCGCCGCCGCGCTGATTGAAGACGGTACGGTGATCAATGCCGCCCAAGAAGAGCGCTTTACACGCAAAAAACACGACGAGTCGTTTCCCGAGCATGCAATCCGGTTTTGCTTGGACGACGCCGGCATCACGCTCGCCGACGTCGACTACGTCGCTTTTTACGACAAGCCGTTCTTAAAATTTGAGCGACTGCTGGAAACGTATCTGTCGTTTGCCCCGATCGGCTTTCGCTCGTTTAAAATGGCGATTCCGGTTTGGTTGAAAGAGAAGCTGTTCCAAAAGGACTTACTGCGCAAACGCTTCAAAGAGTTTGATCCGGATTTCGACTGGCAAAACAAACTGTTGTTTTCTGAGCATCACCAAAGCCACGCCGCGTCAGCATTCTTCCCGTCCCCGTTCGAAGAGGCCGTGGTGCTGACCATGGACGGCGTCGGTGAGTGGGCCACGACATCGGTCGCCATCGGGCAAGGCCGGGACCTCAAGATGCATAAGGAAATCCACTTTCCGCATTCTCTGGGTCTGCTGTATTCGGCGTTCACGTATTACACCGGCTTTAAGGTCAATTCCGGTGAGTACAAAGTCATGGGTCTGGCACCGTATGGTGAGCCGATCTACAAAGATAAAATCCTAAGTACTTTGATGGACGTCAAAGAAGACGGCTCGTTCCGCCTTGATCAGACGTACTTCAACTATTGCACCGGCCTAACCATGACCAATGCCAAGTTCGATGCGGTGTTCGGTGGGCCGCCGCGCAAAGAAGGCGAGCCGCTCGAACAAAAGCACATGGATTTGGCGGCGTCTGTGCAGGCTGCAACCGAAGAGGTCGTCCTAAGCCTCACACGCAATTTGGCCAAGGAATATGGCATTAAGAACCTTTGCCTCGCCGGTGGGGTGGCGCTGAATTGTGTCGCCAACGGTAAAGTACTCAGGGACGCTGCATTTGAAAACGTGTGGGTGCAGCCCGCCGCCGGTGACGCTGGCGGAGCACTCGGCGCCGCGCTGAACGCCTATTATCTTTATAAAGAACAGCCGCGCATCGTGGGTGATACCATGGATGCGATGAAGGGCTCATACCTGGGTCCGGTCTATACTGATGATGATATCGCAACGCGCCTGAAAGCGGCCGGGGCCAAATTCGACGTACTCAGCGAAGACGATACCATCGTTCAGACCGCCGACGCGCTGGCCGACGAAAAGGCCGTCGGGTGGTTCCAAGGCCGCATGGAATTTGGGCCGCGCGCATTGGGCGGGCGATCAATCTTGGGTGATCCGCGCTCAGCGACAATGCAAAAAACGTTGAATCTGCGCGTAAAATATCGCGAGAGCTTCCGTCCATTTGCACCATCGGTGCTGCGCGAAGACGTCGCAGACTGGTTCGAAATTTCAACCGACAGCCCTTACATGCTGATGGTCGCGCCCGTCGTCGAAAAACGCCGGGTTGCGATGACAGAAGACGAGCAAAAACTATTCGGGATCGAGAAGCTGAACGTGCCTAGGTCCGATATCCCCGCGGTCACGCACGTGGATTATTCGGCCCGCATCCAGACCGTGCATGCCGAGACCAATCCCCGCTATCACGCGTTGATCAAGGCGTTTAAAGAACGCACCGGCTGCCCAGTCGTCGTCAACACCAGCTTTAACGTGCGTGGCGAGCCTATCGTGTGCACACCTGAAGACGCCTTCCGTTGTTTCATGGGCTCAGACATCGAAGTGCTGGTCGTCGGCAATTGCTTTATGAAAAAAGAAGATCAGGACCCAGCACTGAAACTTGACTATAAAAACGCCTTCGAATTGGACTGAGCGGCGCTACCCCTCGCCCAACAAATTAACCGCGGCCAGTGCTAAAATCTCCGTCGCCAAACGGACATCATCAAGCGCGATATGCTCGTCTGCGCCGTACATGCCGGCGCCCGCAGGGTCGTCAGGGCCGGCGCCGTACAATACGGTCGGAATGCCGACGGTCGCATAGTGTTGGCCTTCGTGATCATAGCCCACGCCACAAGGGCGCGGCTGCGCGCCGAACCGCGCGCCCAGCGGGATGGAAATCGCAGCCCGCAAGGGCTTGGCAGCATCGCTCGGCACCATCGGCATGATCAACTGGCGGCGGCGTATACGGCAGCGGACACCGGGGGATTTCGCAATTGTCGTCCCGATCAAGTTCGTCAGTTGCTTCTCAACTTCGGTCGGGTCTTCGTCTGGCGTGATACGTCGATCGAGCCGGATGACGACGCGTGCCGGCACACC
>JAFMCK010000063.1 GCA_017857825.1 Rhodospirillales bacterium
AAACCGTCTTGGCCAATTCGCACGCCGCTGTGAATGATACACCGCGCGCCCATGATGGTGTTGGCGACGCCGGCCCCGGGACCGATCTCACTGTTCGCGCCAATGATCACGCCGCGACCCACCGTCGCATTGGCGCCGATGCGGACGCCTGTCTGGATCTCGGCGCAGGCGCCGATCACGGCGCCGGGGGCAATCTCAGCACTTGGATCAACGGTGGCGGTGGGATCGACAGATGCGGTTTGGGCAACTCCAGGCTTGGCCGCGTTGCGTGGATAAAACAACGCTGCGATCCGCGCATAGCCATGGTAAGGCATTTTGGTGACCAACAACTGCATGCCCGCCGGCGCGACGTCGGCGGCGTCTGGCGTGACGACGCAGGCACCCGCATTGGAAGCTTTGAACGCATCAAGGTATTTGCGGTTATCGAAAAAGCTCAGGTGATTAGCCTTCGCCTGATCAAGGGGCATCACGTCATCGAATTGACGCGCGCCGTCGCCACGCAACTCGGCGTCGGCGACCTTTGCCAGCCGCGCCAAATCGAAAGGCCCGGCGTTATCAAAGAACCGGGGGTCTGCCATAACTGAGCTACTTTGCCGGTAGGTCGACCTTAACGGTCGGGAGCTTTTGATCGAGTGCGGTGAGCACGCTTGTCGTGATGTCCAAAGACGAGTCGACGATGACTACTTGTGAGCGGCGTAAAACCACCGCATAGCCATTTTTGGACGCCATATCTGCAACGATCTCGTTTAAGGTTTTTTCGACTATCAGCATGGCGTTTTGCTGTGCTTCATCAAGGGCGCGGCGCTTTTCTTGAACAAGCTGCTGAACGCTGACAACCTTTTGTTCGAACTTGCGGCGCTCATCGGCAAACGCTTCGGGTGCGAGCAGCGATTGCTTCTTGGCAAGCTCTTGCTGGGCAACCCGCAGCTGTTCTTGCTCTTTTTGAATCTCGCTTTGAAAGTTGTTTTGGTAATTGACGATTTGCTCGCGGATCGATTTTACAGATGCAGCGTCGCGACGGATTTGTCCAATGTCGAGGACGGTAATCGTCGGCGTGACGGCAGTACCTGCGCCTTGCGCATACGATGATTGTGATGCGAAAACGGCAATGCCGAAGATGACGCAAAGAGCTAAGAGTGATCGAGCGAACAAAGATGCCTCCTAAAAACGGGCGCCGAAGTTGATCCGGACAAATTCTTCTTCATCATAGTCTTCTTTGAGGACGGGGTAGGCAAAGTCAACGCCCAATGGCCCAAACGGTGAGTCCCAGCTGATACCGGTGCCAATGCCCATCCGTAAAGATTTCGAGTCTGCCGTCGTTGCATTGACCGGGCTTAAATCCCAGCTTGAACCGATATCGGTAAAGATTCGACCACTGACGCCGAATTCTTCAGGTAGGCCACTTGGGAATTTGAGCGCTAGGGAGCCGGCATACATATAGTTACCACCTAGCGCATCGCCGGTTGCCGTATCGCGTGGGCCCAGACCCGAAGTCGCGAAGCCGCGCACGTTGTCGCCACCGACAAAGAAACGTTCCGACAACAGCACGTCTTTGCCGATTCCGGCGATGTAGCCGGCCTTACCCGTGAGAGAGAATATCCACTGGTCGCGTGGCGAATAATACGTAGCCCCGTCTAAAACGTTCCGTAAATGCTGCAAATCCCCGCCAAGCCCGGCAAAATCGGTGGCCAAGCGCAAAAGATACCCGCTGGTCGGCTTTATACGTTGATCGCGCCGGTCATATGCAAAGATGTGGCCGACTTCAGAAAGCAAGGAATCACCCTGTTGCGCCTGCACCAGGGTCGAAGCATCGGTATCAACGCTGTCGATGGTGGTTTGGCGGATGGTATATCGCCAAGACTCTGAGAACTGCTCTGTGATGTCATAGCCGGCGCGCAACGAACCGCCGGTGCGTGAAATATCGAACGAGCTGGTGTCTTGCAGGTCGCGCGTGAAGTGGAACAGGTCAAAGCCGACACGTAAGTCTTTGTCCAGGAAATACGGCTCGGTGAATGAGAAGTCGATTTGCGACGCTTCGGCCGCGACTTGCAGTTGTAGCTTAACATCTTGGCCGCGACCCAAGAAGTTGGTCTCGCGCAACTGAACGTCGCCCAAGATACCGACACTCGATGAGAAACCTGCGCCAAGTGAGACCTGCCCGGTCGGCTTCTCTTCGACCGTTGCGTTGATCACAGTTCTATCAGGCGCCGTGCCCGGCACTTGCTCGATATCGACTTTTTCGAAGAATCCAAGATTTCGGATGCGCGTCCGGGACCGTCGCAGTTTTGAGGCGTTGAATGCATCGCCTTCGACCAATTGGAATTCGCGGCGGATGACTTTATCGAGGGTGCGGATGTTGCCGGCGATATTGATCCGCTCCACAAACACACGCGGACCTTCGTTGATGACGTAAGTGACGTTGATCGTCTTTGCGTCGCGGTCACGGTTGATGCGCGGGCGAACTTCAACAAACGCATTGCCAAATGTGCCGACGCTCTCAGTCAGCAGGTCGATGGTTTTTTCGATATCCTCGGCGCTGTACCAGTCGCCGGGCTCAACCTCAATATCGCCCTTTAGCTGATCGGAATTCAGGTCTTTTAGGCGGGCATCCACCTCGATGTCGCCGAATTTATACCGCTCTCCCTCTTCCACCGAGAACGTGATGAAAAAATCTTTGCGATCCGGTGTCAGTTCTGCGACCGCCGAGGTCACCTTAAAGTCAGCGTAGCCGTTGGTCAGATAGAAACGGCGCAGCAGTTCGCGGTCTAAGTTGATGCGGTCCGGGTCATACACATCGTCGGTCGAGAAAAACCGCCACCAGGCACTTTCTTTAGTCTGGATGACCTCACGCAGACGACTATCGCTGAATTCTTTGTTACCGATTACGCGGATCGACTTAATAGCGGTCTCGTCACCTTCAGTGATTTCAAACACAAGGTCGACGCGGTTTTGTTCAAGTTGGATGATCTTCGGCTCAACTGCGACAGCAAACAGACCGCTTTGTCGATAAAGCGTCAGCACCCGTTTTACATCGTCTTGGACTTTGGTGCGGGTATAGATGACGCGTGGGCGCAGCGAGACTTCGGTTTGTAGGGTTTCGTCTTCGAACGTGAAGTTGCCCTCAAAGGCAATCCGGTTGATGACCGGGTTTTCGACGACGTCGACGACCAAGGTAGAGCCTTCGCGGCGCAGCGCGATATCAGCGAAAAGGCCGGTCGCAAATAAGCTTTTTAATGAGCGGTCGATGCGGCGCGGATCGAATGGATCACCCTCTTGGATGACCATATACGAACGCACTGTGCCGGGATCGACCCGTTGTGCACCGCGCACTTCGATTAGTTCAATGGTGCCAGCTTGGGCGACTTCGATGGGGGATGCGGCAAACGCTGGGATGGTTAACGACGAAAGCGGCCCCAAGGCCGCTGTCATACATACCAATAATTTGATCGTGGCGTGTCTTATCACGCTTTCTCCCCCCGGATGCCCCAAGACACTAGCAATAACCGTTTATAGCGCTAATGCCTTCGGATTCCGATAACTTTTCGCTACAATCCCAGAACGCGAACGATATCGTTCCACGTAACAGATACCATGAGAAGTAATACTAAAGCCAGCCCGATTCGGAAACCGTATTCTTGCGCCCGTTCGCTTAGCGGCTTACCGCGCAAAGCCTCGAAGCCCATGAACAATAGATGCCCACCGTCAAGGATAGGAATGGGGAATAAATTGATCAGGCCCAAATTAATCGACAACACCGCCATAAAGAACACAAGCTGCAAAGCACCCTGCTCTGCCGCTTGCCCTGACATTTGTGCAATCGCAATCGGACCACCCAAATCCTTAAAGTTTCCCTCACCAATCAATAGCTTGCCGATGTTGGTCAATGCCTGACCGGTGATCGAAAATGTTTTTTCGATGCCGAACCATGCCGCGGCCAATGGATTGAGGCGCTCATGCTCGCCGATTACACCCTGCATGCTGATGCCCAGACGACCGACTGTGGCGCCGTCTTGATCAGCTTCCAGCGGCGTCACGTTGAGAGCGATTTCCTCGCCATCACGTAGCACAACGACGGGGAGCAGTTGGCCCGGACTCGCGGAGATAATTTCTTGAACAAGTTGGGGGTTGTCTATTTTGGCGCCGTTCAACGACACGATTGTGTCGCCCTTGCTCATACCGGCGCTTTCCGCCGCTGAGCCTTGGAACACCTCGCCGACCGCGACTTTTACCTGCGGCACGCCGACGCTGAGTGCAATTCCGGCCAAGACTAAGATTGCGAACAAGAAGTTGATGGCCGGACCTGCAGCCACAATGGCGGCGCGCTGGCCGACGGTTTTGTGCGCAAACGAGACTTTTTTGTCTTCCTCGGTCATCTGGCTGCTGCCTTCGGTGTCGTCCGCGCCGCTTTCCAGCACGTTGACGGCGCTGTTCTCGCCGTCTTCCGCCATGCCGTACATTTTGACGTAGCCGCCAAGCGGCACTGCGCTAATGCGCCAGCGAGTGCCGTCTTTGGCATACCAGCCAAAGATCTCAGGCCCAAAGCCGATGGAAAACACCTCAACCCTAACGCCATTGCGGCGCGCGACCCAGTAATGGCCGTATTCGTGCACGAACACGATCACCGAGAGGACGACCAAGAACCAAAGCACGGTGTTGAGGGTATCAAATTCCATAATGCGCCTTTTAAGCTGACCGCAGGGGTCTGATTTTCATGTTGCCTGCCCGATGCGAAAATGTTCGGCCAGTGTTCCTTTGAATATGTGCAAGCGGGCCCCCGTCGTCAATGGCAGCAAATGCCGCCATCCATTTGTTACAACGCGATTTTCTCGCAAAGTGCCTGCGCGTGGCGTCGGGCCTCGGTATCGATGGCAATGACGTCGTCCAGGGTGTCGAGGTTTTGTCGACCCAGTGCTGCTATACACTCCTCGACCACCCGCGGGATATCCAGGAATTTGAGCTTTCGCTGCAAAAACGCGAACACTGCGATTTCGTTGGCTGCATTCAGCACCGTGGGCGCGGAACCTCCGGTATTCAGGGCATCTCTGGCCAAACGAAGGGCGGGAAAACGCACAGGATCCGGGGCCTCAAAGGTCAATGTTGCGATATCTTCGAGCTTCAGTCGCGGTGATGGTGTCGGCATTCGGTCCGGCCAGGCCAATGCATAGGCAATCGGGGTACGCATGTCTGGCGTGCCGAGCTGCGCCAGCACCGACGCGTCGACGTATTCGACCATGCTGTGGATCACCGATTGCGGGTGCACCAGAATATCGATCTTGTCGCCTGGGACTGGGAACAGGTGATAGGCCTCAATCAATTCGAGACCTTTGTTCATCATCGTCGCGGAATCGACGGATATTTTAGCACCCATGGACCAGTTTGGGTGGGCGACAGCTTCTTCGGGGGTAATTTCGGTCAGGCTGTCCCGGCTACGCTCACGAAACGGTCCGCCGGATGCCGTCAGTACGATCCGCTCAATCCGCTCTGGCCGTTCAAAATCAAATACCTGATAGATAGCGCTGTGCTCGGAGTCCACGGGCACTAAGCGCGCGCCTGCCGCACTCACCTCGCCCGAGAACAGAGCCCCGGCGGATACCAGGCATTCTTTGTTAGCGAGCCCGACAATTGCACCTCGGCGCACCGCCTCTAAGGTCGGCGCGAGCCCGGCGGCGCCGACGATCGACGCCATCACCCAGTCGCTCGGTCGTTGTGCCGCAGCGATCAGCGCGCCCCGCCCGGCGGCCGCTTCAATCCTAGACCCGGAAAGTGCCTCTTTCAAAGCGCCATAAAGGGTTTCATCGGCGACAACGGCATGGCGGGCGCCGACCTCGACCGCTTGTTGCGCCAACAGCTCGACATTACTGTTGCCGGTCAAAGTATCGACGTCGAAGCGTTCGGGTGAACGCTTGATCAAATCAATGGTATTGGTGCCGACTGACCCGGTGCTGCCTAAGATCGTGACGGTGCGCACGGTATCACTCACAGCCATGGAAGTGCGGCCCGCCCGAGCGTGAGTTTCAAGGCTGCCAGCGCCACTGCGGCCAAGACCAAGGCGTCGACCCGATCCAGCACGCCGCCATGGCCCGGAATCAGATTGGAGCTGTCTTTGACGTTGAAATGCCGCTTCGCGGCACTTTCGATAAGATCGCCGATCTGGCTCGCGACCGCGATGATCAAGCCCCAAAGTGCCAGGGTGATGACGTCGCCGCCTTCCCAAATCAGCGCCGCACCAGAAGCCACGGCGGCGGCTAACGTTACGCCGCCGATAAAGCCCGACCACGTTTTCTTTGGGCTGATACGGGGCGCTAGCTTAGGCCCGCCCAGGGTGCGCCCGGCCATAAAGGCGCCGATGTCCGCGCTCCAAACCACGGCAAATAGCCAGGCGACCGTAAGCATGCCGGCATCGTCGGTTCCCCGCAACCAGATGAGCGCCCCGCAAGGCAGCGCAATATAAATGGCGCCAATGATCATCCAAAGGGGCTGGGCACGGCACATGCGCACCCATTCCCACCCCATGATGGCGGCCGCTAAGATGATCAGTGCGGTAAACCAGGGGGGGCCAAAATAGACCGCAGCGATCACCGGCACAGCCAAGGCAAGCGCCGAGATCACACGCGGCCCAAGGCCACCCCAACGAGGATTATGCTGAGCTGGAACCGAAGCGGCGTTCACGATTGCCGAACTCCTTTATTGCGGCGGCCAAGTCGTCGCTGCCGAAGTCCGGCCAGTGCTTATCAACGAATACGAACTCCGCATAGGCCAGCTGCCACAACAGAAAGTTGCTGATGCGTTGTTCGCCAGACGTGCGGATCAAGAGATCGGGATCCGGCATGCCCGCCGTTTCAAGCGCGCCCGCGAACATTGTTTCGTCGATGGCATCGGGATCGAAGTCACCGGCGGCAACCGCTTTCGCCAGCGCCTTCGATGCCTGAACAATCTCAGCGCGCCCGCCGTAGTTTAGGGCCAACACCAAAGTCAATCCGCTACAGTGTGCCGTCCGCGCTTCAGCCTCGTCGATCGCACTGATGATATCGGCCGACAGGCGACCGCGCTCGCCGATGACTTTAAGGCGCACGTTCTTGTCGACCATGGTCGTCACTTCTTTGCGCAAGTATAGCCGCAATAAGCCCATGAGGTCGGAAACTTCCGTCGCCGGACGCTTCCAGTTTTCCGAAGAAAAACTGAACAATGTCAGGTATTTAATACCAAGCGCGGCGGCGGCTTCGATGGTGCGGCGGACCGCTTCGGCACCGGCGCGATGGCCCGCATTCCGCGGTTTGCCACGCGCATTCGCCCAGCGCCCATTGCCGTCCATGATAATGGCGACATGTAGCGGCGTCGGCGCGCCGTCAGCAATTTTGGCAAGCGGAGCGGCGCTCATTAGACCTGCATGATCTCCTGTTCTTTGTGGGAGAACGCCTCGTCGATGGCATTCGTGTACTGATCCGTCAACGCCTGCACTTCGTCGGAAAAGCCACGCAGCGCATCTTGCGGGATATCGCCATCTTTTTCGGCTTTTTTAAGGTCGTCTAAGGCATTGCGGCGCACGTTTCGCACCGCAATTTTCGCATCTTCGGCGTACTTGCCGGCGATTTTGACCAATTCTTGGCGACGTTCTTCGGTAAGTGCCGGAATTGGGATACGCACCATGGTACCGTCGACCGCCGGATTGAGGCCGAGGCCTGAATCGATGATCGCTTTTTCGACCGCTTTGACGTTCACCTTGTCCCAAACCTGTACTGCCAGCATACGTGGCTCAGGCACGGAAACGCTGCCGACCTGATTAAGTGGCATGGCGGCCCCATAGGCGGTGACTTGCACCGGGTCCAACAGACTGGTTGCGGCGCGACCGGTCCTTAGTCCGCCGAATTCTTCGTGCAGAACCTCGACGGCGCGCGACATTTTATGATCAATGTCTTTCCGCATACCGTTGATATCGCTCATGGTAGTCTCCTCATTTATCCGTGTCCGTGACGATGGTGAATACACCCTTGCCAGCCACCACGTCCGCGAACGCGCCTGGATTGTGAATGGAAAAAACCAAGATTGGAACAGCGTTTTCGCGCGCAAGTGCAATTGCCGCCGTATCCATCACGCGCAGGTCCCGCGACAGGACGTCCTGATAGGTCAAACTATCATAGCGTTCAGCGTCCGGTGTGGTTATCGGATCGGCGGAATAGACACCGTCGACCTGCGTGCCCTTTAACAAAGCGTCACAGTTCATTTCGACGGCGCGCAAAGCGGCGGCGGTGTCGGTGGTGAAAAATGGATTGCCGGTGCCTGCGGCAAAGATGACCACGCGGCCTTTTTCCATATGCCGCATGGCGCGACGGCGGATATACGGCTCACATACCGTCGACATGGGAATGGCTGACAGCACACGGGTAATCACGCCCTTACTCTCGAGCATGCTCTGCATCGCCAGGGCGTTCAGCACGGTCGCCAGCATGCCCATGTAGTCACCGGTGGTGCGTTCGATATTCGCCTGCGCCAGTTTGACGCCGCGAAAAATGTTACCGGCGCCGATGACCAAGCAGACTTCAACGCCGTTATCATGGACAGATTTGATTTCGTCGGCGATCCTCTCGACGGTTTCGGAGTCCAGGCCAAACCCCTGCTCGCCCATCAAAGCTTCGCCAGACAGCTTTAAAAGTACGCGTTTGTACATGGGGGTGTAGGACGAATCCATCGGATGACCTCTGATCGGCGATGCGGTCCGTCACAGGCACAAGGCCAATGCCGGCCCGCATATGTGAAGGGCACTTCGAAACCGTACCCGCGCAGGCAACGCCTTACACTATAACAGCCAGGCCCGTCGTACGACCGCAAATCGGCGCGATGCGCAATGGCATCGCGCCGAGCGCGTTCGATTAGGCTGTGCCGGCTGCGGCTGCAACTTCGGCGGCGAAGTCGTCTTCTTTCTTTTCGATGCCTTCACCCAGCACGAAAAGCTTGAAATCCGTGACTTTTACGGTGCCGCCAGCGGCTTTGCCGGCGTTTTCGACGATCGTTTCGACCTTGCTTTCGCCATCGATCACGAACGTCTGCTCAAGTAGGCAAACTTCTTCGTAGAACTTGCGCAAACGGCCTTCGACCATCTTCTCGATGATGTTTTCCGGGCGACCCGATTCGCGGGCCTGCTCAATCAGCACCTGACGTTCGCGCTCGACAGAGCTTTGATCCAGATCGTCACGGCTGACCGATTGCGGACGGGCGGCTGCGATGTGCATGGCGAGCTGCTTGCCGACTTCTTCGAGGCCATCGGTGCCGCCATCGCTTTCCAGCGCTACGAGCACGGCAATTTTGCCCAGACCCGGCTTCAATGCATTGTGCACGTAGTGCGCCAAGACGCCTTTGGATACGGACAATGCCGCGTTGCGGCGGATCGACATGTTTTCGCCGATGGTGGCAATCGCATGGGTGACTTCTTCTTCGACGGTTCGACCGGTGCCCGGGAACGCCATGGCTTTCAGCGCATCGACATCATCGCCGGCGTCAATCGCCAGTTTGGTGATGCTTTCAACCAGATCCTGGAAGCCTTCGTTACGTGCCACGAAGTCGGTTTCTGCGTTAACTTCGCAAACCGCGCCTTTGTTGCCGTCAATGACGACGCCGACGAGGCCCTCAGCGGCAACACGCCCGGCTTTCTTAGCGGCAGCCGCCAAGCCTTTGGTGCGCAGCCAATCGACCGCCGCTTCCAAATCGCCATTGTTCTCGGCGAGCGCTTTTTTGCAGTCCATCATGCCTGCGCCGGTTTTTTCGCGCAGTTCTTTGACCAGTGCTGCGGTGATTTCAGCCATAATCCATCCTCATCATGTAAATCGTTGTGAGACAGCGCGGGGTCGGCATTGCTGCCAACCCCGTTTGCATGTCAGCTTTAGGCGGTTTCGCCGTCTTTTTTCTCGGTCGCGTCAGCAACGGCTTCAGCAACAGCGGTCGCCGGAGCATCGGCAACGGCCTCAGCAGGCGCTTCAGGCGCAGCTTCAGCAACAACCACAGCTTCGGCTTCGGCCAGCGCAACCTCAACAGGGGCTTCGCTTTCGCCGATGTCGCCGCCCTTGGCGCCGACTTCGGCTTGCAGACCGTCGAGCACGGTACCGACCATCAGGTCGCAATACAGCGAAATGGCGCGGATTGCGTCGTCGTTGCCAGGCACTGGATAGGTAATGCCTTCAGGATTGGCGTTGGAGTCGATGACGCCGACGACAGGAATGCCAAGTTTGGTGGCCTCTGCGATGGCGATGTCTTCTTTAATGGTATCAATGATCACCAGAATGTCCGGCAGACCGCCCATGTCTTTGATGCCGCCAAGGGCGCGCTCAAGCTTGTCGCGCTCGCGCGTCAACATCAGAAGCTCTTTCTTGGTCAGACCCTGGACGTCGGTCTCGTTGGCAAACATTGTCTCAAGTTCCTTGAGACGTTTGATCGAGTGCGAAATGGTGCGCCAGTTGGTCAGCATACCGCCGAGCCAACGGTGGTTCACATAGTACTGACCGCAACGCTTTGCGGCTTCAGCGACGCGCTTTTGCGCCTGACGCTTGGTGCCGACGAACAGCACGCGACCGCCCGACGAAACCACGCCCCGCACGGCCAACATGGCTTGGTGCAAAAGCGGTACGGTCTGCTGCAGATCGATGATGTGGATACCATTACGGTCGCCGAAGATGTACGGCGCCATTTTCGGGTTCCAACGACGGGTATTGTGACCAAAGTGAACACCAGCTTCCAATAGCTGACGCATGGTAAAATCGGGAAGTGCCATCAGGCCTACTCCTTTTCCGGTTAATCCTCCGCGGGCGTGGCCAAGAAATCTCGTATGCTCTTGGCACCGGAACGACGTTGTCTGTGAATTTGCACAGACTGCCGCAAACCCGCGTGCGAAATCGCGTGACGTTTAGCCCTTGCAGGCTGGGAATGCAAGCCAGTTTCGCGCTGCTCAGGATGTGGATATATAGCTTTCATTTCATCATAAGGAGGCCGAAAGCCGTCTCGAAGGACCAATCCGTATAAACGTCGCTGTAAAATGGCCCTTTATAAAGCACATAAAAGTGTCAAAACTTCGACCACTTACAATGGAGCATGACATGACACAGACCAATCTTCTCGGCCAGCCTATCGGTGATCCCCTTCCTAATTGGACGCCACGACCTCTGCCGCCGCGCACTCCCATGCAAGGCCGCACCTGCCGGTTGGAGGTGTTGGACGCTGCCCGTCATGCTGCCGACCTGCATGCCGCGAACATGGAAGACGCGGACGGACGGATATGGACCTATATGGGATATGGTCCGTTTGATAGCGAAGAAGACTATCGTGCCTGGATCGCCAAAGACGCATCTGGCAACGACCCGCTGTTTCACGCGATCATCGACGCCGCTACGGATAAAGCCATTGGTGTCGCAAGCTATTTGCGCATTTCTCCGGACATCGGCTCAATCGAGATCGGCCACATTAACTACGCCCCTGCCCTGCAGCGCACGGTGGCTGCCACCGAAGCCATATACATGATGATGGCGCGTGCGTTCGACGAATTGGGCTATCGCCGCTATGAATGGAAATGCGACAACGCCAACGAAAAATCCAGAAATGCCGCAGCGCGCTTAGGGTTTACGTTTGAAGGCGTGTTCCGCCAGTGCACGATCTACAAGGGCCGAAATCGTGACACCGCTTGGTTCTCGATCATCGACAGCGAATGGCCGCAGATTAAGGCTGCGTTCGAAGCTTATTTAGATTTGTCGAATTTCGATGCGGCTGGGAAGCAGAAGCGGTCTTTGTCGGCGTTTCGGCATTCGCGGGAATGACGAGGGTTGGCGGGACTGACGAGGGGGTGGAGCGACGAGAAAGGTCAAACCTCTCGCACATCCAACACGCCCGGTAATGAGCGGACCGCCAACGACATTTCGTGGGTCAGGGCGAAGTTTTCTTTGAGATCGATATCGACTTCTTCATCGCAGTCGCGGAGCCGCATGGTGATCAGCACCTTGCTTTTGCCGCTGCCGCCGTTGCGGCCACGGGCCAAGACGTCGCTGAGCGGGGCCAGCGCGTCGGCACTGTCCAGATAGACGCGAAGTTCCTTGGCTGATGCGGCGGCTTGTTTGGCGGCGATGTCGATGCTTTGCAGGCCCTGGATGGTTAGGCGAATTTGTTCGCCGAACATCGACAGCGCACAATCGACGATCATCGAATTGCCCGGCACCAAAAGCTCGGCATGTTGCGCCAGAATTTCTGAAAACGCGGTGGCTTCAAATACACCGGACGCATCTGAAAAGGTGATGAACGCAAATCGTTTGCCGGTCTTCGACGTCATTTCCTTTTTCGAGATAAACGTACCCGCAAGCCGCAACGCACCCTCGCGTGCGGCGGCCAGGGCTTCGGCAGAACTGCGCACGCGCTTTTTCTCAAGCACGCGCTCATAAGCATCGAGCGGGTGTGCCGACAGATAAAACCCGACCGCATCGAATTCTTCGCGGAGCCGATCCATCGGCGCCCAGTCGTCGATATTGGGCAGCCGAATTTCCGGCGTTTCTTCAGCCTCACCGCCAAACAAACTGATCTGGTTTGAGTTGCGGTCATTTGCCGCAGCACTGGCCGTGGCGACCACCGCTTCCAGTCCTTGCAGCACACGGCGACGGTTGGCATCCAAATGGTCAAACGCGCCGGCGCGGGTCAGGTTTTCGAGTTGCCGTTTGTTGATGTCGCGCGGATCAACGCGGCCTGCGAAATCGGTCAGCGACTTAAACGGACCGTCCGCATTGCGGGCATCGACCAACGCCTGCATTGCTTGCGCGCCGACGTTTTTCACAGCCGCCAGGGCATAACGCACCCCTGCCCGTTCACCGTCGGCATCGGTGACGTGCTCGACCGCGAACGAAACGTCAGACCTGTTGATATCCGGCGGCAGCAGCGGCACCTTGAGCCGGTCCAGTTCCTGGCGAAATACATTCAGCTTGTCGGTGTTATTCATATCGAACGTCATCGATGCGGCCATGAATTCGACCGGATGGTTAGCTTTCATGTATGCAGTTTGATACGCGACCAGCGCATACGCGGCGGCGTGGGATTTGTTGAAACCGTAGCCCGCGAATTTGTCGACGACGTTAAAGATGTCGTCGGCTTGTTTCTCGGGTACGCCGCGCGCCTTGGCGCCTTCGACGAAGTTTTTGCGCTGTGCGTCCATTTCGGCTTGGACTTTTTTGCCCATGGCACGGCGCAGCAAATCAGCGTTGCCGAGCGTGTAGCCCGAAAGCACCTGGGCGATCTGCATCACTTGTTCTTGGTAGATCGGAATGCCGAAGGTTTCTTTCAGCACAGGCTCAAGCGTTGGATGCAGATAGTCGGGTTCCTCGCGGCCGTGTTTACGCTCGATATAGCTCGGGATGTTGTCCATTGGGCCGGGGCGGTACAGCGCTACGACGGCGATGATGTCTTCGAAGGTGTCGGGCTTGAGGCCGCGCAGCACGTCGCGCATGCCGGCACTTTCCAACTGGAACACACCGGTGGTTTCGCCGCGCGAGATCATCTCAAACGTCTTCGGGTCATCCAGCGGGATTTTTAACAGCTCAAGCTGTTGATCTTTGGGCAGCTTCGAATTCACGAAACCTTCGGCCTTCACCAAAACCGACAAGGTTTTCAGGCCCAAGAAGTCGAATTTTACGAGGCCGGCCTGTTCGACAAACTTCATATTGAAGCCGGTCACCGGCATGTCGGACCGAGGGTCGCGGTATAGCGGGATCAGTTGTTCCAGCGGACGGTCGCCGATCACGACGCCGGCAGCGTGGGTCGAGGCGTGGTGATACAGGCCTTCGAGTTTGCGCGCGATCTCGACCATTTCGCGGACTTGGCCGTCTTCGCGGATCAGTTCACGCAGGCCGTCTTCGCTGGTGATCGCTTGTTCCAGCGTGACCGGGTTGGCCGGATTGTTCGGCACCATTTTACAGATGCGGTCGACAAAGCCGTAAGGCATTTCCAGAACCCGACCGACATGACGCAGCACGGCGCGGGCCTGCAGCTTTCCGAACGTGATGATCTGGGCGACGTGATCACGGCCGTATTTTTGCTGCACATAGCGGATCACCTCGTCGCGGCGGTCCTGGCAGAAGTCGATATCGAAGTCGG
>JAFMCK010000336.1 GCA_017857825.1 Rhodospirillales bacterium
CCTTTGCGCGTTGGCGCGTTGGCGTCGCTGTGCTAATCAGAACGACGGAGTAGCCCAAGGTCATAGAACGCGCGATAACAATAAAAGAGTGGGGGAAACGTGTCCTACAGAACGACACTTAAGCATTTCATCATGCGTCAGCAGACGCAGATTACAGGCGCCACCGGCGAGTTTACCTCGCTTCTGGGCGATGTATCTTCGGCGTGCAAGGCGATTTCAAATCTGGTGCGGCGCGGCTCATTGAGCGGCGAGCTCGGCTCAACCGTCGGCGTCAACGTACAAGACGAAAACCAGAAAAAACTCGACGTGCTGGCCAACCAATTGGCGATCAGCTGGTGTGAACGGGGCGGTAATCTGTTTGCCATGGCGTCGGAAGAAATGGTTGATGTTTACCCAGTGCCGTCCGGGCTCAAAAAGGGCAATTATCTGCTGATTTTTGATCCGCTTGATGGATCATCCAATATCGAAGTCAACGGCCCGATGGGGACGATTTTTTCGATTTTACGGGCCCCCGACGATCATCATGACCAGCTTTCGAATGATTTTATGCAGCCTGGCAATCGCCAACTTTGTGCCGGCTATGTATTGTTCGGTCCGGCAACCATGATGGTCCTTACCACCGGTAACGGCGTTAACGGATTCACGCTGAACCCGGACGTAGGCGAATTCATTTTAACCCACCACAACATCACAATTCCTGTGGACACCCAAGAGTTCGCGATCAACGCGTCAAACCGCCGTCATTGGGAGCCGCCGATCCAACGCTACATCGACGAATGCCTTGAAGGTGTCAACGGGCCGCGCGGTAAAGATTTCAACATGCGCTGGGTCGCTGCCATGGTCGCCGATGTGCACCGGCTGATCACCCGAGGCGGGGTCTTTATGTATCCGCTAGACGAGAAAATTCGCGACAAAGGTGGTCGTTTGCGCCTGTTATACGAAGCCAACCCGATGTCGTTCATCATCGAACAAGCCGGCGGCATGGCATCGACGGGGCGTGGTCGTATTTTAGATGTTTGCCCGACCGATCTGCATCAACGGGTCCCGGTGATCGTCGGCGCCAAAAACGAGGTCCAACGCATTGTCGATTATCATACCGAGTTTGACGCTAAAAACTGACCGATAAGAACACTCTAAAATTCAGCAGTTATGATGGCTCGGCGGCGAAGCTCTCTAGCCGGCGAAGCGACTGGTCCGTCATGTGCACAATGGTCTTGCGACCAATTCGCTCAAGCACGACAAGGCCGTCTGTTTGCCATTCATTCAAAGCCCGATGTGCAGTCGTGCGGGGGATATTCACCGCGGCTGAATATGCAGATATATCAAGAAGATAACCTTCAGACCTTGCAATATACAGCGCTGTCATACCCTGCAGCACGCGCCAGCCATTTGCCTCTGGCCACGCCTTGTCGACACGTTTAATAAATCGATCCAGTGATTTAATGGATACTTCAAGTTCGGGTGATTTTGGAAGACCTGCATTAACCGGAATAACTGCATCATTGTCGATAGGCATTAAAGAATCCGACTCTTTTTCAATCATTTGTTCTTTCCAACCTACGTGATGAAAATCCTACCATCTATGAGATTTCTGTCCGTTTTGGTTATGTGCCAAAGACGATGACCAGCAATCGCGCCATCGTGTCGCTGTCGTGTTTGGCAGGGCAAAGTTTTCGATTTTAGATTCGAAAAAATAGACTCCAGACGACAAATAATGTCCTGAGAAATTATTTGAACGCGATCGATAAGGTCGAAAGTAAGAATGGCGAAATGAGAAGACGCGCCGGACACAAGGCTCTCTGACGGCTTCTACCATCATTAGAGCACATCTGGGTTCCGAACGAACGCTTTAAATTTGAAGTGAAGAAAACAATGACGACAAATTCAGGTGACTAGGCCACACAGGTCCTAATCATTCGACATTACCGAAGAAGCCGTTGCGAAGAACATATCGACAATCGCATTGCTAAATCCTTGCCGCCTGAAAACGACCTCTTCGTGCGTGCTGTCTATTTCAACAACGGGAATACGGGCGGCGCCATCTTTGCGGCTTGTGCCGTGACGCCAAATAAATCCGATGCCCAAACCGTTCGCAACGGCTTCAAAAACCTCGCTGCCGGTTTCAAGAATGAGTGTCGGGCGCGGACTGACGTTCGCTTTCTTGAATGCCGCGTCGATAACGCGCTGCGTTGCGGACCCCTTTTTTTGAAAAATCAATTTTTCCTCAAGTAAATCCGCAATATGCAGTCGCGAGCACCGGACGAGAGGGTGATTCATCGGCAACAACGCAACAACATCTTGGGCCAGACAGACTTGTGAAATAAAACGTCCATCTTGCGGTACGTTGGGCAGAACGCCAACATCGACACGTTGCTCCAAAACGGCGTCGATGATATCGCTGAAGATCGCATATTGAACCTCGACTTGAATTTTCGGAAACCGCTTTTGGAATGCCCCGATCAATGCCATTCCGGGCATAAGGTTTCCAATGCCAACCCGCAACACGCCGCTTTCGACGCGCTCACCTCGTGTGAGCAAAACCGTTGCTTCGGATAGTGTCCCATCCCGTGGTGTATGAGGCGGCCTAACGCCTGTCTCCGACGGT
>JAFMCK010000337.1 GCA_017857825.1 Rhodospirillales bacterium
GCCGTTGAGAACATGGCCAACGCCATTAAGCAGATTTCCGTGCAACGCGGCTATGACGTGTCGAACTATGTGCTGAACTGCTTCGGCGGCGCCGGTGGTCAGCACGCGTGTTTGGTTGCCGACGCGCTTGGCATGAAGACCGTCTTTGTGCACCCGTTTGCCGGCGTGCTTTCGGCATACGGCATGGGCTTGGCAGATGTGCGTGCACTGCGCGAGCAAAGTGCCGACGGCGCTTTGAATGACGAAACACTCAAAAGCCTTGCTGCCCCCTTGGACGACATGGCAGCCGATGCAGCCCGCGAAGTCACCAGCCAGGGTATCAGCGAAGATGCGCTGAAAACCTTGAAGCGTGCGCACCTGCGTTACGAGGGCACGGACAGCTCGATTGAGGTGACCGTCGCTGACGCCAAAGCGATGCAGGAAGAATTCGAGACCCTGCACCGTCAACGTTTCGGCTTTGTGCCGGAAGGACGCGGCTTGGTCATCGAAGCCTTAACCGTCGAAGTCATCGGCATCACCGAAAGCACGATTGATCCCGAGCTCAACGACCCTAAACGGACTGAACCGATCCCTATTTTAGCGAACGTCAAAATGCATTCCGGCAACGAAAAGCATGACACACCGGTCTACAATCGAGAAGACTTCCTCACCGACGACGTTGTCGACGGCCCGGCGATCATTACCGAAGATACCGGCACCACCGTGGTTGAGCCGGGATGGCAGGCGTCGATGAATTCCCGTGGTCACCTGATCTTGAAGCGCGTGAAGGAAAAGCCGCAGACATTCGCCATCGGCACCGAAGCCGATCCGGTAATGCTTGAGGTCTTCAACAACCTGTTTATGTCCATCGCCGAACAGATGGGGGCGACGCTCGCCAATACCGCCTATTCGGTGAACATCAAGGAACGCTTAGATTTCAGCTGCGCGATCTTTGATGTGGTCGGCAATTTGGTCGCCAACGCACCGCACATGCCGGTGCACCTGGGCTCTATGGGGGAGAGCATCAAAACCGTGATCCGCGAGAATGCGGGCAAGATGAAGCCGGGCAACGTCTATGCGTTGAACGCGCCCTACAACGGCGGCACCCACTTGCCCGATGTCACGGTCATCACGCCGGTGTTTGATGATGCCGGGAAAGACATTTTGTTCTACGTCGGCTCGCGGGGCCACCAAGCCGATATCGGTGGACGCACACCGGGTTCAGCACCGCCGGACTCGAAACACATCGAAGACGAAGGCGTGTTGATCGACAACTTCTTACTGGTCGAAGAAGGCCGCCTGCGTGAACAAGAAACCTATGCGCTGTTGAAATCCGGCAAGTATCCGTGCCGGAACCCATCACAGAACATGGCCGACCTCACCGCACAAATCGCCGCCAACGAAACCGGTGTGCGTGAAGTCCGAAAGATGGTCAACAACTACGGTCTCGACGTGGTGCATGCCTACATGGGGCACGTCCAAGACAACGCCGAAGAAAGCGTGCGCCGGGTGCTTGATGTATTGTCGGACGGCGAATTCACCTATCCGATGGACAACGGTGACCAAATTAAGGTCAAAATTACCGTTGATAAGAAAAACCGCGAAGCGCTGATCGATTTCACCGGCACCTCGCCACAAGGTCAGCACAACTACAACGCGCCGTCTGCGGTCTGCAAAGCGGCTGTGCTGTACGTTTTCCGTACCTTGGTCGACGATGAAATTCCATTGAACGAAGGCTGTTTGAAACCGCTGAAGATCAAAATGCCGGAAAAATCCATCATCAGTCCGGTCTATCCAGCAGCCGTGATCGCCGGCAACACCGAGGTTTCGCAGTGCCTGACCGACGCATTGTACGGCGCACTCGGCGTCCTCGCCTCGGCGCAGGGGACGATGAATAATTTCGTCTATGGCAATGACGTCTATCAGAACTATGAGACCATCTGTGGCGGCACCGGGGCCGGCGACGGCTTTGACGGCTGCGATGCCGTGCACTCACACATGACCAACACACGCATGACCGACTCCGAAGTTTTGGAAAACCGCTTCCCGGTCCGGGTCGAGGAATTCTCGATCCGGCGCGGTTCGGGCGGCGTCGGCAAAAACCACGGCGGGTCCGGCATAGTTCGCCGGATGCGGTTCTTGGAGCCGATGACGGTCACCGTGCTCTCGAGCCATCGTCACACAGACCCGTTCGGTCTCAAAGGCGGCGGCCCTGGCAAACGCGGGGTCAACCGTGTCGTGCGGGCCTCGGGCAAGGTCGACGAACTGCGCGGCAATGATGAAACACAGATGGAAGCCGGCGACGTGTTCGTCATCAAAACGCCCGGCGGCGGCGGCTTCGGCAAAGCGTAAAGTCAACCTCTCCCCCGGATACGGGGGAGAGGGCATGGCCCCTGCCGAGATTAAACCGTTGTTAATTCGGCACCGCTATAACCCCAATATCTTGTGTACGTATCTGGAAACCGGTATTTTTACCGAAGAATCGATTCGCCATGACGATCAGGGCAGGAACGCGCTTTGCCGCTACGACGACCGATATTCGCATCAATCTTGAGTGCCGCCCTTTTTGGCGTGGCAAGTTCCGCGCATG
>JAFMCK010000064.1 GCA_017857825.1 Rhodospirillales bacterium
CCGCAGTTATAAGATGCTGACGGTTCTCGATGAATACACCCGTGAGGCTCTATGTGTGGCAGCAAAATCGAGAATGGGACATGCCGAGGTTCTGGAAGCGCTTTATCCACTATTCCTAAAACACGGAAAGCCTAAGTATCTGCGTTCTGACAACGGTTCTGAGTTCATCGCCCGCGATCTGCAGGCGTGGCTCAAGAAGGTCGGCATCAAACCGATCCAAATCTATCCCGGCAGTCCATGGGAGAATGGATACAACGAACGGTTCAACGGAACGCTGCGCAGAGAGATATTGAACGCCGAATGGTTCTCAAACGTTAAACAGGCTCAGATCGTCATCAACAGATGGCTTAGACAATACAATCATATCCGTCCGCATCAGGCTCTAGGCATGCGACCACCGGTACCGGAAACCTTACATCACAGTGGTACATAGAAAGGGGGCTAGACACAAATTTGTGACGGCGAAGTGGTCTTCTTTTAACTATCAATTGTCATCGTAATAGCGAATTAAAAATCTAACTGCACTGTCGGGGCTTGTAAGGACGGGAACTGAGGTAGCCTTCGATACGGCCTCTTTAGCTTGTGCGGTTGAGAATTGTGCGAGAATGATCAACGCGCAGTCATTAAGCTCGTTCGCTGCGCCCGTCACGATCCGATTATGTAATTGTGCGTCGCCGATAAGCAATGCTTTGAGTGCATCTGGAACACAGACGGATTTTATGGTGGCGGATGACGATGCGGCCTTTGCCATGCTTTTGAATTCCGCTTCCATAGAAGTTACGCTCGGTGCAAATGTCGCGATCATTCCGACTTTGTCGCCTTGGGCGATTGCTTCGCTAAACATCGCCTCGTTGGGTTTGAGCACAGGCAGGGGCGCCAATTGCGTGGCGACCGTTTCGATGCAGTTGCCAAAGGCTGAGCAGGTGAAAAGGATACCGTCAGCCCCGTCTGCCGCAACGTACCGCCCGAGTTCCATGAAGCGTTCGCCCATGCGTGCCGTGAGCGCGCCCTCTTTTTCCAAGTCTGGTGCGAGTGAGTCGTCCAAAAGGTTGTACACCTCAGCGGCAGGCCAGAGCCGTTCGAACGCGTCGTTCACCGGCTTGATGGCAACCGGAGTCGCATGGATAAGTGCAATGCGAGGCTTTAGCTGGCTCATGCTGTCGCCTCTTGCATCCATTTAAGCCCAGCTAGCGTGCCATATTTGGGTTTATACTCCCCGCCGACAAAACCGGTGTAATCAAGGTCATCTAAAACTTGGAAAACATCAGCATACGCCAAGATACCGCTACCGGGCTCATGGCGGCCCGGGTGATCAGCGATCTGGATATGAAGCATGACGTCGATGTGGTCCTTGATAAACTTGACGGGGTCAATGCCTTTGACCGCAGCATGATATACATCGAACAATAGCCCTACGGACGAATGATTAAGTTCAGTGATCAGCGACAATGCGAAGGCCGGATGATTTACGTAAAATCCTGGCACGGTCTCGTCACTGATTGGTTCGATCAGTACTTTAAGGTTTGCAGCAGCACATTCATCTGCCGCCCAGGTGAGATTTTCAAGATAGATGTCTCGACAAGATTCGCGATCCATCCCGTTAACGAGGACACCTGGCATGACATGGAGTAGAGGTGCGCCGATATCTAGGGCGCCGCGAATACCAATTTTGATACTTGCCTTAAAGTCATCCTGGCGACCGGCAAGGCAAGCGAGACCTTTTTCATTTTCTTTCGGATCACCCGCCGGTGCGGCTATCTGGGCACACGGCAAATCGACTTCTTGTGCTAGAATGCGAAAGCGCGACGTACCAAATCTATAAGGGCTGGGGTGCTCTATTGCGGCAAAGCCTGCGTCTTTCGCTGCTCGGAACCGATCTTCTAAGGGATATTCGGTAAAAAGATATCCAAGGTGCGCACTAAACTTCAGCATGAACTGTATCCGGTATCGATTGAGTTGATGGAAATAAAACATACTGGGAGAAACTTTTAGGGACGCAAATATTCTCTTCCGTCCGGTCCCCATTAGAGAATAGATTAACGACGTATTTTGTTTTGGACATGAGCGCGTTGGATTGATGTTTTCTTGGATGTTGCCTCAGCAAGGTGCTGTCGCATGTAGAATGAAGCCTCGATCGGGTCGCCCTTCCGCAATAATCTGATGAGTTCCAAATGGCCTGAGAATTGATCGTAAACGCGTGCTCGATCAAAAATTGAACGCAGTTCCAACAGGTGGCGCAACCGGTTTACGCGGACCAGTGCTTGATGAAAAAAGGTATTGCCAGATAACCGGATGATTTCTTCGTGGAACTGCATGCCGATCAGGATCAGGCGATCAGGAAGTTCGGTATCAATAGCTCCGTCCAAATAACGCTGCTGAATTCGCTCCTGCTCGTCGAGGACCTGGGTATCAAATTCGAAAGTTGGTTCAAGCAGTGCGGCAGGCTCAATCGCGGAGCGGAACCTGTAGACTTGCTCAAACGCTTCTGGCGTACTCACGACCGGCAAGAAGGTCCAGCCATAACCCGGCTTGCGTTCTGCCCAGCCCTCGTTGACCGCCCGGACCAGGGTGCCGACGACTTCTGATTTTCGCGCCTTATAGCGCTGCAGTAGATATTGCTCCGTGACGTCCTGCGGGATTTCCTGGCCCACCCAATCTTCTGCCAGCCGGTAATAAAGGTCTGTGACTGGGACGGGCTCATCTAATTCACTGCCAACGTTGCCATTCAATGCGGTGCTGCTGACGATGTATCCACGGTTTGGCGCGTGGGTGGCAATGCCACGCGCGGCCAGGGTTTTAAGAGCTTCGAGAACCGGTGTCCGCGAGACGCGAAAATCATCCGCTAGGCTTTTTGCGTTCAGTTTTGCACCCGGCAAGATTTGTCCGCCACGGATGCGTCCCAGAATATCGCGGGCGAGTTTGTCTCCGAGTGTTTGTTCGACCATGGTGTTCGGCTGCTCCACGGCTGGCCCCTGGGGGATTAAACTAGGAAATAATTCTGCCAGAAATTTTCGTCGGCGTCACGTGAGATACTTTACACTATGTATTTATTGTGCGAAAAAAACATTATTGCTGCTTTGCTAAGTATGCCACAAAAACAAAAATAAAGCCGGATTGTGGTCCGGTTGGGAGCGAGCAAATTGAGACATCCTGCTGGTGACGGCCCGCGCGGGCCGGCCGACACAATCGGTGTTGGGTATTACGACCTCGTAACGCTGCATGATCTTGTGGCGTCTATTTTCTGCTCGCGGGGCCTAAGCGATGAAGATGCATCCGCAGCGGCGGAGACACTCGTGCGTGCGGACGCACGGGGCGTTTGGTCACACGGCGTTGCGCGTGTCGGCATGTACTGTTCGCGGATCGATGCCGGCGTTGCGAATGCAAAACCCAATATTACGGTTACCCACGTGTCCAAGGCGGCGGCCCTTATAGATGGTGACGACGGCCTCGGTCTCGTGGTCGCAAAGCGGGCTGCCCAAGAAGCGATTTCTTTGGTCGAAGAAACCGGCATTGCATTGGTTGGGGTTAAGCGTAGCGGGCATTTTGGTATGGCTGCGCAATACGTGGAAACGTGTGTCGATGCCGGTCTGATGGCATGGATGTATACAAATTCATCGCCGGCGCTGCCGCCGTGGGGAGGTCGAAGTGCAATTTTTGGCACCAGCCCATTCGCTTTTGGTGCGCCGACCGGCGTCGGACAACCGCCCTTTCTAATCGATATGGCAATGTCGGTGGTGGCACGCGGCAAGCTGAAATTCGCGGGCCAGCGCGGCGATCCTATACCGGAGGGCCTTGCGCTGGATAGTGAAGGACGCCCGACGACGGACGGCATGGAGGCGTTTAACGGCGTTGTGCTGCCGTTCGGCGGTGTAAAGGGCGCGGCCATGTCCTGGATGATGGACATTGTTGGTGGCGTGTTCACAGGTGCTGAACATGCTGGGCGCATCGCAAATCCGTTCAAGGGACTGGATCGACCGCAAAACGTTGGCCATCTGCTGTTCGTCGCCAAGCCCGATTTGTTTCAACCGATTGAAGATTTCTTCACCGCGATGCAAGAGACGACGACGGCAGCCAAAGAGTCGCCTCGCGCTGCTGGTGTCGAGACAATCTATACGCCAGGTGAAATTGAGGCGCTGAAGGCTGACGAAGCCAGACAGTGCGGCGTGGCACTGTCGACGGATGTCGTAACTGATCTGCAAACGCTTGCCGCGGATGCCGGTATCTCTTGGCCATTTGCGACGGATGGTACTCGGCTCGTTATTTAGACAAGTTCTAAACTTTTGCCGGGTATTTTCTGAGCCGGCGGCACCTGAATGAAGATGTTCTACGGAGAAGGTCATGTTTGCACCACCGCCAGAATTGAAAACCCGTGTATTCGCTCGGCTACCGGATGAATTTCGACTCAACGGACGAAAGTCAGAATGGTCTTTTGGTAAGGAAAACCCAAACCTCCATTCATTTTTAGAGGGGCCTAGCTTTGACCGAGAAGGAAATTTGCTTGTAACGGACATCCCCTTTGGACGGGTGTTCCGGATTTCCCCGCAAGGCGTGTTCGACCTTGTTGCCGAATATGATGGCGAGCCGAACGGCATGGCGCTCGACCGCGAAGGCAATATCTACCTGGCCGACCATAAGAACGGCTTAGTTAAGGTCGACGGCAAAACCGGCGAGGTCACTTTTGTCCTTAAGCGCTTACGCCGTGAAGGCTTCAAGGGCCTAAATGACCTGACGTTCGATGCTGTGGGTAATCTCTACTTCAATGATCAAGGTCAGACCGGGATGCAAGACCCGACTGGCCGAATTTATCGGCTCAATACGGACGGGACCATTGATTGCATCATTGATACCATCCCGAGCCCGAACGGTATGGCTTTTAGTCCTGATGGGCGGATTCTTTATGTTGCTGTGACCCGGGCTAACCAAGTATGGCGCCTGCCAATCCATCCCGATGCTAGTTCAACAAAGGCAGGTATCCATCTGCATATGCAGGGTGGCCACACGGGGCCAGACGGTATCGCATCCGATGGCGATGGGAATCTTGTGGTCTGTCAGTGCGGCACCGATTCCGTTTGGCTATTTAGCAAATTTGGCGAGCCGCTATTCCGCATCCGATCTTGCGCTGGTCACGATTTGACCAACGCCGCCTTCGGCGGACCGGGGAACAAGTCCTTGTACATCACAGAAGCCAGCAGCGGGCAGATTCTAGTAGCTGATCTGGAAGTGCCAGGCATGGAATTGTTTTCGCAAACTGACGCATAGAACAACGGGTTTTAAGCACCCCAAAAAATACTGGACGTGGCGGGATACCTGAGAAACGTCTGGTGAGAAAAATAAAAATTCAGGTTCGCTACTAATTGAAAAATTAAAACCAGGAGGAAGAAATGAACTTTAAGAAAATGATGATCGCCAGCGCGGCGGCATTGGCAATCGGCCTTACAGGCGTCGCAGCGAAAGCCGATGAAATCGTTGTCAGCGGTGTGTCGCCGACCAGTGATGATTACGCCTTCGCCGTTGTTTGGTCCAATCTGATGATCAAAAACAACAGCAAGCACGCCATCACCGTGGTCGATAACGGTACCGCCGGTGGCCTGCGTAAGTTGGCGCAAAAAAAGGTCGATGTTGCAATCATCGGCGCACCACACTTCAAGGATGCGACGCAAAAAAGCGGGAAATTCAAAGAAGACCCGGACAATCTGATCGCACAGTACAAAGAAATGAAGGCTCTGTTCGCGCTGCAGACGGCAGCGGCTCAGTACGTCTTTAAAACTTCCACCGGGGTCAAAGATTTTTACGACTTTAAGGACAAGAAGTTTTCGATTGGCCGCCCGGGTGGCAACGGTGGTCGGGTAACCAAAGTCATGCTTGATGTACACGGCATCGACATGGAGAAGGAAACTGGTGGCGTTTACATGAAATATGTGCCGGCTCTAGAGCAGATGGCGAACGGCTCCATGGACGGTGCATTCGTGTTCGGTGGTTTGCCACATGCGGCCATCGACAATGCGTCTAGACAGATGGAACTTAGCTTTGCTTCGCCCGATCCTGCGAAGATGGAGGAGTTTCAGAAGTCCATCACAAACGGTGAATTTTACGTTTTGAAGCACATTCCCGCTGCAACCATAGAGAAAGCATATGAAGGCCGTGTGAAGGCCAACGGCGACCAGTATTTCTGGGCGTTTCCTTTCATGTTCGTGGTTCATGAATCAATGTCCGATGAGACCGCATACGAATTGACTAAGACCGTATGGGACGGCATCGACGAGATCAACAAAACCAGTCTTGCGCTCTCGCTTATCAAGCGAGACGTCGCAACGAAAGGTTTGTCCGTGGATCTGCATCCGGGTGCGGCAAAATACTTTAAGGAAATTGGGGTGCTGAAGTAATCCGATAATCGTTGAGCAGGCGAGGGTGCAAA
The DNA here is from genome assembly GCA_017857825.1 of Rhodospirillales bacterium. Classification (GTDB taxonomy): domain Bacteria; phylum Pseudomonadota; class Alphaproteobacteria; order Rhodospirillales; family Casp-alpha2; genus UBA4479. The sequence continues at coordinate 6,416 of JAFMCK010000064.1, forward strand.
CAGTGATATTCAAGAGTATCGACGATAGTCTGAAGCAAGTGTTGAACATACCGAATGATACCGGAATGGTCCGACAACTCTTGAGTATCTTGGGCGCTCTCGCCTGTGCCTCGATTACTGCTTTTATCTTGTACACGACGGCGTTCGGCCAGTTTCCAGGACCGGCACAATACGCCATCGTCTTAACGCTCGGCATGACGGCGATCTTCGCATTGAAGCCTGGACCTTTGGCGGGTGTCAGTGGGACGCTCGATCTCGGACTTTCAATTCTATTGATTTTCATGACTGTCGGCAGCGGCCTCTATTATCTAGATCAATATCAAGAAATCGCATCTCTGCGCGAAGGAATCCCGACCGATCTAGACTTAACCTGTTATGCCGTCGGCATCATTTGTGTGCTGGAAGGCGCACGACGGGTCGAAGGAATGTTGTTGATTGGTGTCGTCGCCGCAGCAATTGTTTATATGCTGTTCGGCGAGTATATGCCCGGCTTCCTCTCGCATCGACCATTTTGGGTCGCCGAAGTGTTGGAGTATTCCTACAGCTATCAGGGTATATTTGGGATCGCGCTCGGTTCCGTCGTCGATGTGGTCTTTGTCTTCGTGATATTGGGTGTTGCGCTGCGTGTCTCTGGCGCGGGCTCATTTTTCAATTTTCTTGCCATGCGGCTGACGAAAGGGCGCAAGTCGGGCCCGGCACAATGCGCGATTATCGCGTCCGCGATGTTCGGATCAATCAACGGCTCTGCGCCGGCAAACGTGTCGGCAACGGGCGTCCTGACAATCCCGATGATGCGTCGGGCCGGCTATCGGATGGACTTTGCCGGTGGCGTCGAGGCGAGCGCATCGTGTGTTGGCCAAATCATGCCACCGATCATGGGTGTCGGCGCATTTATTATGGCGGAAATCACCGGGATACCGTATTCGAGTATTATGCTGGCCGCCTTGGTGCCGGCATTTCTATTCATCCTTTCGCTGATGGTTGCTGTGGCTTTGCAGGCGGAAAAAAGTGGGATAGAGAGCCAAGAGGATCAAGATGATACAGAGATGACGCAGGAGCGCGTGGCGCAAGCGATCACGCTGATCGCCGGCTTCTCGGTTCTTATCGGAATGCTGTTCTCGGGCTTTTCGCCAACCTTCTGCGGTCTGGCCGCGACCGGTGTGGTGATCGCCGTGTCGAGCTTGTTTGCAAGCATCCGAATGGACCTTAAAAAAGTCGTTGAGTTTATCGTTGATGGTGGACGCGATGGGCTTGCTGTTATGATCGCGTGTGCTGCAATCGGTATCGTCATTGCTTCGTTTACCTCGACCGGGCTCGGAATCAAGCTCAATCAAATGATTGTCGCAATGGGCGGGCAAAGTTTGCTGCTTGCGCTGGTCTTGGCGGCGCTGTGTTCTATCGTTCTGGGCATGGGCTTGCCGACCGCCGCATCGTATTTGATGGTGGTGTTCGTTGCCGGACCGGCGATCATGGATCTCGGCATCGATAAGCTGCAGACACATCTATTCGTTTTTTATTATGCAGTGTTGTCGGCGATCACGCCGCCGGTGGCACTGGCTGTCTTTGCTGCGGCCGCGATCGCCAAAGTTAGCCCTATTGCACTGGCCGGCCGCGCATTGCGCTTATCGCTTGTGGCCTTCGTGCTGCCGGTGGTCTGGGTTTATCACCCAGAAATAAACCTACAGGGAATCTTCTCTGAGACATGGCTTGCGACTTTTGTCTACATCGCAGCGCTTATCGTCGCGGTCGTCGGCGCTACGGCCGGGCAGATCGGATACTTTAAAAAACCGTTGAATGTGCTTGAGCGGGTAATTTTGATCGGCGCTGCCGCAGCGGTGGTGGCGGTAGACTGGACGCTGATTTTGACGGGTGTATTAGGGATTTTATTCGTACTCACATGGAGTTGGTATCGCGGGGTTCGCGTAGCAACGATCGACTAGTTGGTTTGTTTGGTTTCAGAGGATTAGTCACCTTACGCTCTCACTTGAGGTGGCGTATAAAAGGGCAGCAAATAGATACCGTAATACAGCCGCAGGATGTTTGGTTTAGAGGCGTTGCGCAGGAATGAATACAGCGGAAATAGATATTGAATATAGAGAGATGCGTGTCGTCTCAGTCTCTGGTGTCGACCTCACAAAGGCACTTTCAGATAGTCACATAACTTTGTTGAACGATAGTTTCTTATCGCATCACATCCTTTGTTTGCGAGGCCAGACACTCACGCCACATCAACTCGTGTCGGCGGGTCGTGTATTTGGCGAGCCACAGGTTCAGTTGCTTGGAGATTATCGTTTAGATGATCCCCCGGAAGTATCGGTCATTTCCAACTACAACAAACTTGGTGGGGAAAAACCCCATGTTCGGGCGACGCACTGGCATACTGATGACAGTTATTTTGCGCGTCCAGCAAAAGCAACAATGCTGTTTGCCATGGCGATACCGTCTTCGGGTGGGAGTACACAATTTATAGATACTGAGGCTGTACTAAATGCAATGCCGGATGAAATGCGACGCGGCATCGAAGGTCGGCGCGCAGTGCATAAATATCATTCCAGGCGTGGTAAGGCCGTGGTTGCTGTCAGAACACCCGAGGAAGAAGCGCTTACGCCAGATGTATCTCACCCGTTAATAAGAACGCATCCGGAAACTGGCCGAAAGGCATTGTATATCAACCCAAACCGTATTGATCATGTTGAAGGGTTATCCATAGCGGAAAGCGACGCCCTGTTGGACGAGTTGTACGACTTCGCATTCGACGTGCGATTTCAGTATCGGCATCATTGGCAGTTGGGTGATCTGATCATTTGGGATAACTGTTGTACGATGCATCGTGCGAGTACTGATTTCAATGTGTTCGAACGCAGGGAATTTCAGCGCCTCTTGTTGAAAGGGGAGGTGCCTATTTGACGGCGCCTTAATGAAAGGTTCCCTGATTTTGAGATTGCTTTCTTCTGACCTTCTCTTAGGAGGGAGGATCCGAGAGTTCGCGTTGTGTTGATCTGCCGGATGCAAGACTGCAAACTTCTGAAGTTCCTTTTATATTTAGCGGTTCGTTAAAATTTTAATTTCTAATTCGGAAGGTGCTTAGTCAGTGAATGAAATGAGATATGAAGCCCCTGAAACGATAGAAGCGGCTGTCGCTCTGCTTGCAGCAGCAGGGAAAACGGCGCGTGTATTCGCTGGCGGCACGGATTTAATTATCCAAATCAAGGAAGAGATGATCGAGCCGGGGATGCTGGTCGACATCAAGAAAATCAAAGAGACCCGTGAAGTTATTCTTGACGATGATGAGATCCGAATCGGCGCTTCAGTGACCGGCGCTGAGCTAGGCGAAAACAAGGAATTAAAGAAGTTATTTCCGGGCGTTGTCGAGGCGGTTCAGTTGATCGGTTCGGACCAGGTTCAAGGTCGCGCGACGATCGGCGGGAATTTTTGTAATGCCTCGCCTGCGGCCGATAGCGTGCCGGCCTTGATTGCTTCAGGCGCCAAAGCCGTTGTTGCCGGACCAAATGGAACACGTACGGCGGCAGTTGAAGATTTATTGATTAAGCCCGGTCAGTTGTCGCTGGCGCCGGGTGAACTGATTATATCTTTTTGCCTATCGCGACCGCCGAAAAATACCGGCGATGCCTATCTCAGGTTTATTCCTCGCTCGGAAATGGATATTGCCGTTGTCGGGGCTGGCGTTTCGGTGACGCTCAATCCCGATGGTACGTGCGCTGCCGCCCGCGTCGCCTTGGGCGCCGTTGCACCGACAGCGCGCCTTGTTGAGCAAGCGCCGGACATTTTGCTGGGCAAAGAGCTCGATGAACGCGTTCTGGCGGAACTGGCAGCAGCTGCAAGCGCAACCTGCCAGCCGATCAACGACAAGCGCGGCACCATTAAATTCAGGACCAGCGTCGCGGGCGTTCTTGCATGCCGGGCGATCAAAATTGCCTGGGAACGAGCGGAGAAGAACTGATGTCAAAATATCATGTTACGACGACGATAAACGGTGATGAGGTGGATTTCACCTGTTATGCCGATCAGACACTGTTGGAAGTTCTCCGCGAAGACCTCAACATGACGGGGACTAAAAATGGATGCGGCTCTGGTGACTGTGGTGCTTGTACCGTCATCGTCAACGGTCGTCCTGTAAACGCCTGCCTGGTTCTGGGGGCAGAGCTTGACGGCGCGAACATTGAAACGATTGAAGGCATGTCGACAGGGACCGAATTGCATCCCCTGCAACAAAAGTTCTTGGACCACGCGGCGCTGCAATGCGGTATTTGCACGCCCGGTTTTCTCAACATGGCCAAGGCACTGTTAGAGAAAAATCCCGAGCCGACAGAGACCGAGGTGCGCTATGCGCTGGCCGGAAACCTATGCCGTTGCACGGGGTATGACAAAATCGTTCGCGCTGTTCTCGACGCGGCCGCTGAAATGAGGGAAAGCACGTCATGAACGAAGTTAAAACCACGGCAAAAACCAACTTCAAATGGGTCGGTAAGCGGACACGCCGCCCTGACGGCCCCGACAAAGTGACAGGCCGGGCGCGTTATGGCGATGACATGGTCATGTCGGGGATGCTTTACGGCAAAACCCTGCGGAGTCCGCATGCCCATGCAAAGATTCTCTCCATCGATACCAGCAAAGCTGAGGCCTTAAAGGGTGTAAAGGCCGTGGTCACCCACAAGGATATTCCCGATCACCCTTTGCTGGAGCCGCCTTACGGCCCGATGATTGCCGATCTACATGATATTTCTCGGAACGTCATGGCGCGCGAAAAAGTGCTGTATGATGGCCATGCAGTCGCTGCCGTCGCAGCGACCAGCGAGCGGATCGCCAAGGCAGCCATCAAATTGATCGAGGTTGAATACGAAATTTTGCCACATGTTCTGGATCCGCTGGCGGCTGCGCAGCCGGGGGCACCGATTCTGCATGAGCATCAGTTCACCCATGGGGTAGACCCCAAGCCGGAAGCCCCTTCCAATGTATTCCGTGTGGTTTCGGCCGAGCGGGGCGACCTGGAAAAAGGTTTCGCAGACGCCGACATCATCGTCGAGCGGGAGTTTCGTTCGGAACCTGTGCACCAAGGATATATAGAGCCCCAGGCATTGATCGCCACGGCCTCGGAGGACGGTGCGGTGGAAATCTGGACCACGACCCAGGGTCATTTTGTTATCCGCGGCCTATGCGCCCGGCTGATGAACATGGACATGTCGAGTATCCGTGTCACCGCATCTGAAATCGGTGGTGGGTTCGGCGGAAAGAATAACGTTTATGCGGAACCGGTAGCTATTCGATTGTCGCAAAAGACCAGTCGGCCCGTGCGTATGGTGATGACCCGATCCGAAGTCTTCCGTGGCACGGGGCCGGCGTCAGGGACGTATTCACGTATTCGCATGGGTGCCATGAGGGACGGCACCATTGTTGCTGCCGAAGCTGAAATCTACAATCAGGCGGGGGCTTTTAAGGGCTCTCCGGTCGGGCGCTCTGTAGACTCATTCTTTTCGTCTTATAGCATCGCAAATGCAAAGGCCACGGCCTATGACGTGTGCGTCAATCGCCCTAAGGTCGCGGCGTATCGTGCGCCAGGGGCGCCGATGGCGACGATGGCAGCGGAATTGACGATCAACGAACTTGCCGAAAAGTTGGATATAGATCCTGTGGACCTGCGCATGAAAAACGCTGTCCAGGACGGCGGGCAGAGCCTTAACGGCGCAAAGTACGGGCGGATTGGCCTGACGGAAGTGCTTGAAACTGTAAAAAACCATCCGCATTATTCCGCACCTTTGGCGCCCAACCAAGGCCGCGGCTTCGCCCTTGGCTATTGGATGCACGGCGGTGGGTTAAGTAGTGTTGTCGCCAATCTCCTGGATGACGGCACCGTTGCTATTGCGACCGGAAACCCGGACATCGGCGGGTCGCGCTCGTCTATGCGGGTTATGGCAGCGGAAGAATTGGGTGTTGATCTAGAATTGATCAAACCGATTGTGGCGGACACAGGCTCAATGGGCTACAGCCACCTAACCGCTGGAAGCCGCACGACATTTGCCACCGGTATGGCCGTTATCAATTCGGTCCGCGAGATCATTGAAAAGCTCCGCGCCCTTGCGGCCAAAAAATGGGAAATCCCCGTCGACGACGTGGCGTGGGAGGCAGGCCAAGCTGTGACCCAGCGGGACGGCTTCGAAGCTCTTACGCTCAAGCAATTGGCAGGCATGGCAACAAAGATGGGCGGCGCAATTGCTGGTCACTCTGAAATTAATGCGGGCGGTGCAGGAGCCGCTTTTTCGGCACAAATCGTCGATGTCGAAGTGGACCCGGAAACCGGGTTCGTTTCGCTAAAGCGCTATACGGTCATTCAGGATGCAGGCCGGGCAATTTCTCCCGATTACGTCGAGGGTCAGATGCAGGGTGGTGCTGTCCAGGGCATCGGCTGGGCACTGAACGAAGAATACATATATGATGATAAGGGATGCTTGCAGAACTTGGGCTTCCTTGATTATCGGATGCCAGTGGCTTCCGACGTGCCGATGATTGATACGGTTATTGTAGAAGTGCCGAACCCGAACCACCCTTATGGCGTCAGGGGCGTTGGTGAGCCACCGCTCGTTCCGGCGCCTGGCGCGGTCGCCAATGCGGTTGAAAATGCAATCGGTAAAAAGATGGGATCACTCCCCCTATCGCCACCAAAGATTTTGGGGACTCTCGAATTATGCCGGTAACATCAGTCCGTGGGTCAGCCTTTGAGGGGGAGCTTCATGGATACGAACCGCTGGTGCGGTAAAGGTGGTATCGAGCTCCCGCAACCAACGTTACTTGCACCCCTGAGGTATCCCCTCGGGGGTGTTTGTTTTTGGTGGGTTGCCCAAGGGCGAGAAGGGACGCGAGCTCCCCATATAGTTCGATCTTAAGTTCGCCGTTGATTGGCACAAGGCGAACAGCGTCGATCAAGCCGCGTATGGCTTCACTCGCTTCTAGGATGGTGTCGGGCGCATTGAGCGCGTTGATGAGGTTCTCGACCTTGTCGTGATATATGTTGGCCAAGTTCGGATGGAGGCGGGGCTTCGGCGGCGGGGCGGCGATCTGTTTTGCGGCAAGTTCATCTTTTTTGGCGCGGAGTGCCGTGATCTCATCTTTGACGGCTTCCCCTGGTACGCCCGATTTAATCGCGTCGATCAGACGGCTGAGATCGCGATCGACTTTGGCGAGATCACGTTCAATCTGCACCCGTTGCTGATCTTCTGTTGCTGCCAGCCGGTTCAATTCCCGATGAAACTCAGCAACAAACTCTTTGTATGCTGAGGGTTGCATCAACTGTTCTTGTAAACCCGCAAGCACCAGGGGCTCGATGATATCACGTCGGACCGTCAGCATGTTGTCGCAGGTGCCTTTGTTGCGTGCTCTGGAACAGCCATAGTGATGCTGGCTGATTTTGGAATACCCGC
>JAFMCK010000065.1 GCA_017857825.1 Rhodospirillales bacterium
TGCATATTCCGGATGAATTGGTGCAACGTGATGGTTTTCGCCCAATAGCCCGCGCCCGCGGAACACCTGCGGTGAATACGCTGTGTTGTCTGCAGCGAAGGCGATGGCACAGCGCACGCGATGGTCGTCGAACGGCTTTTCGGTCAACCGCATCCGCATACAGCCGGTCTGCGCCGTGATTGCTTCATAGACCTTGGTGTTGGGCAAACTGGCGGCGAGTTCCAACGACGGCATGTCAAAATCAAAGGTCATATCGACTTGCCTGGACGCAAGTGCCGCAAGTTGTGCCGTCGACGCCGAGCCGTGATCGTAATAATGGATTTCATCCAGATACACGTCGCCGCCCCAATAGGCGCCCGGCACGCGTTTTAAGATCGCTTTTTCCCCGACTGTATATTCGCTTAGGGTGAACGGGCCGGTACCATTAGGCTTTTTCGACAGGTCACCATCAAAATCGCGATGCACAATCATCGTTGGGTAATTGTAGAAGTTCTCTGGGATCGACAACACCGGCGAGTTCAGGTGCAGACGCACGGTGTGGTCATCAACTTTTTCCACCGCACCTGGTGTCATTCGTCGATTATCTTTATCACCACTGGTCATCGCCGCGAACAAACCGATATTCGATGATCCCGTGGCCGGGTCCAACCAACGCGTCAAATTGAACACCACATCATCGGCGTTGAAGTCATCATCGTTGTGCCATTTGATGCCTTTGCGCAGATAAAAAGTCCATGTCTTGAGATCGTCTGACGGGGCCCACCGCTCAGCCAAATATGGCCGCGTCACATTGTCTGCGCCAGTGATGGTCAGGTATTCACACATGTGGCGCACAAGGTTAGCCTGCGGCGACCACGCAAACTGCGCCGGGTCGGTCAGCGCGTGTACTTCCATCGACACCCGCAGCACACCCCCGGCTTTCGCCGTTGCCGCATAGGCCTGACCTATTAAATCATCGGCCCCGATGGCGCCCGACATGGCATACGCCGCAGGCGCAGCAACACCCAACAATGTTGCTGTCCGCAAAAATTCGCGGCGGCTTATCTTTCCATTCAAAAGATCAGCATGAAGAACACGCACAGCAGGATGTGCGCGGCCTTGCGCCTCGTGGCCCATTCTCTGTTTCGCCATCGCGGCGACACTCCCTGACGTCATTTTTTGTTTATTCACACGTCCGACCTTTGCCGATCCTCCGCGCACAAAAACTATAACAGGGAATAAAAGATGTCTAAGGCCATCCGCACAGCTTATGCGGGAGTCATCCAGCGCCGTGTCGCCTCGTCATCACTATTTCTGGCGTCGACCCACTTGGGCCCGTCGGGCGTATCTTCAAGTTTCCAAAATGGCGCCCGGGTTTTCAGAAAATCGATCAGGTAGTGGCAAGCATCAAAAGCCGCTTCACGATGCGCCGATGCTGCTGCCACCAGGACAATCTGATCACCCGGCTCGAGTTTGCCGACCCGATGGACGATCAGGGTCGCCTGCAATGGCCAGCGGGCACAGGCCTCGGCTTCGATTTCTTCTAAGGCCTTTTCGGTCATGCCCGGATAGTGTTCCAACGTCATCGCGCCGACCGCCGCATCGCCAGCCATGTCACGGACCAGGCCGACGAACGAACACAATCCACCGATGCCATGGTTGCCATCGGTCAACAGCTTGAGTGCCTGACCAAGATCGAAATCGTGTTCTTGAACCCGGATCATGATCTTCAGCCCCCAGTAACCGGCGGAAAGAATGCGATCTCGTCACCATCTTTAACCGGATGGTCGAGGGCGACATGAGACTGATTGACTGCGCAGCGCACCAAATCACCTTCAGCAAAGGCCTCTGCGAATCCGTCACCGCGTCCGCGCTGCCATTCAACCAAATCTTTGACGCTGGCGATACCGTCCGGTAACGCCACGTCTTCTGATGCCGTCCCGGTCCGCTCACGCACCCATGCGAAATAAAGAATTTTCACCATTTCATCCTGCTATCAGGTCGTCAAAAGGCCGCTAAAAGGAATGTAGGTCACGACCTCGCCCGCTGCCAGTCGCTTAATGTCTTCGGAAATTTCGGCGAGGCCATCTGCAGCGGCCATCGATGTCAGAATGCCGGCACCGCTGGAATGATGCTTCGCCAACACCGGCGATCCATCGGCATCATACTCATAACACACCCGCACCCATTCGCGGCGCCCAGTTTTTTTCTTATAGTCAAAGCCGACCGCCACCGGCACGCGGACCGGCGCATAGCCGAGCTCACCGTTCAGGCGGCGCAACATCGGCTGCGCGATCATCAAGAATGTCACCATCGCGGCAACCGGGTTGCCGGGAAGCCCTATAAAAGCTGCATCGCCGACCTGGCCCAACGCGATCGGGCGCCCAGGCTTGATCGCGAGACGCCAGAAATGAATGTTGCCGAGACGGCCAACCGCTGCTTTGACGTGGTCTTCCTCACCCGCAGAAACCCCGCCCGATGTCATCAACACATCATGCGTAGCCTCGGCCGCCTGCAATGCGTCGGCGATGGTGTCTTCGTCATCGGGGAGAATACCGAGATCGGTCACCTGCGCGCCGAGACCTTTCAGCAAGCTCATCACCGCAAACCGGTTGGCGTCATAAATACACCCTTCCGGGGCATCTGTGCCCGGTTCGCATACTTCGTCACCCGTTGAAAACACGGCCACACGCAGTCGCGTTTGCACGCGGATATGATCCAAGCCAATCGACGCGGCGAGCCCAATATCTTGCGGTCGAAGCCGCGTACCGGCAGGCACGATCACATCGCCGATCTTGATGTCTTCACCAGCAAAGCGACGGTTCGCCCCATGCTTCAAGCCATGCGGCAACACGACGTGATCACCGTCGGGGCTGGCGTCTTCTTCCATAAACACGGTGTCCATACCATCCGGCATCGGCGCGCCGGTGAAGATACGTACCGTTTCGCCCCGGACAGCCGCTCGCCCCAATGGATGTCCCGCCGCAACGCGCCCGGTGACCGGCAGTCGAGTGTCCGCTGCTGCGTTCAAGTCATCAAAGAACACCGCATAGCCGTCGACAGCGGAATTGTCATGCGGCGGCACGTTCCGGGTGGAGACGATATCAGATGCAAGTACGCGGGAAGTCGCCTCCGTAATCGGCACGACTTCAACCTCGGTGACGGTATCCAGACGACCCATAAGATCGCGCATCGCATCTTCAAACGGGATCAGTCCGTCGCCGAAGGCAAAGCAATCGTCCTTAAGCTGCGCCATTCCGGCGCTCCTCGACCAAATCGCAGAATTCGATAATGAAGTCGACCACGGCGTCGATGTCATCCAGCGGCAACTGCGGCACCGTGACATCCAGCGATGCGGTCGAGGCCACCGCGATGATGCTGTCATCGTCCGGGCTCAGCAATGGCTTGCCGACTTCCGGGCGATACACTTCCAACTTCGGGTGCGGGTACGATTTGAAGCCTTCGATCAATACAATGTCGACAGGCGCCATGCGGGCCAGCATGTCTTGGATGCTAGGCTCGGCCTCGCCGCGGTTTTCATGCAACAAAGCCCATCGCGCCGCGCCAGTGATAACAACTTCTTGGGCGCCGGCGGCGCGGTGCTCAAAAGAGTCTTTGCCAGGCCGGTCGATATCAAAATTGTGGTGCGTGTGCTTGATCGTTGAGACCTTAAAGCCGCGTGCGATCAATGCTGGGATGACCGACTTCACCAGTGTCGTCTTGCCGCTGCCGCTCCATCCCGCAAAGCCAAATACCTTCATCGTCACGCGTTCCCGTTGCTCGTGCACTGTTGTCGCTTTATTGGCCGAAAATATCATATGCCAGCGCCGGGAAATCAACCAGCGCGATGCGTATCACCAGGATCGACCTCTGCCTTTGCCGCTGCAATTTTGTCTTCACGTGCATCGGCGACAGCGATATGGCGGATACCAGCGATTAGGTATTCGGCCCCGGTTATCAACGTCAGCACCGCAGCCCCCCACAAACCAATGACACCGATTTCGGTGGTACTCAATGGGCCGAACATCGGGCCCGCCGGGCCGACCAACAGAAAGCCCAACGCCAGCATTTGGATGGCGGTTTTCCATTTGGCCAACACCGTCACCGGCATCGCGGCTTTCACCTCGGCCAGAAACTCGCGAAGGCCTGAAACCAAAATCTCACGGCATAAAATCACCGCCGCTGGCAATACGGTGATATCGTTGATTCGATCCACGCCAACCAAGACGAGCAACACCGAAGCAACCAGCAATTTATCCGCAATCGGATCAAGAAACCGACCAAACGCCGACGTTTGCCCGAGTGAGCGAGCTAAATAGCCATCAAAAAAATCGGTAATACACGCGACTGTATAGACACTGAATGCCAACCAATTGGCCAAGGGTGCATCCATAAAGATCAGCACCAGTATCAACACCGGAATTGCCGCAATCCGTGCAATCGTCAGCATATTCGGAATTTTGGTGAGCATATGCCCGCGTCCCAAAGTTCGGCTAAAACGTATACAGGGCACCCCGCCCGTGACCACCGCGTTGTTCTATCAGGTTCGACGCAGAGAGGAAACCACACGGCCAAGGATTTCGATGTCGTTTCATAATCGTTTTATGTTTCGGGATGAAACCAGTCGTAGATCTTTTTTGCCATCGCACGGCTGACCCCATCGACCGCTTCCAAATCCTTTACGCCGGCGTTGGCAACCGACTGCGCGGCGCCGAAGTGATGCAGCAATGCCTTTTTGCGCATCGCTCCGATACCAGGCACCTCATCCAAGATTGAGCGTTGCACCTGCTTACCGCGTTTTGCGCGGTGCGTCCCAATAGCGAAACGGTGCGCCTCGTCACGGATGCGCTGTAGGAAATACAATACCGGGTCTTTGTGCCCCAACTGTATCGGCGCATTTTTATCAGGCATAAAAATCTTCTCGCGCCCAGCATCGCGATCCGGCCCCTTGGCAATGGCGGCCACCGGGACATCATCGATACCGAGTTGCTGGAATACCTCTAACGCAGACGATAGCTGGCCTTTACCGCCGTCGACCAAGACCAAGTCCGGCCATTGCCCCAAGGTGCGGGACGGATCTTCACGTTGGGCCCGTGAAAAACGCCGCTCCAGCACTTCGCGCATCATGTCATAATCATCGCCCCCGGACGCACCACCGCTTCCGGCGCGGCGAATATTGAACTTGCGATACGCATTCTTCATAAACCCGTCAGGCCCGACCACAATCATACCGCCGACCGCATTTGTGCCCGACACGTGCGAGTTGTCATACACCTCGATCCGCGACGGCGGGGCGTCCAAATCAAGTACCTCGGCCAAACCTTCTAACAGGCGGCGCTGCGACGCACTTTCCGACATTCGGCGCGCCAAAGCATCGCGGGCATTGATCGTTGCGGTGTCCAACACGCGCTTCTTCTCGCCCCGAGTAGGCCGCCGGACCTCGACCTTGCGTTCAGCGCGTACCTTCAACGCTTCTTCGATCAATCCGCGGTTCGGAATCTGATGCGATGTTAAGATCATGCGCGCCGGCTTAGTGCGCGCGTAGAACTGACCCAAAAACGCCTCCATGACTTCCTCAGGGCCGTCTTCTTTGGCATGGGTTGGAAAATACGCACGGTTTCCGTAATTGCGCCCACCCCGAAAGAAGAACACCTGCACGCATGTCTGACCGCCCTCTTGATGCAGCGCGATAACGTCAGCCTCGTCCAACCCGGCATTGATGGTTTCATGGCGGGACTGCACACGCGTCAGCGCTTGAATACGATCCCGGTACTGTGCAGCGAGCTCAAATTCCAGCTCATCAGACGCCGCCTGCATTCGCTCTGCTAAGGCCTGCTGTATCCGCTGACTATCGCCGGTCAAGAACGCGCGGGCTTCTTCGACCAAACGGGCGTAGTCAGGCTTTGATATCCGATCCACACAAGGCGCTGCACAACGCTTGATCTGATGCAATAGACACGGTCGCGATCGATTGGCGAACACATTGTCCGAGCACGTACGCAGCAAGAACGCACGCTGCAACAACGCCAACGTATCATTGACCGCCCATACCGAGGCGAACGGCCCAAAGTATTCTCCTTTACGGCCTTTCACGCCTCGATATTTGACGATTTGCGGGTAGTCATGATCGCCGGTGATCAGGATCATCGGGAACGATTTATCGTCGCGAAGCAGAATGTTGTAGCGCGGCGCATAGCGCTTGATGAGATCAGACTCCAGCAGCAGCGCTTCAGCTTCGGTCTCGGTCTTAACGATTTCCAGACCAACCGTTTGCGCGATCATGCGGCGGATGCGAATCGATTGGCGGTTTAGATTGGTGTAACTGGTGACGCGGCGTTTGATATTCTTGGCTTTGCCGACATACAGCACGTCACCGGCCTCGTTCAGCATGCGATAGACGCCTGGGGTCGACGGCAAGTTCTTCAAACGCGCTTTGATGGCCTCGGCGCCACGATCTGCGCTCTCAGGCACGCCCTCTGCCGGCACCAACTCGATATTTGAACGCTCAACCATAGAGATTAGATCGCCGATCAAGACAGCTTCGTCAACTGACACACAGGAACATCACTCATAGCGATGCAATTAACCATAAACCTATCCACGACTTCTGTGGATAACCATGTTGATAATACCGCGATCTTGGAAAAATCGTTATGAATCAATGGGGTTTAATCACTTTGCTTATTTTTTAGGCATCATCTTAACATATTGATTTAAAAGGATAATTTTTATTTAACCGCGATAGAAAAATGTTAGCTAAATTAATCTGTCATATGGCAGCAACATTCACTGTCGTGTGCAAAACACGCGCCGGTCGCGCCCGCAGATAGATAAACATCTGCAAATAATATTGAAGTTATTAACGATTTATACTTCGCGATTAAATCGTTCGATTTCAACGCCGACACTTTCGGCATTGTCGAATATATCCAATTTTTCTACACGCACACGCACGGAACGGACCCGATTGTCATCCAAGCACATGCCGGCGATTTCTTCGGCCATGGTTTCAACCAAGCCGACATGGCCGGAATCGACAATATTACGAACACCCGACACTAAACCCTCGTAACAAACGACATTCACAAGGTCATCTTCTAAGCCGCCTTCAGCTTCGCGTACCGCCAAATCTAGGTTCACACGCACCCGCTGTGGGGCGGTTTTCTCATGATCGTGAATGCCGATAAAAGCCAGCACGACCAAATCACGCACGAAAACATGACGAATTCGCTGACGCGCATCGGCGATATGCAGTGGCCCTAAGACCTCTTTCGGCTCAATGCTCAATGTCATCTCCTGATTGCAGTCATGTCATTTGTAAAAAGCCACCGTATGCTGAGTGGCCCGCAACGCCTATTCCCGGGGCGACGTTTCCTCGGTCTCATGCGCCCAATTTAGGTGCTGCCCGGAATCCACGGCGATGATTTGGCCCGTCACCGACGAAGCGTCAAGAAGAAACGCCACCGCGTCCGCGATCTCGCGCGGGTCGACGGCGCGCTGCAACGGTGTTTGCAGAGCCTGACGTTCGAAGTCTTCGTCGCTTTGACGCGTGCTCGGCAGTACCGGCCCGGGGCCAACCGCGTTGACCCGCACATGGGGCGCCATCGCCCGGGCCAGTACCTGGGTTTGATCCCAAAGCGACATCTTCGATAGCGTATAGCTGTAAAAATGCTTCGATGGATTGAGCACACGCTGATCGACGATATTGATCACAGCACCCATTTTATCCAAAGCGCCCTTGTCACCAAGGTGTTTCAGCAATTCTTGGGAGAGCACGAAAGGCACGCGCACATGCACCGCCATGTGCTGGTCCCATACAGTGCGCCCCTCACTCAGCACATCGTCGCCGATAAACACGGACGCATTGTTGACGACGGCGCATAGCCCCCCCAGGCCTGTGGCTGCAGCGGCAAACATTGCACGCACTTCATCTTCGTTCTCTAAGTCAGCTTTTACACAAAGCGCCCGCCCGCCGTCGGCTTCAATGCCCGCCACAACTTCAGCCGCATCCTCGGCAGCACCTTTATAATGAACTGCGACACCCCAGCCTTTGCCAGCCAATGTCTCGGCGATGGCACGACCGATGCGTTTACCGCCACCAGTGACCAGAACATTACGCATAACGCCTTAAATAGCTCCCAACAGGCGCTCGACGCCATAGGCCTGCGAACCGACATACGCAAAATACAGAACCAAAAAGATACCAGCATAGGGGCGGCTTAGCTTCATTTTGCCCAACAACACAGGGATCAACATGGCGACGGCCAACAACATAACCCAATTGTCAAAAATGAGGACTTGGCCCGGCACTGGCAGACCGGCAACCGTTGCCACGACGCCACCAACCAGCAACATATTGAAGATATTCGAGCCAATAACGTTGCCGATGGCCACATCCGGATGCCCCCGATAAGCCGCGACCACAGACGCCGCAAGCTCTGGCAAGGATGTGCCAAACGCAAACAATGTCAGACCAATGACTTCATCGGACACGCCAAAGGACTGCGCAATTTCAGCACCGCCCTGTACCAACAAGTCTGCACCGAATGCCAAGCCGATAATACCCGCGACGGTCGCTAATAATGCAACCGGGACATTTTTCGGAATACCTTTTTCAAGTTCCTCTAATTCTTCTATTTGCTCTTTAATAACCTCGGGGTCGCCTTTGCCGCGCGCGTATGACGTCACGATAAAGCCAGCAAAAACAATGAGAAGTACGATGCCGGCCATCAAGCTCAACTCGCCCAAGCTGCACAGCGCAACGAACAAAAGCGAGCCACCGATCAACATCGCCACATCACGCTTGAGCGCACCCGGCTTCGCTAAAATTGGCGTCACCAAACAGGCCGCACCCAAAATCAACCAAACATTGGCAATGTTCGAGCCGACGATATTACCGATCGCGAGGCCCGCTGAACCGCCCAAGGCGGCATCCAAGCTGACAACCAATTCCGGTGCCGATGTACCGAAAGCGACCACGGTCATGCCGATCACCATCGGCGAGATGCCCATCTTTTCGGCGAGGATAACAGCGCCCCGCACCATTGCCTCAGCGGCAACCAAGAGAACAATGAAGCCCCCGATGACTTGCAGATACATCATCATGATTTTCTTATCCCTGGCTCTTCATTGCAGCATATGGTTCAAATGCGGCAACAATAGCCTCGTAAACTGTGCGTTTAAAGGGGACAATCAGCGAAGGCACAGTTTTTAGGGGCACCCAGTCCCACTGCTGAAACTCCGGCGCACCATGATGCGCAAGATCGATCTCAGTGACGTCGCCGGTGAATGCATAGGCGAACCATGCTTGTGCCTGACCTCGATACCGCTTGAACCGTCTACCCTGCATTTCGGCAGGAAAATCATAGGTCAACCAAGTATCATGCTGGCCCAGCAAGCTAACTGAGCGGATACCGGTCTCCTCGTACAACTCACGGCGGGCTCCAGCTTCAACATCTTCGCCCTTATCAAGACCGCCCTGCGGGAATTGCCATGCGTACTCGACCTCTGGCCCGAGATCGCTGCGCCTGCCCACAAAGACATTGCCATCATCGTTGAATACCACTGCACCCGCACACGGGCGATAGCCTTCCGGTGATGCGGGCATTGCAAGACCGTCTTTGCTCACTGAGGCGTCGCTGGATAGGTTGCGACAGCCGATGCAGGAACCAGTTTTACGGTCCTGTCCTTCAATGTCGCCACCCAGTCGACAATGCTTTTAATCGTCACCGGATACGGGCGCGCAATCGCCAAGATCGCGCCGTTGTCCGTCGCAAGACTTTCGAGTTTATCAAGGTTGGTTCTGATCTGCTGAATACGCGGGATGTCATCGATATACATCCGGCTTTGCATGCGTGCGAGATCTAGCTTTTCAGCAATCGGGAACGCATCGTTGCGCGTTTGATTGCCACCGACAACAAACATCAGACCACGGTTCTTGAGCGTGCCCAACACTTTCGTCAGTTGCCCTTCGGCTTTCATATAGCGTGATCCCATAAACGTCACCAAACCAACATAGCCACCAGCCTGCGCCATCACATTCTCCAGACGCCGTTCATTTTCGACCACCTGGATGCGCGTATCCAAACCGAGCGGGCCCGGATCTTCCATGGGGAAATTTTCACTCTCCATGGGCAGCGACATAAACACCTCGTGCCCCGCCAGACGGGCACGGAAAACCCAGTCATTCAAATCGCGCCCGTATGGGCTCAAGATCATGCTCACTTCAGGCGGCAGCTTATTGATTGCAGCCAAAGACGCTTGCCGACTGAGCCCAATGCCCTCGATCATCAGCGCAACCCGAGGGCCGCTCAAGTCTGGATCAATCGGTCGTGCATAAACTTGCCACGAAGCCACCTGATTCGGCCCGATTTTCGGTAACTCGCCAATGCCGTTTTTTTCTTCAAGCAAGGCACGCACTGGCGCATTGGCCAACGCCTGGCTTTGATCCGTTGCACTCGACTGGTCAGGAATACGCGTCAACGCGCTACTGGCAACGGCCGGCAATACAAGGCCACCCCCAGCTGTCGACGCGCCTTTGTCGTTCAAAGATGAGTTCAGGGATGAATTCAGCGACGTATTGAGCGTGGCAGCTGGCACACCTTCGGTTTCAGCCGGCATCGAAGCGCTTGCGCCCGGCTCTGCTGGTTGTTGTGATTGTTGCGCCGCGGCCATGGTGCTCTCACCTTCTACAGGCACTTCACTCGGCGCGGTCCGCGCATTCAGTGTCCCGCCGACAGCGGGCATCGACATTTCAACCGTGCCAGGTGCATTCTTTCCGGCGGACGCGGTCTCGGACGGTGCTGAGAGAATCCACCAACCTGCCCCACCCAGCGCACTCAGCAAAACAACGGCCATCCCCAACGCGGCAAACATAATCGCCTTCTTGCGCGACGAGGCCTCATCGTCTTCGTCATCATCTTCTTCGTCGTCGTCATCGTCATCAAATTCGATCTCGTCGCTTTCGAGTTCGCCACCGACCATCATCTCATCTTCTAGGTCCGCATGCGCGTCGTCGGCACCTCCCTGCGCATCTGCGTCGGTGTCATCTTTCATAACTTCATCAGCAGGATCGAAATGCTCATCCAGATCTACGACGTCGAAGTCTTCATCTTCGAAATCGTCATCATCGTCGTCTGATTTCTTTTTGCCGAACAGCTTGGGGAATTTCACAACACCCTCCGCAAACGGCAACGGCCCACACCAACCGCGGGCCGTTGCTCAAGATTTTGCGACACTCTAGGGCCCAACGATCACTTCGCCTTCATCGCTTGCGGCGACATGATGGCAAGTCCACGGATCAAATCGACAGCACGGCTGAGTTGGTAATCCACTTCTTTTTCATCCTTACCATCAACACTCGGCTGTTCCGCATCGTCGGCTTTTTTATCCGCATCGTTTGCCTTGTCGGTATCAAGTGCGCCGCGCAAGTCTGCTTCACTACGACGCGGACGGGTCGAGGCGATTTCTTCAAGCTTTGCCTGCTTGACCTCAATGTCAGGTTCGACACCCTTAGCTTGGATCGCGCGACCGGAAGGCGTGTAGTAGCGCGCCGTTGTCAAACGCATCGCCCCGTTACCTGCAATCGGCATGATCGTCTGCACTGAGCCTTTACCAAACGATTTGGTGCCTAAGATCACGGCGCGGCGATGATCCTGCAACGCACCGGCGACGATTTCGGACGCCGACGCCGAACCACCGTTGATCAGCACGACGATCGGTAGCCCTTGGGCCAGATCCCCCTCGCGTGCATTGAAGCGCTGGGTGTCTTCCGGCTTGCGCGAGCGGGTTGAAACGATTTCACCCCGATCCAAAAACGCATCCGAGACCGCAACCGCTTGGTCCAAAAGACCGCCTGGATTGTTGCGGAGGTCCAGGACCACGCCCTGCATGTCCGGGCCGATTTCTTCGCGCAACTTATCGATGGCACGTTCCAAGCCTTTATCGGTCTGCTCGTTAAATGATGTAATTCTTACGTAGCCGACTTTGCCCTCGCTGTGGAAGCGTACCGACTTAATTTTGATCACCGAGCGGGTAATCCTGATGTCGAACGGCTCACGCCCCTCACGGACCACGGTCAGCAAGATATCGCTGCCAATTTTACCACGCATTTTATCGACGGCTTCGGCCAGGGTCAGACCCTGCACCGACTCACCGTCCAAATGCGTAATAAAGTCGCCCGCTTCGACGCCGGCACGAAACGCCGGGGTGTCATCAATCGGAGAAATCACTTTTACGACGCCGCGCTCCATAGTGACCTGAATTCCCAAGCCACCGAACTCGCCCCGTGTGTTGACCTGCATATCTTGGAAGCTTTTGGCGTTGAGATAGCTCGAATGCGGATCAAGTGCGGCCAACATGCCGGTGATCGCGGCTTCGATCATTTCCTCTTCGCTCGGCGGCTCGACATAATCAGCGCGTACGCGCTCAAAAACATCCCCGAACAACGCCAGCAAGCGATAGGTTTCTTCGTCGTTCTTTTTGGCGTCGACGGCAGACCCCGTTAGAGGCCACATCACCGTACCGGCGCCAATGGCGAAAGCGACAATCGACGCGCCGACCGTGGTACCGATTTTGGAGATCATTCTTCGTTTCATCCGTTTACCTCACCTTTGCGTGCCGCCAACCAGGGCTGGGGATTAATCGGTTGGCCGTCGCGGCGCAGTTCGACATATAAAATAGGTTGGCCGTTTGCTGCATTATCCATGACGCCGACGGGTTCACCCGCCAATATTTGCTGACCTTGTTCCGCGTCTATCCGGGTCATCCCGGCAAGCAGTGTATGATATCCCTCGCCATGATCGATGATCAAGAGAAGCCCATAGCCACGGAATTTTCCTGCATAAACAACGGTGCCATCATAGGTCGCGGTGACCTGGGCACCAGGGGGCGCGGCCAAGGTCATACCTTTTCGCGCGAATCCGGCATCTGTCTTATCACCGTAACGTCCCGTCAGCGTGCCGACCACCGGTTGTGTCAGCGCGCCGCGCGCCTTGCTGATCGGCCTGAGTGCGCGGCGCACCGTGTTGGCCGCTACGGTCGAGCGGGACGGTGCAGATGGCGCGGCATTGGCGCGTTTTTGCTCGCGCTCAATCCCTTTTATAAGTTCGCGCAACGTCTTGGCTTCGCCCGCCAGCGCCTGCATACGTTGCTCAGCCGCCACCGCCTCTTTATCGGCGCGACGCTTAAGGACTTTTTTCCGCGCCATCAATGCACCCAAGCGCCGACGTTCACGGTCCAACAACGCCGAGGTTTCAATGAGCGCACGCTCACGTTCCTGAATCTCAACTCGCGC
Organism: Rhodospirillales bacterium; assembly: GCA_017857825.1. GTDB lineage: Bacteria > Pseudomonadota > Alphaproteobacteria > Rhodospirillales > Casp-alpha2 > UBA4479. The sequence continues at coordinate 13,274 of JAFMCK010000065.1, forward strand.
TTTTACCAAAAAATTCAACTCGTCGCGAAGCGTTGTCGCCTGCGCTTCGATCTGTGTCACCGCGGCCCGCAACAAAATCGCGGTTCGCACGGTATCGGCAGGTTTCGTCGGCTGCGCAATCAGAGCTTCGGGTGGAAATTGGGCAATCCGTTCCATCGCCGACAACACACGACCGAATTTGACGCGCCCGTCACGCAGTTCAGCCGTTTTGCGGGTCCGCAGTCGCTCCAAAGCCTTAAGACGTGTGCGGATTTCTGAGACCTGCTGTTCGTGCCCCTGCACAGCTTTGGCGGCGCTCACCAGATCATTTTGCAGATTATCAATATCGCGGGCCATGATTTCGGCCTTCGCGCGCGCTTGTTCAGCTGCGGATTTTTCCGCATCAATGCGCTGTTCAATTTTTTTGAGGTCTTCGCCGGTCGCTTTGCGCTCTTGCGCCAAAGCCGGGTGTGCGGACATCAGGCCGCACAATACCAGCGCCGTCCCAAACGCACCGAGACGTCGTATTAAATCGTCTGAGCTATTCCGCCGCGCGCGTTTCAGCCGTGCTCTCCTCAATCAGGCTATGGCC
>JAFMCK010000338.1 GCA_017857825.1 Rhodospirillales bacterium
TCCGTAATCATCTTTGAGAACGTGAAGACGACCACTGCAAACAAGGCAATCGGTAAAATCACGGTGAGAAAATTCGGCAACAACAGCATTGTCATATAGATGAACGTGCCCGCATTGACGCCACGGTTGACAATCATTTCGACAAAGCGAAGTGACTGTGAAAGCCAGATAATGCAGGTCAGTCCGGCGGTGACCAGTACCATGCCGGCAAACAATTGCCGCAGCACGTATTTTGTGTAGCTGTTCATGCTCTCAACGCCCACCAAAAATGCGAGCCCAACCTGTGCCATTGGTGGGAAAAAATCAAGGAATCCCCGTCAATTAGACGTTTTATGGTTAATGGAAATCGGCGTTTTTATAAATGCGCGATCTCGGTTTCTGCGATGAATGTGCTGCCGTCGCAAATCGTATCGGCAAGGCCCGGCGCTTCGACCAGCAAATGTCGCGCGAAATAGCGGGTCGATGCGAGGCGCCGTGCCGCTAACAGCGGAAATTCGGCAGCGCGTCGTTGCGAGGCCTCCATGCCCAACACCATCAGCCATCCGCCGACCGCGATCCCCATCAGGCGCAGATAGCCGACCGCCCCGGCTTGTGCACCGCCGGGATCTTTTGGGAAGGTTTCAACCATCCATGCGGTTGCGCGTTCAAGCGCATCGACGGCGTTGGTCAGGCGTGCGTGGGCAGATCCCATATTCGCGATGGACGCACGAATGTCTTTGATCAGCATGTTGGCAATTTCACCGCCGTCGCGGGCGACTTTGCGGCCCGCCAGATCAATTGCCTGGATGCCGTTGGTGCCTTCATAAATTGGTGCAATCCGCGCATCGCGTAGGTGTTGTGCGGCGCCGGTTTCGTTGATGAACCCCATGCCGCCGTGCACCTGCACGCCGGTGTTGGCAACATCGACGCCGACATCGGTGCTACAGGCTTTGACGACCGGCGTCAAAAGATCGACGTAGCCTTGCGCCTTGGCAGCAACGGCGGCGTCTGGATGGCGGTGGGCAACGTCCAACTGCGCGGCGACCCAGTATGCCAAGCCACGCACAGCTTCGGTCTTGGTGCGCATATCGAGCAGCATGCGTTTGACGTCGGCATGTTCGATGATGGCGACGGCGTCCTTGCTTTTGCCATCAATCGCGCGGCCTTGTGGACGTTCTTCGGCAAACGCGCGGGCGCGCTGGTAGGCACGCTCGGCAATCGCCACGCCTTCAAGGCCGACCGCCAAGCGGGCGTTGTTCATCATCGTGAACATGTACTCTAAGCCACGATTTTCTTCGCCGACCAAATAGCCGATGGCGCCGTCATTTTCGCCGTATAGCATCACCGCTGTGGGGCTGGCATTGATACCGAGCTTATGTTCAATCGACGCGCACCTCAGGTCGTTGCGTGCGCCCAATGAGCCGTCTTCATTGACTAAAAACTTCGGCACCACGAACAACGAAATCCCTTTGACGCCTTCCGGCGCATCAGGGGTGCGGGCCAGGACCATGTGCACGATATTCTCGGTGAAGTCGTGCTCACCGTAAGTGATATAGATTTTCTGCCCGGAAATGCGGTACGTGGCGCCATCACGCTCGGCCTTGGTGCGAATGCGCCCTAGGTCTGAGCCGGCTTGCGGCTCGGTTAGGTTCATGCTGCCGGTCCAAGTGCCGGCGACCATGTTTTCCAGATAGACCGCCTTCAATGCTTCTGAACCGTGGGTCGACAGCAACTCCGCGGCACCACCGGTCAGCAGCGGGCACAGACCGAACGACATGTTCGCCGCATGCCAGATTTCAGAGGCCCCGGTGGACACCAGCCAGGGCAGGCCTTGGCCGCCGATTTCCGGGGCAAACGGCATCGAATTCCAGCCGCCGTCGATGAATTTTTTATAGGCATCTTTGAAACCTTTGGGTGTGCGCACGACCCCATTTTCAAGCGTGCAGCCCTCGGCGTCACCGCTCATGTTCAGGGGGGCGAGGACATCGGTGCCGAGCTTGCCCGCTTCTTCGAGGATCGCCGCCACCAAATCGGGGGTGGCGTCTTCGTATCCCGGCAGTGCTGCAATATCGTTGAGCCCGGCAATTTCTTCCATCACAAAGCGCATGTCTTCTATGGGCGCGCGATAAGTGCTCATCAGATGTCCTCCGTTATTCGCTCAGCAGTTCGGTCAGATCGAGACCGCCTGTCGTTGTTCCGTTTTTAGCCGCCAGCGCTTCAAGGTCAAAGCGCCGTGACGCACGCTCGGCAGCCGTGACCAGCATTTCCGTGATGATTCGCGCCACGTCTGCCGGCAGCGCGCCTTCGTCAGCGGCGCCGATATCTTTGATGCGGGTATCGGGTAGCGGCGCTTTCAATTTCTGCGCGCCGAGAAAGTCTGCGCGCAGGATCAGCGTGCCGTTGCTCAGCACAACTTGATCGATGACAAAGGCTTGCCCGCTGGCCGCTGCCTCGTCTGGGTTTTCGGCACGGCGCGCCCAAGCCCGTGCACCATCACGGAGCCGCAGCCAGTTTGCGCGCCCATCGATGATGTCGAGTGTCATGACGGGGCGGTCGATCACCAATTCGCTGA
>JAFMCK010000066.1 GCA_017857825.1 Rhodospirillales bacterium
AGGCGACGTACAATCCGGGTCTCGAGATCCAAGGCATCGTGCTGACGATGTTTGATCGTCGCAACAATTTGTCGGGCGCCGTCGCCGACGATGTTCGGGCATATTTCGGCGACAAAGTGTATGAAACCGTGATCCCGCGTAACGTAAAAGTTTCCGAAGCACCATCCCATGGCCGCCCGGTGATTGTCTATGATATGGAATGCGCCGGCTCGCAGGCGTATCTGAGTTTGGCCGGTGAGGTTATTCATCGTGAACGTCGATTGAGTGCGTGATGGCTGAAAAGAAAAAATTAGGGCGCGGTCTGTCTGCGCTGTTGGGTGAACAGAACGAAGACTATGCGAAGTTAGATCGCGTGCGCATGGCGAAGCCGGTCGCTGTCGAATTGCTGCACCCAGGTAAATATCAGCCGCGGCATCATGTTGATGAAGCCGCGATCGATGCGTTGGCGCAATCGATCAAAGAAAAAGGCGTGCTGCAGCCGTTGTTGGTGCGTCGTCACCCTACGGACCCATCGGCTTTTGAAATCATCGCCGGCGAACGCCGCTGGCGCGCCGCGCAAAAGGCGCAACTCCACGAAGTCCCTGTAATCATTAAAGATTTTGATGATCAGACGACGCTCGAAGTGGCCCTTATTGAGAACGTCCAACGCGAAGACTTGTCGGCCATCGAAGAAGCCGACGCCTTTCAGCGTTTGATGGATGAATTCAGTCATACCCAAGATGATGTTGCGCGCATGGTCGGTAAAAGCCGCAGTCATGTGGCAAACACCCTTCGATTGCTGGCGTTGGATGCAAAAGTTAAAAAGCTGGTCGAGCAAGGCCTTTTGAGCGCTGGCCATGCCCGGACGTTGATCGGGGTTGATGGCGCTTACGAAAAAGCAAAGCAGATCATCGACAAAGCATTGAGTGTGCGCGAAGCCGAAAAGCTTGCGCGTCAATCATCGAGCAAAACCACCAAATCCATATCACATGCAAAACCGAAAGACATTGATACCATCGCGTTGGAGCGAGATCTGAGCAACACGATTGGCCTCAAGGTTATTATTGATGGAACCGGTGCCAAAGGCTCGTTGAAAATTGCCTATGAAAACCTTGATCAACTGGATGCCGTGATTGCCTTGTTGCGTGGTGAAGGTGCTGCCGGTCATGCACCTGGTGCGAATCAAAGTGCGCAAGACGATGTGACGGACGCCCGCCCTGAAAGCGGTCCAAAGCTGTCCGTCAGCTTAAAGCCAAAATCAGCCACCCAATAGTCCATTGCGTTAAACCGCTGGTTTTTATCGCCGTGAACGGCGCGCGGCTTGTGTGAGTTGCAGTAACGCCCGCTCGCACAATGCGCGATCAACCTCTAGGCCCGATTTGCAATCCCGTTCCGCCTGCAGCAAAACGCCGAGTCCACGTGCCAGGTCTTTCGCCGACCAAGCTCGCGCTTGTGCGGCAAAGGCACCTGTAACCTTAAAAAACACCGGCGGGCGTAAGCGTCGCATTGCGTCTTCGATACTGCTGCCTTTTTCACTTTCCGCCTTAACGCTGTGTAGACGATCTAGGTGACGTTGTACGGCGCGAATAATCGCAATTGGCGCTAGCCCCTCTGCAAGTGCTTGGTCGAGGGCATGGCTGAGCCGGGCGGTATCGCCGCCGCTGACCGAGAATGAAATCTCATCAAGCGATGCGGATTTTACATCACCGGTAAGCTGCTCGACATCGCGGGCTGTCAGATTGCCATTGCTGCCGGGCCCGCCCGCATACATCACCAATTTATCAAGCTCTTGGCGGATCGCGAGCCGGTCATTCCCGAGCCTGCTCATCAACACCGGCATCGCATCTCCTTGTAGGGTGATCCCGTTTGCCTTCATGTGCTCGCGGACCACGGTTTCCAGGTCGCGCCCTTCATCCGGATAGCACCCAATGGCGGCGGTATCCTTGCGGGATTCAAAAAGCTTTCTGAGTTTGGCGCGGGGCGCCAGCTCACCGGCTTCAAACACGGCGGGTTTAACGCCGCCGCCGGCGTCGAGCCAGGCTTCGACGATCTCGGCCACACTATCCGTCGTATCACGTACCCGCACGACCGGGTCACCACCCATCAACGACATTGATTGCGCGCTATCGGCCAACAACGCGCCATCTTTACGAAGTGCATCTCCGGTAATTTCGGAAATTGAGAATGGATCGTCGCTGTCATTTAACAGCTCGACCAACGCGCGGCCGTGTTCCCGGATCAAGCCACTATCCGGACCAAACAATAAAATTGCCCGCGTATCCTTCGATGGAGACCGTAAAAACGCCTCTATCTTGGCGCCGGCAAGTTTCACGGTTTTATGCTCGACTCGCTTCTGCTCGAAAGGTCGGTCGCGAGGCGAATGCGGATTTGTTGCGCAAGCGAATCGAGCGCTCGAAAACGTGCACTGTTCAGCGCGGATAGCGACTGAAACTCGGATTCAAAAATGTTAAAGCCGCTGGTGACACTGGTGTCGCCTGACACCAGTACTTTTCCGTCGCGCCTATCTACAAGTGAAAATTCTCCGCGGACCGTTAAATTGGCGCGGGTCGCGATAGAGCTTTTGCGCACGACAAGATTTCGTTCCGATTCACTGATGCGAATGCTCAAGCTGTAAAACCGTTGACGATCGGCACCGTTCGGATGCAACAGTCTGGTCAGTTCGTTACGAAGATACTGGCCTTCCCGGTCGGGAATGCTCTCGATCGCGACACTTCGAAAAATGTCGAACGCATAGACGTTTTCGGAATCATTCCCACTTTCAACCGGCGGTGCGTAAAGCGGCCGGAAGCCGCATGCCGTCAATCCGAGAACCAACGTGATGATGGTCACCCGACGGGCGCTTGAGATTGTTTTAGATAACCACATTGACGATCCTATTGGGCACGACGATGACCTTACGGACTTCCTTGTCGCCGATAAAGCTTTGAACGTTTTCCAAGCTCAAGGCGGCCTCTTTGACCGCGTCCTGATCTGTATCTTTGGCAATATCGATCGTGCCGCGCAACTTGCCGTTAATCTGTACCCCGATGGTCACTGTTTCATCATTGAGCATAGATGTGTCTGCAACCGGCCAGGCTGTTTCGGCAACCAATGTTTCATGTCCGAGTGAGTGCCACATTTCTTCGGCTAAATGCGGCATCATCGGGCCGATCAGGATTGAGATCGTCTCAACACCGAATCGCATTACCCACGGCGCGCCGGAATCGTTTTTGCTTAATCCTTCGAGCGCGTTGCTCAATTCACGAATACGCGCGACGGCTTTGTTAAAGTGGAATCGCTCCAAATCATTGGTCACCGCTTGAATGGTTTTGTGCACCAAGCGTTCAACGTTTGCTGTGCTGTTTGCAATATCCGTAGGTCGCGGATCACCCGTAGCGGCAAGCGGTAACGAAGGCTCATCGACCAAACGCCACAAACGATTGACGTAGCGCCATGCACCATCAATCCCGGAATCCGTCCAATCTAAATCTCTGTCCGGCGGGCTGTCTGACAACATAAACAATCGCGCGGTATCGGCCCCGTAATTGCCGATGATTTCTTCGGGATCGACCACGTTGCGTTTTGATTTACTCATTTTTTCTGATCGACCGCGCTTTACGGCATTGCCATTGGCATCCGTAAGTGCACCGTCTTCGGCGCGCACGACGTCGGTCGGAAACATCCATTTACCGTCCTGATTCTTGTAAGTTTCGTGGCAGATCATGCCTTGAGTTTGCAGGCCGGCGAACGGCTCATCTAGGCTGAGGTAGCCGCATTCTTTCATCGCCCTGGTAAAGAAGCGGGAATACAAAAGGTGCAATACGGCGTGTTCAATTCCACCGATGTATTGATCAACCGGCAGCCAGTAATCCGCCGCGTCTTTGTCGAACGCGATGTTTGATGCGGGCGAACAAAACCGTGCGAAATACCAAGATGATTCAAAAAACGTATCGAATGTGTCGGTCTCGCGCACGGCCTGTTCCCCGCATGACGGACATGCGACATGTTTCCATGTTGGATGTAGATCAAGCGGGTTACCGGCGACATCGATGTCGACATCTTCTGGCAGCGTCATCGGAAGTTGATCTTCTGGTACCGGTACGGCGCCGCATGCATCACAATGGATGATCGGGATCGGGCAGCCCCAATAACGCTGTCTGGACACGCCCCAGTCTCGCAATCTGAAATTCACTTGCCGCTTACCCATCCCGCGCTCTTCAAAGTGCGCAATGATCTGGGATTTTGCCGCGTCGACCTCAAGTCCGTTCAAAAAGCCGGAATTGACGATCCGTCCGGGCCCCACATAGGCGTCGTTTTCGATACTGAAGGTTGCCGGATCTGTGCCATCTGGGCAGACCACTGGGCGCACCGGCAGATCGTATTTGCGGGCGAAGTCCAAATCCCGCTGATCATGTGCCGGACAGCCGAAAATAGCGCCGGTGCCATAATCCATTAAAACGAAGTTGGCGACATAGATCGGCAACGTTTCGCCTTCGATCGTTGGATGTACGCAATGAAGCCCGGTGGCAAAGCCGAGTTTTTCAGCGGTTTCAATTGCAGCTTCGGACGTGCCCATGCGGTTACATTGGGTGATAAAGTCCTGTAGGGCTGGATTGTCCTGGGCAAGGTCGGCGGCCAATGGATGATTCGCCGCAATGGCCATGAACGAAGCACCGAAAATCGTATCAGGGCGGGTCGTGTAAACATCCAACGGTGCGTCGCGGCCCGCAATCTGAAACGCAATGTGCGCGCCTTCGGATCGGCCGATCCAATTGTGCTGCATGATTCGCACGCGCTCGGGCCAGCGATCCAAGCCGTCAAGGGCACTCAATAGATCATCTGCATATGCGGTGATTTTCAAGAACCATTGCGCCAGTTTACGTTTTTCAACGTCTGCGCCGGACCGCCAGCCTTTACCGTCGATCACTTGTTCATTGGCCAACACGGTGTGTTCGACCGGATCCCAGTTGACCCAAGATTCCTTACGATAGACCAGATCAGCCTTTAAAAAATCCAAGAACATCTTTTGTTCATGACGGTAATAATCTGGCTCACAGGTGGCGATTTCGCGACGCCAGTCATAGGACAAGCCCATTGATTTCAGCTGCGTACGCATCGACGCAATGTTGGCGCGCGTCCATTCAGCTGGGTGAACCTTGTTTTCTTTGGCGGCGTTTTCGGCGGGCAGACCAAATGCGTCCCAGCCCATTGGGTGCAAAACATTGAAGCCTTGTGCGCGGCGGAACCGCGCGACCAAATCGCCGAGGGTATAGTTCCGCACATGCCCCATATGGATGCGGCCTGACGGGTACGGGAACATTTCCAAGACATAATATTTCGGGCGGCTTGGGTCGTGCTCAACCTCGAAACACTTTTGTGCGTCCCATTGTTTTTGCCATTTGGCTTCAGTTTCTTTGACGTTGTAACGCGGCATGTTTTTTCACACTCGTGATTCTTTATATAGAGCTAACCGGGACTTTCGGGATGTATCGTAAATCCACCCACGCTGGACATCGCGATCTCTCGCGGGCGTCGATGTGAGGAATACGAAGATCAGTTTGCAGTTATTGTCTGGTGGCGCAGCATTCGCGCCTTGGTCAAAATCGAATCTTCGATCTTCGGCGCGGTGATGTCTGGAATTGTTGTATCGGACCATCCGGCGCCGTCGCGGATCTGACGGAACACGGCAACCTTAACGCCATCGGCGCGCAGTGTGCGGCCAAGGATATAGACATTTAGCTTGAACCGTTCGTTAGGCGACTCCGGTGGGCTGTACCAATCGGTAATGATCACCCCGCCAAATGCGTCGGCGGTGTTTATTGGCATGAACGAAATCGTTTCTAAAGATGCACGCCATAGAAAACTGTTCACGCCCAATGAGCTGCCGGGTTTGTTGGTTTCGCTGCCGAAAAAATTACCGATACCGCCTTCGCCGAAGATGGTTTTCCGGTTCTCGTAGTTGGTATCTAAGCCTTCCTCGCGCTCCGTGCCCTCGGTCGGGGTATACGCGCAACCGCTGACGGTGACACTCAGCAAGAGCGCCGCCAGTATGGGCCGCACGAGGGACCTTTTAGATGAAACCATACTTACCATTCCTCTAAACCATGCCGTTCAGGCAATGCGGCAGATGCGCGCCGCTTATATGCTGACTGTCTATTACACCAAAATCGCTGGAATCACCAGCCATCAGCGCCGTTACGGTGTATTTGTTGTCCGATGAAAAGCTGCTCGATATCTTATAGTTAGTCTGCTTTCACCGGCTCCGCAAATAGGCCAATCCCGGTGATGCCAATCGCACCGATGGATGCCGTCCGTTTGCCGCGCGCGACCGTCATGCCGCCTAATGCATAAACAGGCATCGGTGCTGCCCGGACCAGAGCCGCAAAGCCAAAAAGCCCTAGATTTTTGCCGATTGCGTGGCTCTTGGTGGCGAACACGGGTGATAACAATATTGCATCAACGCCGAGTATCGCGGCTTTGCGAATTCCAGACCAACCATGCGCGGAGGCTGAGACAAACGACGGATTAAGCCTTGCAAGGTCAACCCGCCGCCAGTTTTTCAATGCGCGCTCGGGAATATGTACGGCATCGGCCGGTAATGATTCAGGCGGTGTGCTGAGCGATACAGAGACCAAAACCCCTTTTTGCGCCGCCTTCGTGGCAATCCCGGCTGCCTCGTCAAGCGCGGAGGCCTGGTCTCGACGCCGGATCAGCAACATGCCGCCCGCCGGCACGGTGACGATTTGGTGCAGCGCCGTTACGCCCCGATCTTCATCGGTGAGCGCGATCATGGATGGCCACATGTCGACACGTTTGAACATACGCCTGGAATTGCGCTGTGGCTGCGAGCTTGATAACGTCTGGGTTCCCGACACTGACATGGCCGCACTATGACCGAGATCGTCGATCCCGCAAACAATCTTGCCCGTGTAACCGCTGAAATTGCCGCCGCCGCGCGCGACGCGGATCGTGACCCTGCGGACGTAACGTTGGTTGCGGTGTCAAAGGTGCATGATGCGGCGCGTATTCGTCCGGTTTTAGAGGCTGGCCATAAGGTCTTCGGTGAAAATCGCGTCCAAGAAGCCGAAGAAAAATGGCCGGCGTTGCGCGAGGAATTCCCGGATATCACGTTACATTTGATTGGTCCGCTGCAGTCCAACAAGGTTAAGCCGGCCGTTGCCACGTTTGATGTGATTGAAACGGTCGATCGGCCGAAAATTGCGCGCGCCTTGGCCACGGAATTTGACCGTGTCGGGCGCCAGCTGCCATGTTTTATCCAAGTGAATACGGGTGAAGAGCCGCAAAAGGCGGGTGTGTTGCCGGTTGATGTGGATGATTTTGTGCGCACATGTAAGGATGATTTAGGCCTCATTATCAAGGGCTTAATGTGCATTCCACCGATTGATGAAGAGCCCGCCTTGCATTTTGCCCTGCTCGCTAAGATCGCCGAACGTAATGGGCTCAAAGGGCTTAGCATGGGGATGAGTGCGGACTATGCCCGCGCAATTAAATTGGGTGCGACGCATGTGCGTGTCGGCTCGGCCATATTCGGTGATCGCCCAAAACCTTAATCGACAAACCCGATCATGTGTCGCCAATGATCTCGATTTCAGTCGTTGCTGTGCACGTTACCAACAATTTCTTTAAGTCTTCGGCGTTCAGTGCAACGCAACCCTCGGTCGGCGCAAAGTCAGGTTTCGCGACGTGCATAAAAATTGCACTGCCGGCACCGGCGATCGGCGGTGCGTCGTTGTAGCCGATTTCAACGATCAGATCATAGACGTTGTCTTCACGCCACATCACTTCGCGGCTGGCAGTAAACGGCAATGTAATCAGCGTATTATAGGCGGGATGCTGCGGGTCGTCGCACCAACCGTCAAGCGGCCGGATGACACGAGTTGGCAGGCCGGTTTTTGGCAATGTCATGCGATCAGCGCGCACATGCAGGCGTCGTAAAGGAAATGTGCCAACTGGCGTCACCCCGTCACCTTCGTGCTTCTCGGCACGGATTCCGCTGCGCCCCAGCGCGCATCGAAACGTAAGATTGTCATGGGTCAGATGACCGTCGGTAAAAACACGTATCGTCATGGACAAAGTTCTACACGCGTAAGGGATTTGGTAAAGGGGCGGCCTTAGCGTATCGGCATCTTAACTGCGCTTCGACGCGCGACCGATGTTGGATTCTGGATTCAACTGCAGTCCGGCGGCGGCGCGGTAGGCTTGAGCGGCAGCGCGGCCATCATCGTTCAGAGCGGCGACTTGCTGCGTGTTGATGGCCCAATTTTGCTGTTCACGCAGAAAGGGTTCGGCATCTGGAACCTGATTTGGGCTGATACTTTCGGCGGTGGTTTTTTTGTTGCCTTGGTTTTGCGCCCATTCGACTTCATTGCGCGCCCAGGTGCTCACGGGGTCATCTGCCAATGCTGCCGTTGCTGTCGGTCTCATCGGTGCATCGTTTTGGTTGGCGGCAAAAGCAACGGCCATTGCCGGGCTTTCATCTTCGTCCGGCGTCACGAAATCAACGAAATGATCACCAAAGTCTTTGCCGGTTGTTTCTTCAAGGGCGACATTGGCGACAGCCGTTGCCAGGCCCAATGGGCCAAAAAACAGCGTCCCACCAAGCATCCGAGGCCCGGCTGCCAGCGAGTCGTTCGTCATTTCGCGATAAATCGTACCCACAACGGGAATATGTTGAAGCGGATTGATGACATCAATCAGGTCGCTGAATGTCAGCCCATCATCGCCGAATAGACTAAATTCATAGGGCTTTTCGGTATCTTTACCGGTTGGAATGTTTTCCGGCGTCGCAAGGGCCAATTCGGGTTCGTTTCTTGAGAGCGTATTGCGTCCATTTGAACCATCGGCACTGCCGGTGAACGTGTTGGCATCAGGCAATGCGAAACCGGTCCACTGCTGCTGTGTTGATCCGACACTCATCATCCGTTGCCAACCCTTTCCCGTGTTCTGTCACGATAAAAGCAAGGGCCGTGCCAACAAAAACCTTAATTATTCAGGTATTTAAATGATTAACGTGGAGCGAATCATGTCACTTCGGCAGGAACTGCCGGGTAAAAGTAGGGTTTGCGCGTGACACTCAGAACTGGTGTCCGGCGCGTGATGCTTTGGTTTGCAAATATTGTTCGTTGTGTTCGTTTGATGGAAACGCGTGTTGAACGCGTTCCACCACATCAATCCCAAGGCGATTCAAGGCGGAGACTTTATCTGGATTGTTCGTCATCAACTGTATCTGCGAGATATTTAGTAACTTCAATACGCGTGCCGCCGGCATATAAACGCGCTCATCGGCATCAAAGCCGAGTTGTTCGTTTGCGTCCATCGTGTCGAAGCCGCTGTCTTGCAATTCATAGGCGCGAAGCTTGTTGATCAGGCCGATGCCGCGGCCTTCTTGGGCAAGGTAAATCAAGACCCCGGCGCCGGCTTCCTTGATTTGCGCCATCGCCCCCTGCAGCTGATCGCCGCAATCGCATCGTAAGCTGCCTAGCAAATCGCCCGTGAAACACTCAGAATGTAAGCGCACCAATACAGGTTTTGTTGTGTCTGGTGTGCCAACGACGATGGCTAGGTGTTCATGGCCCCCATCGGCAGGTCGGAATGCAACAATCCGCGTGTCGACGGCGTTCATCAGCGGTACGCGGGCTTCGGCAACCTGTTTGAGATTTCGGACAGCCGCGCGTTCGAACTGAAAAACATCGCCGGTATCGACGGATAAAAAGTCGTGGCGGTTGCTCCAAGCGATAACGTCGCCGGCTTCAAGAATAGGGGTTGTGACCGCTGCGGGCAGCAAGCGCGCCATTTTTGACAGCGTGACTGCGGCCGATGCGCAATCGTGCCCTGGCTGCTCACGGACGGTAACGCTGAGTTTCGCCCTAAGCTCAGCACCCACCCCGGCTTCGATCAGCGGATTGGCAAGGGCGCTTAGTTCGTCTGCGCCAAGGCCACCGATGCCTGATACGATGGCGATTTTACCGGCAGTTTCGGCAAGGCCCAATACGGCGGCGCGGCGTGCGGTGATCGCCAATGATAGCGGCTCACCGGTGATGTTGGTGATTCGTTGGATGCTGTCGCGTGTCATCGTTTCTGCGGCGAGTGCCAACACTGCATGCCCACCGCCGCCGCGCACGACAACGGGATAGCCGCGACGTAACTCTGAAATCGCTCGTTCCACATCCAGCAGAGTATACGGCGCCCGCGTTGCAGGCACTTCGTAGAGTTCGGGTGAGTCGCCTGCACGTTTGGTCATAAGTTCAGCCTAACATCTTTTCGCCGTCCGGCGCTTAATATATAAGGTTTTAAAGGCAAAGTACCAACGCTCGAGAAGATCGACGTTTGAGAGGACCGAAGAATGAGTAACGGCAAGCGAATCCTGATCGTTGATGACGATGAAGATTTGGTAGAAATGCTCAGTGATCAGCTGAAGCTGCACGAAGAATTTCAAGTTACCACATCGCTGAGTGCTGCCGATAGCCTCGAGATCGTTAAAACTGGTGCTTTCGACATGATTTTGCTGGATGTGGGTCTGCCGGATATGGATGGCCGCGAAGTTTGCCGTTTGATGCGCCGGGGGGGCGTTCGTACACCGATCATCATGTTGACCGGTGCGGATACGGATGCCGACACCATTTTGGGTTTGGATGCGGGAGCCAATGATTATGTCACAAAGCCGTTTAAGCTGGGTGTGTTGTTGGCCAGACTGCGTGCGCATATTCGCCAGCACGAACGGAGCGATGATGCGGTTTTTTCGATTGGCCCTTACACATTTCAGCCGGCCAATAAATTGTTGGTTCGCGACGCAGATCAGCGCAAGGTGCGCCTGACCGACAAAGAAACCGCGATCCTTAAGTACCTGTTTCGGGCCGGCGACAAACCGGTGGCACGGGATAAACTTTTGGATGAGGTTTGGGGATATAACGCCGCCGTAACCACGCATACGTTGGAGACTCACGTATATCGTTTGCGTCAAAAAATTGAAGCGGATCCATCAAGCGCAAAAATTTTGGTGACGGAACCCGGCGGCTACAAGCTGGTTCTGTAATTGGTGCGCGCTTAACGTGTCAGGTCGAATTTCAGGAAATTAGCGTCAAACTGGTCATCAGCGATGGGCGCGCCAAATCGCGGGTTCAACAAGGTTATGTCCGTGGTGATGCCCTGGGCATCTACTATTGACCATTTGCGCAACTGCATCGGATTTTCCGACACCACCAACGTCAATTCCCCGGCCAGTGGATCGCTGGTTTTAACGACGCTGACGCGGATCGTATTCGCGGCGCGCTGAAAATCAGTTACCGTCAGATTTTTCTCGGTGAACGAAAAATCATCGCGCAGCAAAAAGGCGGCGGGCGTGTCGTCGATCAGGATATGGTTGACCTGTTGTAATTCGGTGTCGACGTAACTGAGATATTTGCCGTTGGCGATGATCAAGATGGGCGTCGGCGGATCGTACTCGATCCGCAGATGCTTCGGGCGCGATAAAAGAATGGTGCCGTTTGCGGTCTCGCCGGTGGACGAAATCTGTAAGAACCCGCTTTGCAGGGTGTCGATTTTGTCCAGATAGTCGCTGACGCGTTTCAGCTGCGTATGCTGTTCTGCATTCAGCGGGACTGCTTGCACGGCCCCTGCATTGCTTGATGTCAGCAACAAAATGACGGCGAAGATGGTGGCGATCAAAGCTCTCATGACCGCGTTTCTAGGCGCATATTGTGGCAAGGTAAAGGCGGTGTGCAGCGACAACGATCAATGATCGCCAATCAGGACTTCGCGACGGCCGACCCGGTTGGCGGCACTGACGACCCCTTCTTTTTCCATCATCTCGACGATCCGTGCGGCCCGGTTATAGCCGATCTGGAAATGTCGCTGGATAAAGCTGGTCGAAGCTTTGCCTTCGCGGGCGACCAGGGCAACAGCTTGGTCATAGTGCTCGTCATAACCTTCGCCGCCGGCGCTGCTGCCGGCTTCGCCGAAGATCGGCTCGCCCGTATCTTCGGTGATCGACTCCAGATAATCCGGCTGGCCTTGTTTTTTAAGATGGCCGACCACGCGTTCAACTTCTTCATCCGACACGAATGGACCATGCACGCGAGAAATTCGTCCGCCACCGGCCATGTACAGCATATCGCCTTGGCCCAGCAATTGCTCTGCGCCCTGCTCGCCAAGGATTGTGCGGCTGTCGATTTTCGAGGTCACCTGGAAGCTAATACGGGTCGGGAAGTTGGCTTTGATGGTGCCGGTGATGACGTCTACCGACGGGCGCTGCGTTGCCATCATCAAGTGGATGCCTGCGGCACGGGCCATTTGTGCCAAACGTTGGATCGCCGCTTCGACGTCTTTGCCGGCGACCAACATCAGGTCCGCCATTTCGTCGACGACGACGACGATGTACGGCAGAGCGTCCATCGGCAACGGCTGATCTTCGTGCACCGGTTTGCCTTCGTGATCGAAACCGGTTTGTACGCTGCGGCTCAGGCTTTCGCCTTTTTTAGATGCCTCTTTAAGGCGCGCGTTGTAGCCCGCGATGTTGCGCACACCCATCTGGCTCATGGCGCGGTAGCGGTCCTCCATCTCGCGGACGACCCATTTCAGCGCAACCACCGCTTTGGTCGGGTCGGTGACGACCGGCGTCAACAGATGCGGAATATCTTGATACACCGAAAGCTCAAGCATCTTCGGATCGATCATGATGAACTTGCAGCGCTCGGGCGGCTGATTGTACAGCAACGACAAGATCATCGTGTTCATGGCGACAGACTTACCTGAGCCCGTGGTACCGGCGATCAGCAGGTGCGGCATCTTTGTCAGATCGACGGTGACCGGCGCGCCGCCGATATCTTTGCCCAGTGCCAGCGGTAATTCAGCTTTGGTTTTCTCGAAATCGCTGGACCCTAAAAGTTCGCGCAAATGCACTGTTTCGCGGTTTGCGTTCGGCAGCTCAATGCCGATGACATTGCGGCCAGGCACGGTTGCGACGCGGACGGACACAGCGCTCATCGAACGCGCAATATCATCGGCAAGGCCGATTACGCGAGATGTCTTGGTGCCGGGTGCAGGTTCAAGTTCATACAATGTCACCACCGGCCCTGGACGGACTTTTACGATCTCGCCTTTGACGCCGTATTCTTCGAGCACGGTTGAAAGATAACGCGCGTTCTGTTGCAGCGCTTCGCGGCTTTCCTTGCTCTCTGCTGGAGCGACGACCGGAAGGTCCAAAAGCTCAAGTGGTGGCTGAACGCTTTCGTCATCAGCGCCCAACGGGAGTTTATGCTGGCGGCGTGCTTCGGCCTGACGGCCGGTTTTGGCGCGCTTCGGGCGCGGGGCGACGACAGGCCCGGTTGCTTTCGCACGGGGGAAGACCGCATCTAAGGCACCGCCTTGTTCAGGCGTATCTTCGTATGCCGTATAGCCGTCATCGTCATTGTGATCATCATTAATTTTGGCGTCTTCTTCTTGGAAGCGATCGCGAAGACGTAGGCCTGCATCATGTGCTTGTGTGCTCAGCGTATGAATGCCGTGCGCCGTGCCGCGTGCCAAGTGCACGCCTTGTTTCGTGGTCCGCCAAATGGCACGCGCAGCGTTCGCCCAATCGGTCGGACGCATGCCGAGTGAGATAATGGCTGCGACAAAAGCAATCTCGCCGGCGCCGGTTGCAATCCAGATGGTGACATCCCGCAGGCCCATGCGGCCTGCCCATTCTGTCATTTCGCTCAGCGCCAGC
>JAFMCK010000339.1 GCA_017857825.1 Rhodospirillales bacterium
GCTAACCATCTGACACTCATAAAGAAAATTCCTTATCTATGTCAGCCCCTAAAATAAATAGATTCAACATTGATTTAA
Source organism: Rhodospirillales bacterium (assembly GCA_017857825.1). GTDB lineage: Bacteria > Pseudomonadota > Alphaproteobacteria > Rhodospirillales > Casp-alpha2 > UBA4479. The sequence continues at coordinate 79 of JAFMCK010000339.1, forward strand.
TTTTTGAACACTGTTTAAATTGCTCAGTATTTATAAACCCATGAGGACTGGTATGGCTCTAGATTCTTTTACAATCCGCAATCTCACGCCGACTTTTGGCGCCGAGGTCTCAGGTATAGATCTCTCCAAAGAAATGAGCGCAACCGCTCAGAAGACCATTAAAGAGTTGTGGGCCGAGCACCAGTTGTTGCTTTTTCGAGGTCAGACCATGGGAGAAATCGACCTCGTCAGGTCTAGTCGATATCTTGGCGAGCTCGAGATTCATATCCGCCGCGAGTATTTATCTGAAGAAAACCCTGAAGTCCTATTGGTGTCCAATATCAAAAAAGATGGTCGCCCGGTCGGTATTCTCTCAGACACCGAGGTTGGATGGCACTTCGATCAGATCTATCTGCCGCGCCCAGCGGTCGGCTCAATGCTGATGGCCGTCAAATTACCATCCAGCGGCGGGCAGACATCCTTTGCCGATATGACGGCTGCATATGAGGCATTGCCCGACGATATTAAAAATAGAATCGATGGCAAGAAGGCCGTCCAGTCTTACGAAGCATTCAACGCACAATTCAGCGTCCCCACCAACAAGACACAAAAAGTTCAATCACCGGATATCGAGCAGCCCCTGGTGCGCACGCATCCCGTTAGCGGGCGCAAAGCGCTTTATATCTGCCCGGGCATGACCACCCAGATTGTTGGCATGGACAAAGGCGAGAGTGACAAGACGCTAGAGTTCCTGTTCTCTTGGAGCGTAAAACCTGAGTTTGTCTATACGCATGACTGGCAAATGGGCGATGTTTTGCTCTGGGATAACGCATCGACCATGCACCGTCGTGAGCCGTTTGCCGTTAATGATGAGCGATTGATGAAACGCACCACGATTTTGCCGCCCGAAGAACTCGCCGCTCCGTTCTAAAGATACAACGAAAGAACTCGCTTTATGTCCGATAAACTCAAACCGCTCTCAGGTGTCCGCGTCCTTGACATCGCCAGCTTCATTGCAGCCCCGTTCGCAGCCTCAATCATGAGCGAGTTCGGCGCCGAGGTGATCAAGGTTGAGCAACCTACTGTTGGCGACCCTTGGCGTCGCTATGGCACGAAAACAGCGCTTGAAGATTGCTCGCTCGCATGGCTCACCGAAGCCCGCAACAAGCGATCTATTACGCTTAATCTGCGTGTGCCGTCGGGTGCAGAAATCTTCAAGAAACTCGTCAAAGATGCTGATGTGATTTGTGAAAACTTTCGTCCGGGGACGCTCGAGAAATGGGGGCTTGGCTGGGATGTCCTGAAGGAAATAAATCCGGGCCTCGTTTTGTTGCGGGTTTCTGGATATGGCCAGACCGGCCCTTACAAAGATCGCCCTGGATTCGCCCGTATTGCGCATGCCTATGGCGGCCTCACATACCTATCGGGCATTCCCGGTGAAATCCCCGTAACGCCGGGCTCAACCTCGCTCGGTGATTACATGACCGGCATGTATGGCTGTATCGGCGTGATGATGGCGCTGCGCCATCGCGATACAACAGGGCAGGGACAAATGGTCGACTGCGCTTTGTATGAGAGCATCTTCCGAGCCTTGGACGAAATAGCCCCCCGGTATCAGTTTGATGGCTTTGTTCGCCAACCTGAGGGCACCGGCACGGTCAACGCCTGCCCACACGGACATTTTCCGGCCGGCGATGGGAAATTTCTGGCCATTGCATGTACGACCGACAAAATGTTCGAGCGTCTGACACATGCCATGCAACGGCCTGATCTGCTGGAACGCTTCGGCGAACAGGCCAAACGCTTGGCTGGCCGCGAAATCGTGTTGGCAGAAGTGGAAGCCTGGACCAAATCCATGTCCCGCGACGACGTGATTGACGTCTGCACCTCACATGGCGTGCCGGCAGGGGCGATCAACTCCATCGAAGATATTTTCAATGATCCGCATTTCAAAGAACGCGGAACCATGACCAGCGTCAATGTACCCGGGATCGGTGACGTCATCGTACCCGCCGCGCTGCCGCGACTTTCCGAAACGCCCGGAGAAGTTAAAACCCTAGGCCCAACCTTGGGTGAGGCCAATAGCATGGTTTATGGCGACTGGCTGAGCATAAGTCAGGAAGAACGCGAGCAACTGAAAAATGACGGCGTTATTTAAGGCCGCAACACTGGAGAAATATGTTCATGAGAGACCACGCGAACCGCACGTATCTATTTACACCCGGCAACCACCCGAGGCGCGTTGAGAAGGCGCTGAGCCTGGATGCGGATGTGGTGATTCTTGATCTGGAAGACGCCGTCGCCGTCGCTGAAAAAATTGCGACCCGGGACATCGTCCGGGAAATCTTGGCCAAGCCTCGGGATGTGGCCGTGTTTGTCCGCGTCAACGCGTACGACACAACGTTCTGTTACGGTGATATCTGCGCGGTTGTAGGCCCTGACCTCGACGGCATCATGCTGCCTA
>JAFMCK010000340.1 GCA_017857825.1 Rhodospirillales bacterium
GCGTTCGTGGCGTTCTTGGGCTTCGATAGACATCGTTGCGATCGGGCGTGCCTCAAGGCGGGCCAGCGAAATCGGCTCGTCGGTTTCTTCGCAATATCCGTAAGAGCCGTCATCGATCCGCTCCAGCGCCTGATCGATCTTCGAGATCAACTTGCGGGCGCGATCACGGGTGCGCAATTCGAGCGAACGATCTGTTTCAATCGCGGCACGATCTGCGATATCGGGCTCGATAATCCCACCCTCCTGCAAAGTTTGCAGGGTATCGTTGGATTCTTTGACCAGTTCCGACCGCCAAGCCAGGAGTTTTTGGCGGAAATACTCACGCATACGCGGGTTCATGAACGGTTCTTTTTGGGTCGGTTTATAGTCCGGCGACAGAGTAACGCTCATATTTTGATCGCTCCTGAGATGGTCGTGGGCCCGAGCGCGCGGAATATAATTGCGTCGCACGGCGCCTGCAAGCACGGATTTTATCCGCCGTCCAAATTGGATATATTCTTGATATTAATGGAAAATCTTGAAAAACGATGGTCAGCGGGTGAGTTTTGCGATCTCGACCTCGACGCGAAGCTCGATTTCCGCGACCAAATCATTAAGGCGCGGATCGTCACTTTGCATCTTTCGCTCGCGCATGGTGCGAGCCAGCTCTTGGAGTTTGTCTTTCGAAATCGCGCCGGTGAGCACAGACATCCGAAGTTGCTCGAGCCGATCCAGCAAATCGTTCCCGTGGGTCATCAAAAGCCCGCGCGAACGATGATCTGTGGCGTCTGCCGCCTGCTGCACCGCGAGTATCTGCCCGACCGCGCCGACATTCGATGTGGCCTGAGCGCTTTCCGTCGCCTCAGTGCCCGAGGTACCGCGCAGCGCTTCTGCGAATGCACCGTCATCGCCAACGGATTTCTTGGACTTTTTGGATGAGTCCGGTCCTTTCGGACCGCCGACTTTCGAAACCTTCATGGGCTCTTCGATCCTAGGTGAAACGCACCCTACTGCGTGCCCCGTCATCGTCACCGGGGGAATAAGGCAACCATAGCAGGCCCAAGGTTGGCGTGCAATTTCAAGCAGGTGGAGGACCAAACATCTCTTTCCTGCCATTTTCGGCAAAATTTAATGAGAATGACTTGCAATAGCACGAAAGAGATTTTATATCTTAAGTCCGTTAATGATAATCATTCTTAATTTGAGGCTTGACGTCGCCCGATAAAAAGGATGAAACGCATATCACTGCGAAGGCTCAACGCCTTCCAACCCGAGGAGCTACCATGAAGATTTCAACTTCCCTCACCCGCGCTGCACGCTTTGCGCTTTTTGGCGTGGCATTGTCGGGCATTGCTGCTGCGACGCCGACCGCACAAGCTGTCGCCGCCGAAGAGGTGAATCTGTATTCATATCGCCAGCCGTTTTTGATTGAGCCCCTTTTGGAGCGCTTCACGGCTGAGACCGGCATCAAGGTCAATGTGGTGTTCGCCAACAAAGGCATGCTCGAAAAGATCAAAGCCGCTGGCGCCAACAACCCCGCCGACGCCGTCCTGACCGTCGACATCGGTCGCTTGTATGGCCTGAAACAAGCCGGCGTTTTAGATTCTGTGAAATCCGATGTGCTAAACGCCAACGTACCCGCAAACTTGCGCGATCCGAATGGCCTCTGGTTTGGGCTGACGACCCGCGCACGGATTGCCCTGGTGTCGAAAGACCGGGTCGCCGAGGGTGAGCTAACGTCGTACGAAGACCTTGCCGATCCGAAGTTCAAAGGCCGCATCTGCATTCGCTCCGGCAAGAACGCCTATAACGTCGCGCTGATCGCCTCGATGATCGCGAATCACGGCGAAGACGCGACCCGCACCTGGCTTGAAGGCCTCAAAAGCAACCTCGCCCGCAAGCCACAGGGCAACGACCGCGCGCAAGCAAAAGCGGTCTATGAAGGTCAGTGCGACATCGCCATCGCCAACACGTACTACATGGCGAAAATGCAAACCAACGACGAAAAGCCCGAGCAGAAAAAATGGGCGGACGCCGTCCGCGTGACTTTCTTGAACCAAGGTACCGATGCGCGAGGCACACATATAAACGTGTCAGGTGCTGGTGTTCTCAAGGGTGCCAAGAACCGCGACAATGCCGTGAAACTGGTCGAATGGCTGTCCGGTGATGAAGCCCAAAAAACCTATGCCGAGGTCAACTTCGAATACCCGGTAAAGGCTGGCGTCGCGGTTGCGGATATCGTCAAAGCGTGGGGTGATTTCAAAGCCGATACGCTCAGCATGGAAGAGATCGCCAAGCAACGCGAGGCGGCCACCAAGCTGGTCGATCAAGTTAACTTCGATGAAGGGCCGACAAGCTGACGCCCGACAAAAGCCAAAACCTCCTAACACACGGACGCCCTTTTTTTAAGGGCGTCCGTTGCGTGTTTGTGGAGACTCAAAAATGACCGCAGCATCTGCAACGGTTTCGACGTCGGTCCGCGCGCGCTGGCGCCTCGACCTTTGGAGCGCCGGCGCGATCTTGATTGCGATCATGGTC
>JAFMCK010000067.1 GCA_017857825.1 Rhodospirillales bacterium
CACCGGGGCGAAGATATCCCCGCCGTCGGCACCACCACCTTCCGCCAGCCGTTTTCACCGATCACCCTTGGCGCCGTTGCCGGACCGTCGATTGATATGCAAATGTCGCCGTTGCGCCGCACAGCCATGCATGACTGGCACGAAGCTGCGGGCGCGCCGTTCGTCCCGGCCGGCGCATGGTTGCGGGCGCAAGCCTATCCCCGCGCGGGCGAGAGCTTGCGCGATGCCTACATGCGCGAAGCCCGCCACGTGCGCCATCACGTCGGCATCTGTGATGTCTCGACACTCGGTAAGATCGACGTGCAGGGCAAAGATGCCGCTGAGTTCTTGAACCGACTTTACATCAACGGATTTGGCAAGCTAGCGGTCGGTAAATGCCGCTACGGCGTGATGCTGCGTGAAGACGGCATCGCCTATGACGACGGCACCGTGACCCGCCTATCCGAAAACCGCTATCTGGTGACGACCACCACCGCGCATGCCGGCCCGGTGCTGGTGCACATGGAACGACATGCACAAGTGGTATGGCCGGACCTTGATGTGAAGGTGGTCTCCGTGACCGAAGACTGGGCCGCCATCGCAGTCGCCGGACCGGACAGCCGCAGCCTGCTGGCAAAAGTAACTGACGACATCGACATTTCCAACGAAGCATGCCCGTTCATGGCCTTCCGCGAGGGACACATCTGCGGCGCCCCAGCGCGGCTGTTTCGGATCAGCTTTTCCGGCGAGTTGGCGTATGAGGTCAATGTGCCTGCCGATTACGGCTACGCGGTCTGGGAAAAACTTATGCAGGCCGGCAAAGATTTCGACATCGCCCCGTACGGCACCGAAGCCATGGGCATCATGCGCATCGAGAAGGGTCACATCGTCGGTGGCGAGCTAAATGGCCGCACCACGGCCGCAGATCTCGGGTTCGAGAAGATGCTCTCCAGCAAAAAGCGCTTTATTGGCGACGTGCTGAAAGACCGCCCGGCCTTGGTCGATGAGGACCGCAAACAATTGGTCGGCCTGAAACCCGTCGACGGGGTCTCGAAACTGCCGCGGGGGGCGCAATTGGTCAAAGACCCCAACGCGCCAAGACCCGTGATCATGCAGGGCGAAGTGACCTCGCAATGCGAAAGCCCGAACATCGGCGGACCGATCGGACTCGGTATTTTGACAAATGGTCGCGCGCGCATGGGCGAGAGGCTGATCGCGGCATCGCCGTTGACCGATACCTTTGTCGAGGTCGAAGTCTGCGCACCTGTGTTCATCGACCCTGAAGGGGAACGGCTCCGTGGTTGAAACCTTGAAACGCAGATCCGCGCTGACCAGCGTCTATGTCAAAGGCCGTTATGGTGCCAACCATGACATGCCGGGCACCACGTTGGAAGAACGCGGAAAGCTTACGCTTGTACATGTCGAGTACGCCGCCGATGACCCTGAAAGTGCGTTGGGTCTTGCCGACGTGCTCGGCTTCGCGCTGCCCAAAGCCGGGCATAGCGCCGCCGCGGCGAACACGCGCGCGCTTTGGATGGGTCCGGGCCGTTGGCTCGTGGTCGGAAAAGACGCCACGTACGGCGCGCTTGCGCAAAAAATTGCTGCACGTCTGCCTGATGCCGCCATCAATGATGTATCATCGAGCCGCACCGTGCTACGGCTGACCGGCCCGAAAGTCTGTGACGTCTTGGCTGCCGGGTGCCCCATGGATCTACATCCGACAAAGTGGGCGCCGGGTGCGTGCGCGACGACCATATTCGACCATTTCACCGTGATATTGGATTGCATCGGCGCAAACGACTTTGACGTCTATGTTGCCCGCGGCTTCGCCCAATCATTCTATGAATGTTTGATGGAAGCGGGCGAGGAATTCGGCGTCGAGGTGGCCTGACTCCCCGTCATTCCCGCGTAGGCGGGAATCATCCCGACCATGGACCCCCGCCTACGCGGGGGTGACGATAAGGTTAGGCCGTTCGCGCCAAATCCAACAGCATTTTTGCAACTTCGCGCGGACGTTCGACCATTATCATGTGACCGGTTTTTGGCAGCACCGTTTGCGTCAAAGCGGCACCAGCCTGCAGCATCGGCACGGCTGCTTTGACCGGCGTCATCTTATCTTGATCACCTGAAATCAAATGCACGGGCACGGTGATTTGAGCAAGCGCTGTCAGCGCATCCTTATAGACATCACACGCCACCAGATCGCGGGCCAGCACACCTGGGTCTGCGTTCATCAACAAGCGCACACCGGCCCCCATCGCCCATAGGCCCGGCTGCGGGTGGCCGCCTTTGTGCGACGGTGCACCGAACCCCCAATCGACGACAAGCTCGGGCGCCAATGCGCCCCCGGCTTCGGCGGCTTTGATCAAGTCCGGATGCACCGGCATCTCGGCCGCACAGCCCAACAGGCCGACGGCGGTAAACAATGCAGGCGCACTCGCCGCCGTCTGAAGCGCAATAAGCGCGCCCATGGAATGCCCGGCGATGACGGCGCGCTCAACGTCGGCTGCCGCCAACACCGCAATCACCCAATCGGCCATATCCGATATATTTTCCAAGACAGGTCCATCGGAAGCGCCATGACCCGGCAGGTCCAATGCCATCACCTTGACCCCCCGGTGCGCGAGATAGCGGCTTTGCAATTGCCAGATCGTGCCGTCCATCCCTGCGCCGTGCACCAAAACCAACACCGGCGCATCGGGATCCTCGGACACCATACCGCCGGTCGCCCAGTGGACGTGCTTTCCGTTCATTTCCAACTGCATGACTTAACCCCGCTGCGAGGCGCGAAGCGCCGTCTTGAAATCTGCGATGATATCGCCGGCGTCTTCTATGCCGACCGAAACGCGGATCAGGTTTTCGCCGATGCCGGCTGCTTCCAGAGCTTCCGCACTCATCTGCTGGTGTCTGGTAGAACCTGGGTGGATCACCAGTGTCTTTGCATCGCCAACGTTGGCCAAGTGCGATGCCAACTCGACCCGCTCGATAAACCGCCGCCCGGCCTCACGCCCGCCTTTAATGCGGAAACTGAGGATGGCGCCGGCACCCTTTGGGATCAGCTGTTGCGCTAACGCGTGATCCGGATGCGACGGGATCGAAGGGTGATTGACACTTTCGACCTCGTCGGCGGCATCTAAAAAGGCCGCGACCTTAATCGCGTTTTCCACGTGGCGCGTCATACGCAGCGGCAGGGTCTCAAGCCCTTGCAGAATATGGAACGCGTTCATCGGGCTCAGGCACGCACCGAAGTCTTTCATGCCCTCGGCGCGCATCCGCATGCACAATGCCTGCGGCCCGAATTCTTCAGCAAAGTCGATGCCGGCATAGCCGTCGTAAGGCTCGGTCAGGGTCGGGAACTTGCCGCTGGCTTCCCAGTCAAACGCTCCGGAATCAACGATGCAGCCGGCAATGGCGATGCCGTGTCCACCGCAGAATTTGGTCAGCGAATGCATGACGATGTCGGCACCGAATTTAAACGGGTTCATCAGGTACGGGGTCGTGAACGTGCTGTCGATCATCAGCGGCACGCCGGCTTCGTGGGCGATCTCGGCGATCACCGGCAGGTTCATGACCTCAATCCCCGGATTACCCAAGGTTTCGCCGAACACCAACCGGGTTTCTGGTCGGATTGCGGCTTTGAAGCCGTCGGGATCACGAGGGTTGACGAACGTGGTCTCGATGCCAAACCGCGGCAAGGTATAGCTGAACAAGTTGTGCGTGCCGCCGTAGACGGAGCCGCTCGAGACAATATGGCCGCCCTTATCCATCAACGTCGCAATCGCCAAAAAGATCGCCGCCATGCCGCTTGCCGTCGCCACCGCGCCGACGCCGCCTTCGAGTGCCGCCATTCGCTCTTCGAGCACCGCGACTGTCGGGTTCGATAGGCGCGAATAAATATGACCAGGCTGCTCAAGGTTATACAGCGACGCCGCATGATCGGTGCTTTCGAACATATACGACGTTGTCTGATAGATCGGCACCGCGCGCGAACCTGTTTCCGCATCAGGCGTGTGCCCGGCGTGCAGGCTTAGGGTATCGAAGTTATAAAATTTTGGTGCGACCATGTTTCTCTCCCTGCCCGCTAGATGACGCATCGGGCTTTACAATCGGCGACCCTCTGATTAGGCAGAACATCTAACGGGCGTCAATCCAAACCGCATGATCCGCTTTTGTACCAGGAGAGAACGTATGAGCCGCAAAATCAATTCAGTCGCCGTCTTGGGCGCTGGCACAATGGGCATCGGCATCGCCGGTTTGGCTGCAGAGCATGACTGCAAAGTCCTGATGTTGGATGTCTCAATGGAGGCCGCTGAAAAAGCGCTGGAGCGGATCGTCAACGGTCGCCCACCGGCCATCGACACACCGGGCAAAGAAGCCAACATTACGTTGGGCACGCTGGAAGATGATCTGGAAAAGATCGCCGACTACGATTGGGTGTGCGAGGCGGTGATCGAAGATTTGGCGACCAAGCGCGCATTGTTCGACTGCCTTGAACCGCTGCGCAAAGACGGCTCGGTGGTGTCGACCAACACGTCTGGGATTCCGCTTCGCGACATTACCGCCGGCATGCCTGAACGCCTATTGAAAGACGTCTGCGTCACACACTTCTTCAACCCGGTTAAAATCATGAAACTCTGCGAACTGGTGCCGAGCACGCAGACAGACCCAGAGGTTGTTGACGCGTTCCGCGATTATCTGGGCGGCGTCATGGGCAAGGGTGTGGTCAACGCCAAGGACACCGTGAACTTCATCGGCAACCGGATCGGCTGCTTTTGGATGCTGATGGGCCTGCATGCGGCAACCCACGCGCGCGCGGCCGGCCTGAGCCAAGAACGCATCGATGCGCTGATGTCTAAACCCATGGGCCTGCCCCCGACCGGCCTATACGGTCTGATCGACTTGATCGGCTTGGACGTGATGGATTTCGTCGGCAAGAACTTAGCATTGAACCTGCCGAAAGACGACGCCGGCCGCGCCTTCACCAAATTCCCGGCAGCCGAACAAGCGCTGTTCGAACGCGGGCAGTTGGGCCGAAAATCCGGTGGCGGCTTTTACCGGGTCAGCAAGCTGGACGACGGCTCGAAGAAAAAAGAAACCTTCGATCTGGACACCGGCGAATGGCGTGATGCCGAAGTTGTGGCATTGGATGTCGGTGCAGACGTAATGTTCGACGACTCGGCTGACGGCGCGTTTGCGTGGGGCATCATGGGTGGCACACTCGCCTACGCCGCCGATCTGGTACCGGAAATTTCTGACGACATCGTCAACATCGACCGCGCCATGCGCTGGGGGTTTGGCTGGTCAAAAGGCCCGTTCGAGTTGATCGACGCGATCGGCCCGGGACGCTTCGCCGAACAATGCCGGGCGAAGCTCGGCCATACGCCGAAGATGTTGGGTGTGCTTGAAACTGCAGGCGCTGAATCATTTTATACTGAAGACGGCAGATCATTCCTAGGCTTAGACGGCAAGCTCCACAAAGTCCCCGCAGAATAATCCCTCTCCCCCTGGGAGAGGGTGGCGCGCAGCGCCGGGTGAGGGATTTGTAAGCGGCAAAATTATTGCCGTGGCGAAAGACCCTCATCCTGTCCTTCTCTCAAAGGGAGAAGGAACCCTGCTTGAAATCTCTTTTTTAATTCATTTGAGGGCGCGCGGGTTGCTCTCGACCAGCGTCGCTTCGACTTCGGCCAACAGCAAAGCGTGATCTTCGGCCGACCCTTCACCTGCGCGGATTTTTGCGGCCAAGGCTGCGCGTGCTTCGATATCTTCTTCATCGACGTTCAGCGTCGCGATTTGTCGCGAGACGATCGCCATGGCGTTTGCCGCCATTAACGCTTTGTATTTCGCGTCGCCATCCAACACGTTGGCGAGATCAACACGGACGATATCCCGCGCAATACCCAAAAGCGAATCCAACGACGGCGCCGGGCGCACGGCCTGAACCGGATTGGTCGGTGCAGGTGCGGGATTGGCGGGTGCAGTCTGGCGAAGAATTTCCAACGCAAGCTCCGGCACGATGTGCGCGGTGAGCGCGAGTTCTAGGTTTCGCTCGCCACCGCTGACAAACCGATCGCCTTGCTGCAAAGCGATCACCGCCCAGCGCATGTGCGCCATCACCTGCCAATAGCCGACTTGGTCGCGGGGTAACGTCTGACCACTTTCAGCTTCATAGCCGGCGAAGAACGCATCCAACGAGCCGATACCGCCAACGTCGCGATCCACGGCGCCGAAGCGCCAGCATTTCGCCGTCAGCCAGCCGACGTCTTCCATGGGGTCTGACCAACCGGCGAATTCCCAATCCAAGATCGCCGTGAGTTCGCCGTCTTCAACCATGTAGTTGCCGGTGCGATAGTCACGGTGACAAAACACAGGTGCCACCGGGTCCGGCGCATTTGCCTCAAGCCATGCAAGGCCCCATTCCAACGCCGGATGATCGTCGGGCAATGCATCCAGATGCGCGCGATAATCTATAATCGACGTGGTGGCGGAAGCTTCGTCGGGTTTCTTGATAAAACTGAGCGCGCCGTCATATTTGATTGAGTGAATGCGCGCAAGGTTGCGGCCCAAGGCCTCGGCCAAACCTGGATTATCACCGGCCTTCGCCAAGCGGTGTCCCGCCGCCGTACCGCCGGCACGGTGCATCAAAAAGAACGGCATCCCCAAAACACTGATGTCTTCGCACAACACGCACGGCGTCGGCACCTTGACGCCGGCAGCGTGCGCGGCTTTGAGGATCGCAAATTCTTCGGCGCGCCCGTGACTAACGGCGACGTTTGACGGCGCGTCCTTACGCAGAACCAGATCATGGGTGCCGGGCCAGTCACCACCTTCGAGATCAAGAGTGAGTTTCCAGTTTTCCTGGATCGCCCCACCCGACAACTGCTTGAGGTCACGCACCTGCGCCCGCCCACCCGATTGCCGCGCCAGCCAGACTTCAAGCTGCTTTATCGCGTCCCGGTCCATATTGCGGACGGCATCGTCATTGCGGCTCATCAGACGTTCGGGCCTCCCCACGACCAGAAGTCCATGCCTTCGGACCGAAGCGCGCCGGCAAGGACCATCTTGTGAACTTCAGAGGCACCGTCGACGAGCTTGGCTTGGCGGGCGTAGCGATAAATCCATTCGAGCACGGTATCTTTCGAATACCCGCGTGCCCCGTTCAACTGGATCGCGGTGTCGACGGCTTTGTGCAGCACGTCGGCGACGGCGACCTTAGCCATCGAGACCTCTTTGCGGGCACGGGAGCCTTGATCCAAAGCCCACGCGGCCTTCATCGTCAGCAAGCGGCCGATCTCGATATCCATCGCCGCATCGCCCAACAATAACTGCACGCTTTCACGTTCGGACAGCTTGGTGCCGAAAGCTTCGCGGTGTTCGATATACTCACCCGCAATTTCCAGTGCGCGTTTGGCAAGACCAGTCCAACGCATGCAGTGCGTCAGCCGTGCCGTTGCCAGACGAATTTGCACGCACTTCATACCCTCGCCGACACCCATCAAACGGTTCTCGTCAGGAATCTCCAGCCCATCGAATTTCAGTTCGCAATGGCCGCCATGCTCTTCGGGCCCCATGATCGGAATGCGGCGAATGATTTCCCAGCCGGGCTGATCTTTGTGGAACAAAAATGCCGTCAGATTTCGCCGTGCATCATCAGAGGTGCGGGCCAGCAAAATGAAGTGGTCGGCCACACCGGCCCCGGTGATGTACCACTTGTGGCCATGCACCACCCAAGTGTCGCCCTTTTTCTCGGCACGGGTCAGCATCATGCCGCCGGGGTCGGACCCGGCGCCCGGTGCAGGCTCGGTCATGACAATCGAAGAGCGTACCTTGCCGTCGATGATCGGCTGCAGCCATTGTTCTTTTTGTGCATCCGTCGCCACTTTGTTGAGCACGAACATATTGCCGTCATCGGGTGCCGCCGCGTTAAAACACACCGGGCCAAAGATCGAGCGGTTCATTTCTTCGTAGCAGGCTGCCATCCCGACGGTGTTAAAACCGCGACCGCCCCGCGCGGTCGGCATCGCCAAGGCCCAAAGGCCGGCGGCGCGGGCATCGGCCTGCATTTTTTTCAAAACATCCATATCGATGTTTTCGTGATCGTCGTAGTTCGCGCGATCACTTTCCAGCGGGATCAGCTTTTCAGCAACAAAAGCACGGATGGCGAGGCGGGTTTCCTCGACCTCGGGCGGTAACGTGAAGTCCATGATATTCTCCTTGAGTCGTCGCATTGTTGCGCGCGCGGCAGGCTTTCTCAACACCCACAAAAAGGATTATTCTTCGCCTGCAGGTCCGACTCCGCCAAAGCTTCCCGTCTGCGCCGGCCGCACCTCCCAAGCGCCTGCGTTGACTATGCTGAGAAAGCTCGAAATCGTTTCATTGAAGCGCGCCGGATCTTCTAAGTTCAACAAGTGACCGGATTTTGGCGCGATGTCGAGGCCGGCAGTCGGCATCGTCCGCTTCAACCACACATTGGCATCCAAGCAGGCCTCGTCCTCGTCACCGACCATCAAAAGCGTCGGCACGCGGCATGCGCTGAGTTGGTCTTCAAAGTCATAAAGTGACGGCCGTTTCGCCTGCACGTTCGACAGCGTGTGCGCGGCCCCCACAGCCGGATGTTCGGCCAAATGATCCCGAAACTCGGCCCAACCGCGCGGATCTTTGCGTTTAAGCTGCGTGCGGGTCGGGCCCATAGCAAAGGCATCTGCAGGCATTCGGCCATGGTTCAAAATTTCGACGGCCAGTTTTTCGGCTTCGGCCTGAAATACGTCGCGGTGCGCCGGATATGACCCTGACCCGCCCGACGCTGCGACAATCGCCGTGATTCGGTCCGGCACCTGAAGCGCGAGCCGAAGCGCAGTATAGCCCCCCATGGACAACCCAATCACGATCACCTTGCCTAAGCGCAGATGATCCATCACGGCCAAGGCATCGTTGATGGCGTGATCTTGACCATAAAGCGCCGCATCATCCGGTACGTCCGAAGGGGGATAGCCGCGTGCTGCGGTCACGATGCATCGGTGCCAGTGGCTGAAATAGCGCACTTGAGGCTCCCAACTGCGATGATCGCCGCCATATTCGTGCAAGAATAAGATCGGCAGCCCTTCGCCAGTGTCTTCGAAATAGAGTTTTACGCCGTCACGTTCTGCATATGCCACGATGTACCTTCCCCTAGCGCCTTTAGAACCCTGCGCCTTTTTTTGATAAATACGCCACCTCGGCCCGGGATGACGGGCGGCCCAGCAACGTGTTGCGATGTGGAAAGCGCCCAAATTCGACGATCACGTCACGATGCGCTTCGGCGAACCGGGTATAGGTGTCATCCCCAATAGCCGAGATCAACCGTACCGCGTCATTTTGGTCGTCGATGTCTTCGCTGTGCTCCAGGGGCATGTAGCAAAACACGCGTCGGTGCGGGGCTGGTTGCGTCATATCAAAGCTGTTTTTGATTATCCGACGCGCCCAATCTCGGGCCAACGCATCGCCGGCAAAGGCGGCCGCAGTCCCACGATGAATATTCCTGGAAAACTGGTCCAAGATAAGAATGACCGCTAAGTGGTCATCCGCCGTCGCCGCTTCACCCTCGAAGGCACCAGCGCGCGCTTGACCCAACAAGCTGCCAAACCGGGTACGGATGTCTGCATCTAGGTCCGGCGTCGACTTGAACCAAAAAGGTTGCGGCGTAGCGTCCGCTGGATCGGCTGCCTTGCCGAACCAAAATTGTAAGACGCTTTGGGTGATGTCTTTCATAGGATGGCTCTCAAGAAAAAACGATACTGCGTATTTGCAATGACCCAGGCGCGTCGGCAATGGTCCGGCGCCTCCGAATCCAGCCACCATACAACAACATGCGTTAAAGCGTATTCACCAAGTGCCCGCCGTCAACCGTGATCACTGCGCCGTTCATATACGCTGACGCGTCGGACGCCAGTAGCAGCAAGGGCCCATCCAGGTCATTCAAGGTGCCGGCGCGGCGCATCGGCACGCGTTTGAGCATCGCTTGCCCGGAGTCGGATTGCAAATAGTCGATGTTCAAATCGGTCTCGATATAGCCCGGTGCCAAGGCATTCACACGGATGCCGAAGCGCGCCAGTTCAAGCGCCAAGACCTTGGTCATTTGTACGACGGCCGCCTTTGAGACCGCATAGGGTGCAACCCCCATAGATACCCGAAAGCCGAGGATCGACGCCGTGTTGACGATGTTGCCGCCACCATTGTCGCGCATTCGGCGTGCGGTTTCCTGAGCGACGATCCAAGCCCCATCGACGTTGGTGTCCATGATCTTGCGCCAGTCCGCATCGGTAACATCCAGTGCCGCTGCGCCACTGGCAACGCCGGCGTTGTTGATCAGCACATCCGGGATCGCGAGGTTCTGAGCGACCTCGTCCAAGGCAGCAGAAACGCTGGCGCGGTCCGTCACATCCATGCTGACGGCCAGCGCTTTGCCGCCAGCATCGGTGATTTCCCTTGCCAGGTCTTCGAGTTTCTCACGCCTACGTGCGGCGACAGCCACCTGCGCCCCGGCCCCTGCCAAGACCTTGGCAAAGTGTTGGCCAAGGCCGCTTGAGGCGCCTGTCACCAGTACGGTCTTGTCGTGCATTTGAGTCCCGGTCATTTAACATTCCCTAGTTTTTCGGCGAGTTCCGTTGCCGACGCCCGCAGATTGAATTTTTGAATTTTGCCGGTCGATGTCTTCGGCAATGGCCCGAACACCACCTGGGTGGGTGCTTTAAAGCGTGCCATCCGTTCCTTGCAGAAATCAATCAGCTCTCTGGCATCCAGCATGCCGTCGGCTTCGGCGGTCGGTGTAACGAACGCGCACGGCGTCTCGCCCCATTTTTCCGACGGCATGGCGACGACTGCGCATTCCATCACGCCGGGGTGCTTATAAAGCACTTCTTCGACTTCAAGCGACGAGATATTTTCGCCACCGGAGATGATAATATCTTTGGAGCGATCCTTGATTTCGATGTAGCCGTCGTCGTGCTGGACAGCCAAGTCGCCGGTATGAAACCAGCCACCTTTAAACGCGGCGTCCGTAGCGTCGGGGTTTTTAAGATACCCCTTCATCACTGTGTTCGACTGGAACATGATCTCGCCCAAGGTCGCGCCGTCTTCGGGGACCAGATCTAGGCTGTCACTGTCGCGGATGGCCTGATGGGGCAGCGTCGGATAGCGCACCCCTTGGCGTGACATTTTTGTCGCACGCGCGTCCAACGGCAGTTCTTCCCATTCGGGCTGAAAGACGCAGACCGTCGACGGCCCATAGGTTTCGGTCAGGCCATACAGGTGCGTTACGTTAAAACCCATCTCTTCCATTTTCGAAATCACCGTCGAGGGGGGTGCAGCACCACCGGTGGCGACCTCAATCGTGTGCTTAAAGCGGCGCTTCACGTCTTTTGGCGCATGCACAAGCATGTTTAAGACAATCGGTGCGCCACACATGTGGGTTACGGTGTTTTCCTCAATCAGCGGGAATATCTTCGCCGGATCAACGTCGCGCAAACACACGTGCGTGCCGCCGACCGCCGTCACCGCCCAAGTGTACGTCCAACCGTTGCAGTGGAACATCGGCAGCGTCCACAGATAGACGCTTTCCGGGCCGAGGCGAAACACCAGCGCGTTGCCGAGCGCGTTCAAGTACGCACCCCGATGATGATATACGACGCCCTTCGGATTGCCGGTGGTGCCCGAGGTATAGTTCAGGCAAATCGCCTGCCATTCGTCTTCGGGCGGCTGCCAAACATAGGTCGGGTCGCCTTCGGACAGCAGATCTTCGTAGGTCATATTGCCGATCAACTGTCCGCCCTTGGCCAGCGCATCGTCGATATCCACCACAACAAGATCTGAGTCATCCAAGATCGCCAAAGCTTCTCGGATGACCGGCGAGAATTCCCGATCCGTGATCAATATCTTGGTTTCAGCGTGGCGCAAAATAAACGCGATGGTCTCGGCTTCGAGGCGATAGTTAAGCGCGTTTAGCACGGCACCGGCCATGGGAATCCCATAGTGCGCTTCTAGCATTGCCGGCGCGTTCGGCGACATCACCGACACCGTGTCACCGACACCAATACCCCGTTTGATCAGCGCAGACGCCAAACGTCGGCAGCGGGCATCAAATTCGGCCCACGTGGTGCGCGCGTCGCCATGCACAACGGCAGTTTTATTGGGAAAAACCCACGCCGCCCAGTCCAGATAGGTGAGAGGGGTCAGCGCTTGATAATTCGCGGGCGTCTTGCCGAGGCCCTGCTCAAAGATGTTTCCGGCCATGCGGCCCCTCCCGATATTTTGTTGTTGTTTTAGTGATAGCACCCTGAGCCCGACGCCGGAAGACTTGCCGTGCCTATCTTTTGCGCGCTACACAAAGTCAGCAAGGGGAGAAATTAATATGGGCAAGACGTTCAAGGTCGGACTGGTGCAAACCTGTGCCGGCGCCGACATGACCGAAACACTGGACCGGGCCGAGGCTTTGAGCCGCAAGGCAGCTGCCGATGGCGCCGAGATGATCGTGCTCGCCGAATATTTCTCTTGCTACCACGTCGATGAGACCGGCATACACACCGGCCCTGTCGCCGAAAACGAGCACCCGGCCCTGAAGCGATTTTCCGCATTGAGCCGCGAGCTTGGCATTTGGAGCGTGTTGGGCTCGGTCGCCGTGCCGTCACCGGATGGGCGCTCCTATAACCGCCAATATGTTTTCGACGACACGGGTGCCGTACGCGCAACGTACGAGAAAATTCATCTGTTCGATGTCAACCTGAGCGCCGGTGAACAATATAAAGAATCTGCGACCCTGAGCCCCGGCGCCCGCGCCGTCACCACCGACACGCCGTGGGGTAATATGGGTTTGTCGATCTGTTATGACGTGCGGTTTCCGCATCTGTACCGTGATCTTGCCAAAGCCGGTGCAGAATTTCTGACCTGCCCCGCCGCATTCACCCATAAGACCGGCAGCGCGCATTGGCATGTGTTACTGCGTGCGCGTGCCATCGAGACCGGGTGCTTTGTGTTCGCGACCTGCCAGTCAGGCTATCACGGCAAGGCACGTACCTATGGCCATTCATTGATCATCAACCCGTGGGGTGAGATTTTGGGCGAGGGCAAGAAAGACGAAGAAGACATCGTCATCGCTGAAATCGATCCAGCCGACGTCGCCAAGGCCCGCCAGCGAATTCCAGCGCTGACCCACGACCGTCCCTATGATCAACCCACACCAATCCACAGCAACAAGGCAGCCGAGTGATGGACCTATACAAATTCAGCCAGGGCACGTCGCCACTGTTGATCGATGTACCGCACGCCGGCACCTACATCCCAGACGACCTTGCCAAGCGCATGACACCCGAAGCGCTGCGGACACCAAATACAGACTGGCATGTGGACCGGCTTTATGATTTTGCGCGTGCCATGGGCGCATCGATGCTGGTGGCGACGCACAATCGCTTCGTGATCGATTTGAACCGGCCTC
>JAFMCK010000068.1 GCA_017857825.1 Rhodospirillales bacterium
ATGCCGCGCGCGGTGTCGAAGAATCAAAAAAGGCCGGACGCTCGATGCTGAACGGCTACGCGATGGTCAACTACGGCCCCAAGGCAACGCGGCAGTTGATCGAAGCCATCAACAAGCCGGCGATTGTGCTGTCCGGCACGTCGATGCCACGGCTCACGTCCGAGATCGGCTTTGCCGCAGGATATTCGGGATACCTTGGGTCTGGTATGGCGTACACGGCGTCCTACACCAAAGAAGTCTCAATCGAGCAAGGCATCCGCAACTATCAGTATTTAGATCGCCTAGCCGCCATGTACCAAGACAAGGGCGTCGATCTGCACCGCCGCCAACCCGGCTTTTTGACCGGCACGAACATTCCGCCATGCATTGCGATTTTGACCTGCATCATCGATGCGCTATTGGCAGCCGGCCAGGGCGTGAAGAACTATGGCCTTGAGCTCGGCCAAACTATGCACCTAGTGCAAGACGCAGCCGCGATCAAAATGGCTCGTGTACTGACCCAGGAATATCTGCAAGCCCAAGGTTACGACGACGTATTTACGCCCGTCACATCCCTGCATTGGATGGGTGCTTGGCCTCAGGACGAAGCGCAATGCGAAGCGCTGGTGTCTTACGGCGGCACGCTTGCGGCGATCGGGGGCGCGGTCAGCGTGACGACGAAATCATCCCACGAAGCGTTCGGCATTCCGACGCCACAGGCAAATGCCGCCGGGCTCCGCAATACGCGGATGGCCATTTACCTGGCGCGTCATATACGCGTGGATAGCATGCCGGAATTCACGACCGAGTGCGAGTTGATCGGCCGCGAGGTCCGACCGGTGATGGATAAGATTCTTGAAATGGGCGACGGCGATGTCGCGGTGGGCACGGTGCGCGCCTGCGAGGCCGGGGTCATGGACATCCCCTGGTCGCCCAGCAATTACCTGCAAAGTCGCATCATGCCGGCACGTGATGCGGACGGCTATCTGCGCATCCTCGACGCCGGCGACATGCCGATTCCAGCCGACGTTATCGACATCCACCGCGCCAACTTGCGTCGCCGTGCGGAGCGCGATCACCTGTCATTCGATCATGAACTCGCGGTCTCAAGCGTCTATGAAATGTCCGAAGGTCTGGATCAATTGATTCCGTTCCCGTGGGCGGCTGAATGAAATAGAGAAAACATGAGCTTCATGCTTCGGCATGATCGTGAACCCTCATTCCCGGCCTGTAAAATTAAACAGCTTCTCAATCCACGAAATGACTGCGCGTATCCGACGAAGTTCAAGCTGATCGGCATGGGCAAGCAACCATATTTCTCGCGAAGGCAATGGTATGCCGCCTTTAATGTTGAAACGCATAAGACGATCGTCTCGGTTCGCAATCACACTGGGGAGTAACGCGCGCCCAATGCCTGCAATCGCGGCTTCAAATGCCGTCTCGGCGTCGTGGACCCGAAGTCCGGAGAGCTGACTCGTCTGCCCTTTTGTCACTCTTGCTATCCATTGCGCTTGCGGCAGACGTGCCATCGTCTCGTCATAGGTAATCCACGGTAATCCCGCCGCCTTCTTTGCGGAATAATCGCGCGACGTGTAAACGGCGTAATTCAGGTCTCCGATACGCCAGGCCTTCACATTGCTCCCACCGGTCGTTGGCCGCGCAAGGCGAATTGAAATGTCAGCCTCACGACGCGTTAAACTTAAATCACGACTGTCAGGCACGAGTTCAACGTCGAGTTTCGCATGTGCGGTCAAAAGTTGGCCTATTTGTGGTGTCAATAAACGGTTGATGATGATAGGGACCGAGGTCAATCGAACCGAACCAACGCATTGATCTGGACTGGAACCGCATATCTCTGCGATGAGATCGATCTGATGATCCATGTATTCGACGCGACATGCGACCGCCTCGCCCTGCGAGGTTAGTTGTAGGGACCCGTCGGGTAGACGGCGGTATAATTGCGCGCCGACAGAGGATTGCAGAGCGGCTAGTCGGCGTGACACCGTCGTATCGTCAACGCCGATCTGTCGGGCTGCGGCAGCCAAACTGCGGCCTCTTTTTACAGCAAGCAAATAACGAAGGTCATTCCAATTTTTAAGCTGCATTTATGCAGTATAAAACTGCATTTTTTCGGCTTCAAACTGCAAATTTGTTATTTAAAAATAGTCCCACATTTAGGGAAAGGAGCGTTATCATGAAGTTTGTCGTTTTATTCGAAGATAATCCAAAGGCTGAGGATGATCTGCGGACCAAATACATGCCGGATCATCTGACATTTCTTGAGCGGCATAACGGGAGCATAGAGGCTGCGGGTCCACTCAAGACCCAGGCGGGTTCTGCCGCTGGTGGAATTTGGATCGTAGAAGCGAGTAGTGCCGACGACGTACAAATGCTCGTGGAGCAAGACCCTCTTTGGCCGACGGGTCTTCGCAAATCGGTCGAAATCCTGTCATGGAAACAGGTCTTTGCAGGTGGTCGTCGTCTCATAAGCGTTTGATCGCATCTTACGAGAACTGAAACTGCTTTCGTCCGAGGTATCGCACGTCATACCCGAGAACTTAATGTTTTCGGACTCTATCGGCACGACCGGTTTAGTAAGCGATTAGAATATCCCGCGTCGGATCAAATTCAAAGCGACCAGAAAAAGCGCAATCAACAACATTTTTCGAAACAGTTGCTCGTTGATCAAGCCGCGCAAGCGCTCGCCGACCAAAATGCCCAGCATCGCCGGAATACAGGCCGCTGCCGAGATCGGGGCCGTCTCGGCATTGAGCACGCCGTTGGCGATGTAGAACGCCACCAATGGAATCGCGCCGGCCAGCCAAATAATCGCAATGGTGCGGACCCATTCGTCTTTCGGCAGGTGCAGCATAAACATGAACATCATAATCGGCGGTCCCCAGATCGTCGAAATACCCCCCAGCAATCCGCCCAGGATACCGGCGATTGGGCCTAAAATTCGCTCAGCCAGGAAGCTCAACGGGCGCGGCCTGGGTTTCCAAAGCTCGGACACGGTGAACACCAATGTCGCAATGCCCATGCACAAGAACATCGTCGCTGGATCGGTATCCGCGACGATCAGCGAGCCCAAATACAAACCGATCACAAACGGCACCAACAGCGGCCAAAACCGTTTGATCGGGCGCCAGTCGCTGCCGGTCCGAAACGCTTGCCATACATTGGTCACCACAACCGACAGCACGATCAACGCCAGCGCTTGATGCGGCTCAACAAAATTGACGACGATGACCATCGTGACCACCGGCAATGCGACGCCGGTGATGCCTTTGACGATGCCGCCGACAAAGATCGACATCACCATTACCGCCAAGATTTCCGGCGCGAAGCCGAACATAAACTAGAGGCCGCCGAGGCTGTGGATGTCTTTCATGAATGCACCTATTTCGCCGAAGCTGGGCACCATCGACGGCAACATCACCGCACCATCCGTGACCTTGAGCGGTTCACGGAACAGCGGCGTTACGGGTTTTAAAAATCCATTCATTTCGCCTGCATTATCGATCAAGGCGCCGGCGACGCAAGCCTCCATCCAGCAACCCAGGTCACTGGCCACCCCGTTCCCCAACACCGGCGTCATCCCGAGCGTGCGGATCAGGCGGAGCTGCGCGGCCAAATTATCGAGGCTGCCGGCCTTCATCAGCTTCAGTTTCACATAGCTGACATTGCCGAGTTCAGCAGCGCGTTCAATCTCGTCCGGGCCATAGATACTCTCGTCCAACATAAATGGCACATTGCTGACAGCCGCCACCGCTTTAGCCGCATCCCAATCGTCCATATGGCAGGGCTGTTCCAACAACTCTATCCCGACGGGTTCAATTTGCGACGCATAGGCGATACCTTCGTTGCGTGAATAGCCTTGGTTGCCGTCGACTCGAATCCGCACACCCGGCGGCAGGCACGACTGAATGAACCGGGTCCGCGCGAGGTCATCGGCCACATCCCACCCGATCTTGACTTTGATGGTCGTGTAGCCGGCATCCGCATGCGCTTGAACTTCGCGGATGATCTCTGCCTCTTCAGTCGCATTCAGCGTTGCCAACAACGGCACCCGGGTATTCGGGGTTGTCTGCAGCAACGTATGGCCTTGCATCATCTCAATCGCCGTGACCAAAGCGGTCACGGAGAATGGGGCCTCAGGGTGATGTACCGACAACGCATCCTTGGCCGCGTCGGCGTCCAGCCCGAGCACCGTTTCGGCGAGGCGGCAAACGGTCTGCCAACAACCGTCGATGGTCTCGGACGTATAGCCGGTGAGGATCGTCGCCTCGCCGATGCCCGCGCTGCCATCGTCGCCCGCCACATCTACGATAATGGTATCGAACGCCGTCACCGGCCCAAACGCGAGCTTATACGGCACACGAAGCGGCAATGACAGGCGTCGCACGCGAAGGCCGGTAAGCTTGGTCATGTGTTTCCCCATATCAGCGTAACGGCGATTGGTTGCCTCAGCATACTCAGATGCCTAAAGTCCCAGCAGCTTAAACGACCTTGGGAGGGGCGGTCATGTCTCGTGGTATCGATCATCTCGTTTTGTGCGTGAATGACCTAAAAAAAGCGCGCGAAACCTATGCGGCCATGGGATTTACCATGACCCCGCAAGCCCAGCACCCGTTCGGCACCGGCAATACCTTGGCCCAGTTCGATGGCTGCTTTTTAGAAGTGCTCGCCGTCACCCAGCCTGAGGATATATTTGAACATGACGGCGATACCTTCAGCTTTCCGGCATTCAACCGCGATTATCTGGCTGACCGAGAAGGCATGTCGATGCTGGTACTCGACAGCGAAGACGAGACCGCAGATCGTGCGGAGTATCTGGCAAGCGGTCTTCGCGTACACAGCCCATTCGATTTTCAACGCCAAGCGAAGCAACCGGACGGTGGCTCTGTTACCGTCGGGTTTTCCCTGACATTTGTCACCGACCCGGCGCTGCCGGATATGGCCTTTTTCACCTGCAAGCAATGGCGCCCGGAGCTGTTTTGGAAGCCCGACTATCAACGCCACGCCAACGGCGCGACAAGCATCAAAGATGTATTTGTCGTGAGCCCTGACATTACCTCGGGCGCGGCGTTCTTGAGCGCCTTCGCGGGCGCGCCGATAACTGAGACCGCGCAAGGTGTCGATACCATCGCAACCCAGCGCGGCGACCTCGTGGTGATGACGCCGGATGCCTTCGCGGCGCGATTCCCAGGGGCGTTTACGGACCGGGAGACGTCCACGCCGTTCTTTGCCGGGTTCTCCATCGCCTGCAAAGATCCGGACAAGACGGCACATTTGTGGCAGAATGCCGGGCTTGAGGTACACACGGGCGCCGATGGCGCCTGGCTAGCCCCTAGCGCAGGGATGGGCTGCGTCATCGTTGCAACATGACCTGCATTTCATAAGCATAAGTCAAGATTATCGAAAACAAATCAATCTATAATCATGATAAGAACTGGCTCACATCCTCAACGCAGAGTATAAATACCCTTATGAGCAACAGCATTCATGTATCTGTTTGGCGCGGCGGCGAACAAGGCCAGTTTGAAGCCTTTGACGTACCTCGCCAACCATCGCAGACCGTCCTCGATGTGGTCACCTACATCCAACGCAACATTGACCCGACGCTGAGCTATCGGTTCGCATGCCGGGTTGGCATGTGCGGATCATGCGCGATGACCGTGAACGGCAAGCCGCGCTGGACGTGTCGTACCCACGTCAACAAAGTTGCCGGCGACGGCACCTTGGAAATCTCACCGCTGCGCAATCTGAAAGTCGTCAAAGACTTGGCCTGCGACATGACCGATTTTTTCGACAAGATGAACCGCGCCGAAGGCAAATTCCATCCGACCAAAAGCCGCCACGATGACTTTGACGTGGTGCTGCCCGACGATCCGGCCCGCAAGCTGGCGGCGCAAGCGATTGAGTGCATCGGCTGCGCGGTCTGCTATTCGGCCTGCGATGTCGTCGAATGGAACAAAGATTATTTGGGCCCAGCCGCCTTGAACCGCGCCTGGACGTTGGTCAACGATGTTCGCGACGGCGGCAACAAAGCGCGGCTTACCGCCGTATCCGGGGACGCCGGTTGCCATGCCTGCCATTCGCAACAGGGCTGCGTGAAACACTGCCCGAAGAACCTCAGCCCAACGTTCTCGATCACGGGTCTCAAGCGGGCCACGGCGAAAGCGGCGCTTAAGGGCGAACTCTGATGCCCGGCGCTGCGGTCGAGGCCAAGCTTTGGATCTGGCAGCGCCTGAGCGCAGCCGTTCTGGGGATTTGCGTGATCGTGCATTTGGCGGTCATCGTCTATGCCGTGCAAGGCGGACTAACTGCAGACGAAATCATCAACCGGGTGTCCGGTAACCTCGCGTGGTTTGCGTTCTATTCGGTGTTTGTGATCGCCGTTGCCATTCATGCGCCGATCGGCGTACGCGCCATTTTAAACGAGATGACGCCACTGCGCCCGGGTGCCGTGCATGCGGTCATGGCCACGTTCTGCCTGATCATTTTGGCGATGGGCTTTCGCGCCATCATCGGCCTTTATACCGCAGGGGGTGTCTGATGTTCCGGGGACACCGCCAACACGCGCATTATTGGGCGTTCGCATTACACCGGATCGCCGGCCTGTTGCTGGCTTTATTTCTGCCCGCGCACTTTTATGTGCTGGCGCTGTCCATTGAGGGCGCGGCCGCCATGGATGGCTTTATCCGATGGACCGACGCTCCTTTGGTCAAGCTTGCCGAAACCGTGTTGGTGATTTTACTCGCCGCCCACCTGACCGGCGGCCTGCGTCTGATGGCTTTGGAATTCATCGGCACCCGCGAAAGCTCGAAAGCCGCCGTCGCCATCGGCACCGGCATTGCGCTCGCGGTCGGCTTGATGTTCTTGCTCAATGTCACCTGAGATTATCCTCCTCTTGGTCGGTGCGTTCGCTGCCGCGTTCGTCTCGGGGACCGCCGGCTTCGGCGATGCATTGATCGCATCTGCGGTTTGGCTGCACGTACTGGCCCCGGCTGAGACCGTACCGCTGGTGGTCTCGTGCTTTTTCGTCATGCACATCTTTATGCTGGCCAGTATGTGGCGGCGGCTGTCGTTTAAATATCTTTGGCCGTTTTTGGTCGGCGGCACCATTGGTGTGCCGCTCGGGACCGAGCTTTTGAGGATTGTCGAACCAGACACATTTAAGCGGGTCGCCGGCATCGGGCTGATGATCTATGGCGCAGTGATGCTGTGGGCGACCGCGTTGCCGCATATCACCCGAGGCGGACGCCCGCTGGATGGCGCCGTCGGCATGGTCGGCGGTGTGCTCGGCGGGTTCGCAGGCTTATCGGGCTTCGTGCCCGGTGTGTGGTGCACGCAACGCGGTTGGAGCCGGGCCGAGGCACGTGGCGTCACGCAACCGTTGATCCTCACTATGCACGGGATGGCGTTCGGATGGCTGGCGGTGGGTGGCATGGTGCCCCCTGAAACCGGCACACGTTTTTTGATCGCCATGCCGGCCATCGCCATCGGTGCCTGGCTCGGCGTTAAGCTATATGGCTATTTCAATGAAGTGCGCTTTCGTCAGTGCGTGTTATCCGTGCTGTTCATTGCAGGCGCCATTCTTTTGCTGACCCCAGGAGGCGCCTGACATGTCCGGTAACTTTACCATCGAAGAACATCGCACTGATGTCTTGGTCTTAGGCTCGGGTGGTGCGGGTTTGTTCGGCGCCCTGCATGCCAAAGCCGCGAACCCGGAGCTTGAGGTCACCGTCGCCGTCAAAGGCCTGCTGGGCAAATGCGGATGCACGCGCATGGTGCAGGGCGGCTACAACGTCGCCTTGGCGCCCGGCGACAGTGCGGAACGACATTTCATGGACACCGTCGACGGCGGCAAATGGATCAATCGCCAAGACTTGGCGTGGAAATTGGTCACCGAGGCGCAGGTCCGCATCCGCGAATTGGAAAACGAGCTCGGCTGCTTTTTTGACCGCAACCCGGACGGCTCCGTCCATCAAAAAGCGTTTGCTGGTCAAACCTTTGACCGCACCGTGCATAAGGGCGACCTGACCGGCATCGAAATCATCAACCGCTTGTCTGAACAAGTCTGGGCGCGCGACATCAAACGCTTGGAAGACCACCGCGCGGTGGCGTTGGTGCCGGCCGCCGATGGCTCTGGGATCGCTGGCGTATTGATGATCGACATGCGCGCGGGCACGTTCCGTTTGGTGCGCGCGGCCGCCGTGCTGTTGGCGACCGGCGGCGGGCCGACCATGTACAAATACCACACGCCGTCCGGCGACAAGACCTGCGACGGCATGGCGATGGCGCTGCGCGCCGGATTGACGCTGCGTGACATGGAGATGGTGCAGTTCCACCCGACCGGCCTTATTGCCGGCGAAGATACGCGCATCACCGGCACCATCATCGAAGAAGGTTTGCGCGGCGCCGGCGGATATTTGCTGGACGGCAACGAAGAGCGCTTCATGCACAAGTATGACGAACGCGGCGAGCGCGCGACCCGCGACATCGTCAGCCGCGGCATGTTCCAAGAAATGCGCGAAGGCGTCACCGCCAAGAACGGCGGCCTGTATATCACCATGCGTCACCTCGAAGCCCCATTGGTCCGCAAAAGCTTTAAGGGCATGGTCGAGCGTTGCGCTGACTGCGGCTTCGATCTGGTCGGCGGCTTGGTCGAGGTGGTGCCGACCGCACACTATATGATGGGCGGCCTGGTATTCGAGCCCGACTGCACGACCGAGATGGCGGGCCTATATGCTGCCGGCGAAGATACCGGCGGCGTGCACGGCGCCAATCGTTTGGGCGGCAACGGGGTCGCCAACTCGACCGTATTCGGCGGCATTGCCGGCGACAGCATTGCGGCCACCATCAAACCCGGACAGGCCGTCCCCGACGTCGACCAAAGCGTGATCGACGCCACCATGGCGCTGTGCCGCCAACCGCTGGACCGTCCGGCCGGGCGCATCGACGAGGTGCGGACCGAGCTTTGGGATCACATGTGGGACGACGCCGGGATTGTGCGCGACGCCGCCAGCCTCAAACGGGCTGACGCCAAACTCATCGAACTGGATGCCCAGCTAGATACCGTCGGCATTGCGGAGAGCAATCTCGCCTATAACCTGACGTGGCACGATTGGCTGAACCTGAAAAACCTGATCTTGGTCTCAAAAGGCATCGTTGCGGCAGCGACGGCCCGCGAAGACAGCCGCGGCGCTCACTTTCGCGCCGATTATCCCGAGGTCCGCGATTTGGAAAACTCAACCTACACGGTGGTGAATCTGAAAGACGACAAAATCCAACTCGGCACCAAGCCGGTGGATTTCTCCATCGTTAAACCGGGTGAGACCTTGCTCGATACCGACGCGGCTTAACAGCACAGAAACAAACTGGGGCTGGCGCATGCAAAACGACGACATCATCTTCGATTTCGTGGTGCCGGCGAAACAGCCCTGGAGCCGCGTCATTTCAAAAGGCGAGTCACTGACCATCGTTGACCTCGAAGGTCAGCAGGCCGTCGATTTTCTGTGTTTCGATGCCGCCGACCCTGATGATCGCTACAGCGCCATGAATACCATTAAGGTGCAGGGCAGCGCCTACATCAAACAAGGCACGGTGTTATACACCGACAGCGGCAAGGCATTGTTGACGGTCGTCAAAGATACGCTCGGCGGGCACGATACAATTTATGGCTGCTGCAGCAATCCGAATAATTTTCTCCGTTATGGCGTCGCGACGACAGAGAGTTGTTACAGTAACTTTCTGCACGAGCTTGCCACCCACGGCATGGATCGCACCGCGATTGTCGGCAACGTAAATTTCTTTATGCAGGTCCCGGTGATGCCCGACGGCGCCGCCGGCGTCGCCGAAGATGTATCGGCGCCCGGCAGCTACGTCGACCTACGCGCAGAGACCGACGTCTTGGTGGTACTTTCAAATTGTCCGCAGATGCTGAATCCGTGCAACGGCTTCGCGCCGTCCCCGGTTCGCGTCATCGTCCGCAAAGCTGGGGCGCCGATCTCGCTATAACTACAGCTACCTCAACCGCCATCACGCTTCTTGATGAGGTCGTCGATGCCGAAGCCTTGGAACATGGTGATGCCGAGGTCGTGGCCGATTTCGATGCCGAGGTCGTCGTCAACGCGGGCGAGCACGACCCGCGTGCCGTTATCTTGCATTTCAGCGATATCGTCTTTGAATCGAGGCAGGATCGTTTCGGCGCCCTGACGCCAGAAAATCTTCGCCATGTTGGCATTCAAGCGCTTCATATTTACGATGCCGACCGTTTCCGGAAAAATCGCATCAATGGCGATGGAGCCGTTGCGCGATGCGATCAAGTTGGACGCGACTTCGTACTCGTCATATTGCTGCAGCACGTTGGCTTGGCGGAATTCGAACGCCAGATTGGAAAAGGCGTTGGCGCGATTGTCGCCTAAGAAGGCTTCGAACGCGCGGGTAAATACGGATTCCACGTTCAAGTTGATGGAACACGTGGCACGTGCCGGGTTCGCGTCGCCGAACGCATCCAGCAAGAGCCGGTCCAAGGTAATCGTCAGTTGATTGAACAAGTTACCGCTGCCGCGAAGTTCAACATCACTGAACACATGCTTTTTCAGCGCGTCCATACCGACAAAATATTCATGCATGATATCACTGGGTGGTTCGCCGGGTTTGATCTCGGCAATATTTTGTTGGCGGATGAAAACTTTTGCAAAGGCGGCATGGCCGATCTGTTGATTGACTTCGACCACGCGGTCAATGTCTTGCTCGCCAAGTCGTCGCATTTTTACAGCTTGTGACGGCGCCGGCTTTTTCTCGTCTTCTTCATAGCGTTCCAGAAACCGGATCGCATTCACCATTTTGAAGCGCAGGTCAATCGGACGCAGCAGCCTGGATTGGTCGATCATGCCGAACTGCTCTGGGAAATACTGTTGGATCAGCCGCAGCAGTTCGACCTTCGCGTCGGTCAAAAGCGCGACCTGATTAAATTCGGACATTTTAACCAGCAGCGCGCGGTCCACTTTGGACAATTCAAAAATTTTGGCATTATGTCGCGTGCGGAAATTGCCGAGCACACGCTGCAAATCTAGCCAAAATGACTCTTCCGCTTCCTGGGTTGCCAAACTGCCAAGCGACATCAGCAAGAGCGTATTAAACTCATGTGAATGACTGCCCCAGTTTTTCAGCATTTTCAGCAGAGACCCAACCGGTGGGGACCGATCAAGCGGTATACTCTCTTTCACGCAAACCCCCCTTTTTTTTCGATGCGCTAAGCTATGACACAGAGGGTAAAGAAAACGTAAGTTTCCTAAAGTATAAGGTACCGTAAATACTAGACTTTTACACGGCTGCTTTGCGAGTCAAAGAGCGGCGACAGTGATGCTTTCGCAGGAACGCGCATGCCTGCGACTTCGATTTCATAGCGTCCAGCATTGATATAATCAGCATCGACCCCGCCCGGGTCGGCCACATAACCCAGCCCGATGGCAGCGCCCAACGTATGGCCGAACATCGCCGACGTGATATAGCCCTTGATCTCGCCATCGCGGTATACGGGCTCATTGTGATAAAGCAGCGGATTCGGATCTTCGAGTTGGAACTGCACCAAGCGCTGGTGAACACCGTTTTGTTTTTGCGCCATGATTGCGTCGCGGCCGATGAAGTCGGCCTTTCCGGTTTTGACGGCGAACCCAAGCCCGGCCTCAATCGGTGTTTCCTGCTCAGAGATATCGTGTCCCCAATGTCGATACGCCTTTTCAATGCGTAACGAGTTCATTGCGTGTAGACCGGCCGACTTGAGGCCGAACGCGCCGCCGGCTTCAAAAAGCGTTTCAAAAATATGTGCAGCGAATTCGCTCGGCACATAAAGTTCCCACCCCAACTCGCCGACATAGGTAATCCGTGATGCACGCACCAAGCCATAACCCAGTTCAATCTCGCGGGAATGCGCAAACGGAAACGCATCATTCGAGAGATCGTCCGGACTCAGCGATTGCAACAGCGCCCTGCTTTTAGGCCCCATCACGCCGAACACCGCATAGGCCGACGTCACATCGGTCGCAACGCACCGGGCATCATCAGGGGTATGACGGATGAGCCATTCAAAGTCGCGCACTTGCGAGCCCACACCCGTGACGACAAGAAAATCATTTTCGCCCAAGCGCGCAATGGTCAAGTCAGCCTCGATCCCGCCGCGATCATTCAGCCATTGCGTATAGACGATGCGGCCAACCGCAACGTCGATATCGTTGGCTGAAATATGATTCAGCACGCGGGCTGCGTCCGGGCCCTGCACGCGAAACTTGGCAAACGACGATTGATCGAAGATGCCGACGTTTTCGCGCACGTTCAAATGCTCGGCCGCCGAATGCGGGAACCAGTTTTGACGCTGGAACGCATATTCATACGCCGGCGTCACGCCGTCGGGCGCGAACCAGTTCGCACGTTCCCACCCCGACGCTTCACCGAAGCACGCCCCCATACCTTCAAGCTGCGTATGCACCGGAGATCGGCGCACGCCACGGCTGGTGGCGTACTGATAGAATGGCCAATGCGTCGCGTACAGCAGGCCGAGGGTCTCAGTCACCCGGTCATGCAAATACTTTTGATTGCGCATGAACGGCATGTTGCGGCGAATATCGACGCCGTTGAAATCTCCGCCTGGATGGCCTTCGACGATCCAGTTCGCAAGTACTTTGCCGACCCCGCCGGCGGATTGAATACCGATGGAGTTCATCCCCGCGGCAACGAACAAGCCATCCAGCTCGGGCGCCGCGCCCAAATGATAGCGATCATCCGGGGTAAAGCTTTCCGGACCGCAAAAGAAGGTCTGGATACCCGCTGTTTCCAGTGCCGGCATACGCCGGATCGCATCTTCCAAAATCGGCATGAAGTGATCAAAATCGTCGGGCAGCTGATCGAAACAGAAGTCTTCGGGAATGCCGTCCATGCCCCACGGCTTGGCGACCGGCTCGAAAGCACCCAATAGGATTTTACCGGCATCTTCCTTGAAGTACGCACAATGATCATAGTCACGGTACACGGGCAGATCCGGGGTCACCCCTTCGAAGGGTTCGGTCAAAATATAAAAATGCTCACACGCATGCAGCGGCACCGAGACCCCGATCTCGGCCGCCAAGGTACGCGTCCACATGCCGCATGCGAGTACGATATTTTTGGCCATCACGGTACCCGTCGGTGTCTCGACCCCGACGGCGCGGCCATCGTCGACAATGACTTTCGAGGCCAACGTGTTTTCAAAGATCTCGGCACCGCCCATCCGCGCGCCTTTCGCCAGCGCTTGGGTGATGCCGACCGGATCGGCCTGCCCATCGGATGGAATGAAAATACCGCCGATGACGTCATCGACGTTGATCAACGGATATAAATCTTTACAGCCGTCCGGTCCCAGCACATCGACCTGCAAACCGAAAACTTTGGC
>JAFMCK010000069.1 GCA_017857825.1 Rhodospirillales bacterium
AACCAGACAATCTGGCCGCTTCAGTGGTGGATTATTGCTCCGGCGTTCTCACGCCTATCTCAGTCAGCGTAACACTCCGACCATACTTTGCTGCAATAGCCTCAACGTCGACGTCTGCAACGCGCTTACAGGCGTCACAGAACACACGGAGGCCGTGGTTGTTGGATAGGAGGTTGGCTAGGGTGGCGGTCATGACTGCATTTTAACAGGAAGCAGACGTTTTTCCATAGTGGGTCAATGGTCTGCTTCTAGCCAAGAACGGACTTATAGAGCCATATTTTGTATTGGTCGATCACTAGACCTAAGGAGCTGAATTGTGGACAGCGCACAATGCGAAAATCTCCTGTTCACGACTTTAGCATCTGGCAGATAATGCGAATTCTCAATGTGCAATAACATTAAATGCAACACTGACCCGCGTTTCTTCGGAACTCATAATAGGGACGGTATTATGACCGACATATCCTGGAAATACGATTATAGAGCCGCCAGCAGGCATGATTTCTCTGACGTCGACCTCACGCGTCGCTTGTAACCGATAATAAGACCTACCCAGTTGCAGCGCTCCTTCTTGCTCGCCAAGGCTGTTCACCGTCAAATTTTCCGGCACCTTGGGGTAGTACACCCCGCTCAAGTATGCAGGCGGATGGAAATGCGCCAATTGTTTGCCGGATCGCGTATATACGTTCGCCCACGCCTCAATGCGGAATTCAGCCGGCTTCGACCATATAAAAGGATGTTCGACAGCGTCATCGAGGGTTGCGATGTAATTTTCGACGAACATTCGGATGGATGTGCGGAGTGCTTTAACCGCGCCGGTTTCTTCGCCGGTAAATAACTCGAGCGTATCACTGGCATTTATAAGCGATCGATTTGATGCGTGATCGGCGAGAGATTCATTTTCGCTAATTTGCGAGACTAGGCTGGCATTAAATGCGTTGATATCGACATAACCCTTGGGTATCGGCAAGGTGCCAACGAAGACATACCGATCAAGTGCGAGGCATTCGGATGCGGCGTCATCGCGATGAGCTTGCACAAGTGCGGAAGCTTTATAGGCGATGGCGGTCGTCGGGCTCGTCGTCTTAGCAATCACCAGGTCGCAAGATTTTATCGCGTCTTCGTAGGCACCCGCTCTGATAAACGCGAATATCTCCGCTTCCCAGACACTAATGCTTTCCATGAAAAAAGGCTTTAATTCCGCCGCCGTCGCGACA
Organism: Rhodospirillales bacterium; assembly: GCA_017857825.1. Taxonomy (GTDB): domain Bacteria; phylum Pseudomonadota; class Alphaproteobacteria; order Rhodospirillales; family Casp-alpha2; genus UBA4479. Next base: position 1,218 of record JAFMCK010000069.1, read on the forward strand.
GCAACCTTGGGGTCATCTGCAATCGCTTCTGCCTGAATTAAGAATGAAGCGCTTTGAGCATCCATCTGAGACAATGCCAAAACCTCGCGCAGGAAGCCGATAGCTTCTTTGTATTGGTTTGTCTTTACCATCAATTCACCTAGACTTTTCAGCGCCTCGATATGACCTGGAAAGCTGGATAAGGTTTGCTTGAGCGTCCGCTCTGCATCGTCATAAGCTAATTTTTTCAAATAAAGCTGCGCCGCAAAGAAACTCGCCTGATGGTTATTCGGTTCAATCTGCATCGCCGTTTCAAAGTGTGAAATTGCGTCTTCATCAAGATTTTGTTCGCAGTCAATGACGCCTAAAAGCAAATATGCCACGGCGAGATCAGAGGTACGCGAAATCAGCTTTTGAAGAATATGCCGCGCCGGCTGAAACTTACCTGTCTTGGCCAGAATTTCGGCTCTCAGGACACTGATCTGGGCGCTGTCGGGGAATTTTTTCAGCGCTCTTCTGGAGGCGGACTCCGCGGCGGATATCTGATTTCCTTCCAACAACGCAGCAATGAATTGAATGTGTGCGTCGGGATCGTTAGGGCGCTTCAAGGTCGCCTTCCGCATCGTTTCTTAAGCGGCAGGACCGCTCCTCCTAAGGTTCAAATATATATACATATAAAGAACCTAGAGGTTTGAGGAAACACGCGACTGAAATGAGCTCGCAATAGTTTTTATCCATATCGTCCTGTATGGAAACGCACCAAAATTTTATCACGTCTTCCATGGGTCATTTGCGGACCTAGGTTATCTAACTGCACGATGTCCGCTTACAAATTAAGAGCGGACGCAATCCCCCCCTTATAAGCACATTTACTTTGCGCGTTCGAGGTATCTGTGGACACGGATTCATTAAGTCGGTAATGGTGATTCGTGGCAAAGATAAATAACCACGAAGCAGAGCCGAGAGAACGTTGAGAGAGATGATTTCTGAGGCAGTAACTCAAAACGGGTACCCAGAGGGTACCCAGCCGAAGGTCGGGGTAACCCCCTACTCGGCTAAGATTCTGTTTTCGAAGAGAAAAAATGGTCGGAGTGACAGGATTCGAACCTACGACCCCTGCGCCCCCAGCACAGTGCTCTACCAGGCTGAGCTACACTCCGACCGATGCGCCGCATTCACGTAGGGGGCAACGCGGAGCGGACTATAATCATCGTGATCCGTTGGGACAACAGAAAGCTGCGGCGGCGCACGAAGAACCCGGATAAACCCCCTGCTCTCAATTCAGCCGGCGCTGTCGAGCAGTTGCTGGCGCAAGCCTTTGAGGTCGGCGACGATCCCGTTGACCTCGTCCAGCCAAGCGGTTTCGGTGGGCGCCGTGATTGCTGGCGCCGTTTCCGGCGCAGCGCCGGAGTCACCGAGTGGCACATGCGGTTGGGTTTCGCTGACGAAATTACGCACGCTGCCGCTTTGGCGCATCAGTTTTTGCACGCCCTTGATGGTGTAGCCATCAACGTACAGAAGATCGCGAACGCGGTGTAAAAGCTGCACGTCGTCGGGGCGATAATAACGTCTGCCACCGCCACGTTTCATCGGACGGACTTGCGGAAATTTGGTTTCCCAAAATCGCAGCACGTGTTGCGGCAGGTCTAACTCGTCGGCGACTTCGCTGATGGTACGAAATGCCGCCGCGGATTTTTCTGCCCGCGCTGGGCGTTCGGTTGTGTCTTTGGCGGATTTTGATGCTTCGGTTTCGTCGCTCATATCGCGCACCGATCAATTAGACGTCAGAAGGCTCGCTCGGTTTGCGGACTTCGTTGATGCGATTTTTCAAAACCTGAGACGGGCGGAACACCAAAACCTTGCGTGGCAAGATCGGCACTTCTTCGCCGGTTTTTGGGTTGCGACCGATGCGTTGCCCTTTTTGGCGGACCGAAAAACTACCGAACGATGAGACCTTGACGGTGTCGCCGTTGATTAAGGATTCCGCCATATATTCGAGAACGCTTTCCAACAAATCTGCGGACTCGTTTCGCGAAAGGCCGACTTCTTGATAAACTGCTTCGCCTAAATCGGCGCGCGTTATAGTTTTGCCTGACATGGCAAATTGGCCTCCCCCTATTGAGCGTCAGCTAAAGCCTATCGTTGACCGGGAAATCCGTCAATATCAAAGGGATGGCCGATACTTGATTAGGGAATAAAAATTTTGAGAGCGGTGTGTTTTATTTACGTCGCTTCGCCGCAGACATCCGAAAATACGCGGCGAACTACCAGCGCACCAGGCCGGCGCCCCAGGTCAAACCGCCGCCCATGGCTTCTAAAAGCACCAGATCGCTACGCTTGATACGACCATCTTTGACGGCAACGTCAAGCGCCAGCGGGATCGAGGCGGCAGACGTATTGGCGTGCTGTTCAACCGTCAGCACGACGTGATCCATACTCATACCGAGCTTTTTCGCGGTTGAGTCGATGATCCGTTTGTTCGCTTGATGCGGCACAAGCCAATCCAAATCGGCGCGTTGCAAGCCGTTGGCATCAAGTGCTTCATCGACCACGCTGGCCAAGTTGGTGACGGCATGGCGAAATACTTCGCGACCGTTCATGCGCAGATGCCCGACGGTTTGCGTCGTCGAAGGGCCGCCGTCTACATACAAAAGATCATAGTGCGTGCCATCGGAATGGATGTGTGTCGACAACACGCCACGACCGGAATTATGGCCTTTACCGTTGCCGCCGCCGTCGTGGTTTTCGTCTTCGGGCATGGCGCGCATGACAATCGCGCCGGCGCCATCACCGAACAGCACGCAGGTACCTCGGTCGGTCCAATCCAAGATGCGGGAAAACGTCTCGGCGCCGATCAACAACACGGTTTTGGCTTGCCCGCAGCGGATAAAGTTATCAGCCACGGCGAGGCCGTATATGAAACCTGAGCAAACCGCCTGTACATCGAACGCGGCGCCACCGACCATGCCGATGCGGCTTTGTACCTTGGCGGCAGTGGACGGGAACGTATTGTCGGGCGTCGTCGTCGCGCAAATGATCAGGTCAACCTCAGCGGCGCTGATACCGGCGTGCTCAAGCGCGCGCTGGCCTGCGCGAAGCGCCAGGTCGGAGGTAGCCTGTCCATCAGCCGCGATATGCCGTTGGGCGATACCGCTTCGCGAGCGGATCCATTCGTCGGAGGTGTCGACGGTCTTCGACAATTCTTCGTTGGTCACGATCCGATCAGGCAGGTAGGACCCGCAGCCGAGAATTTCCGAGCGAAACATCATGTCAGCCAGCCGCCGCTTCCGAGCTGGGAGTATCGCCCTCAGCTGCCTTGTTCGCCGCTTCTGAGCCGAGCAGTTGTGAGGTGTCGTGTTTGATCCCGGCGTTGAAGTCGTTGCGCACAAGGTCAACGGCCACCGAAATCGCATTGGCAAAACCGAGCCCGTCGGTGCCGCCGTGGCTTTTCACGCAAATACCGTTGAGGCCGACCAGCATTGCACCGTTGTAGCGTCGGGGGTCGAATTTCTCTTTGAACCTTAGCAACGCCGGCCGAGCGATCATTGCGCCCAGTTTGCCGAAAAACGATGACGTCAGCGCATCGCGCAGGAAAAAGCCGAACATACTCGACATACCCTCAGCGGTTTTCAGTGCGACGTTGCCGGTAAAGCCGTCAGTGACGACCACATCGACTGTGCCCTTGGCAATGTCGTCACCTTCGACAAAGCCGTAAAACTGGATCGGCAGCGCGCTGTTTTGCAGACGCTCAGCAGCGCCGCGCACGGTGACGTTGCCCTTCAAGTCTTCGGCGCCGACGTTCAGCAGGCCAACCGAAGGATGCTCGCGCCCCAAAACGTTGCGCGCATAGACTTCACCCATCACTGCAAACTGCACCAGGTTGTCGGCATCACATTCGATGTTGGCGCCGAGGTCGAGCATGACCGACGCGCCGCGCATGGTCGGGAAATAAGTGGCAATCGCCGGACGGTCGATGCCGGGCAGCGTTTTCAAGACGAACTTTGCCATTGCCATCAAGGCGCCGGTGTTGCCGGCAGAGACGATCGCCTGGGCGTCACCGTTTGATACTGCATTGATCGCAAGGCGCATGCTGGATTGGCGGCCACCGCGCAGCGCGACCGCAGGTTTGTCCCCGCTGCCGATTTTATCAGGCGCGTGGCGGACCTCGGATGCGGCTTTGGCGTGGGCGCGGGTTTCAAGCGCGGCGTTCAGGCGTGCTTCGTCGCCGAACAGCAAGAAACGTAGGTTCGAGTCCTGCTTCGCTGCGGCGTCAACGCCATCGATCACCATATCGGGCGCGTTGTCGCCCCCCATAGCATCGATTGATAAGGTTAAAAGTGTCGTCAAGGACCCTTCCCGCATGCGGATGCCTGAAAAATTTCTAACGATTCCGCATCATACGAGCCAAACAGCTCGCTTAAAAGGCAGTTAGGCCAGTTCTTCGACGTTGCTGACTTCACGGCCTTTGTAGGTGCCGCATGCGGCACACACGTGGTGTGGGCGCATCGTTTCACCGCAGTTTGAGCACTCGACGAGATTGGACGCCGACAACGCGTGATGGGAACGACGCATGTTGCGCGACGATTTGGAGGTCTTCTTCTTTGGAACGGCCATAACTCAATACCTTTTTATCTGCCCGTCTCGTCACGGGCGCGCCTTCCTAAAGGATTTGCGTCCACGATGCAAGGTCGTATGCATCTGACTGCGGGTCCCGGCGGCAAAATTTATCAGGAACGTCTAGAAGCGCGCAACTTCGTACGCTAGTCGTCTGATTTCAAGCTTTTTTTCAGTTGTTCGAGCTTTGCGAACGGGTTTTCGGGTTCGTCGACGGTGCCGGGCGGGCTGCTGACGACCTCGTCAAACGCGGCGTCGAGCTTGCGCGGGTAAGGTGGAAGCTGCAAGGCGAGTTCCTCGACGGCGGCCTCGCCCACGTCAATCGTCCCGTTTTCAATAGGATCGGGGTCGTCGTGGTCCGGATCGACGATTTCGTCTTCATCCACATCAAGGCCAGCCAACGCGTCCGCATCTTCGCTGTAGCGACGCAAAAGCGGGAATTCCAGGGTCGTTGGTAATGCATCACCGGTGACCACGCAGGTTTGCTGAACTTGGGCACTGACCATGCCTTCGGCGGTGATTTCGCGGCCCATCGTCGGGCGCACGCGAATCTTGCCGTTCAGGTGATCGACGGAAATCAGGTCAAGACGCTTGGCGATGGCCGCCAACTCGTCCGCAGACGGGTTGAGATGGACCATGGTGCCCGATGCGCTGAGCCGCGTCACATCAACCGGCCGAGACAGTTCAGGCGCGATCTCGGCGATGGCGTCTTGCGGTGGTGGGCCTGAGGTCGGGTGCTTGCTCATGATTGGCTCATGCTTTCTGCGGGTGCGAAGGTAATTTTGCCCTTGGAAAGCTGGGCATCGTTTTGATCGGCGAGATGCTGTGTCTGGGTGCGCATGTACCCGCACGCGGCGTCCAGGGTCTCTGCACTTGGATTGACGCCCCGAAATAGGAATTTCCCCAGCGCCACCGTCAGGGCCGCGTCGTCGTTCGCGTTCAGCCCGGCTTCATAAGCTTTGATGCGCCCATAGAAGCTCTCCGCCAGCTTTTTGACTTTTTTGCCGACGGTGATGTCGCCAACGCCCATCTCGCGTAGGTTCGAATCGATGTCGTCAAACATGATATCGAAGTATGCCTGGCCCAGCGACGACGGCAGCGGCGGCTGTTTCAGGCGCCGCAGCGCCAAGAACGCGACCATCGAGAGCGCTTCAAAACGCCCTTCTGCGCTGTCCGGCACACCCCAGAGACCGAAAAACACCGGGTCGCGCCCTGCCAGCACGGAAGCCGCATAAAGGTCATGTGCGGTGTTCCACTCAGCTTTCGGCTTAAACAGCTTTTTCAGGTTCAGCACGGCGGCATATTCCTTACGTCATTTGCGCATTGCGTGCGCCTTTTTGGCGCCCATATCATTGACAATGGGGGCCGGCGGCGGCAGTGTCCAGTTACCGATCCGGCCCACTTTCGGAGCATGATGTAGGATGCCGACGCCGGTTATCACAAGAGCTTTTCTGCCGATCGCGGTTTTAACCGTCGCGCTGGCGGTTTCTGCGTGTGAGCCGCGCACCGCGCAACGCGGTGCGATGCCTGATGTGGATGTGATTGCATCGATCCAGCCGCAAAAGAGCACGCGTGCCGATGTCGAACGTGCCTTGGGCTCGCCGTCGAGCGTCAATCTGTTCGGCGAAGAAACCTGGATGTACATAGGCGAAGAGACCGAGCAGCTGGCGTTTCTAGAACGCAACATCAATGAGCGCAGTGTGCTGATCATCCACTTCAACAAAGACGGCATCGTCGAAGACGTGGAAAGCCACGGACTAGAGCAATCGCGTGCTGTCGAACCGGTTGAGCGCACGACCCCCACGGTCGGTAAAAAACTCACCGTGATCGAGCAGTTGATGGGCAACTTGAACCGCTTCGGTAAGGCCGGAAAGAAGAATTAATTTTCGGACGCCAAAGTCGACCCGGGATATTTGAACCCCTACCCCATAAAAAAACGGCCCCGGGTCAACCCGAGGCCGTCTTTTTTTCATACGTGATCGTGCTTAGGCGAGGATGGCCAGCAGCAGGATCGCGACGATGTTGATGATCTTGATCATCGGGTTGATGGCCGGACCAGCGGTGTCCTTGTAAGGATCACCGACCGTGTCGCCGGTCACAGCGGCGTGGTGGGCGTCAGAGCCCTTGCCGCCATGGTGGCCGTCTTCGATGTACTTCTTGGCGTTGTCCCAAGCGCCACCGCCTGCGGTCATCGACAATGCGACGAACAGGCCGGTAACGATGGTGCCGAGCAGCATCGCGCCCAGTGCCGAGAAGGCAGAGGATTGATCTGCAACAGCTTCGATCACGAAGTACATCACGAACGGTGCCAGCAACGGCAGCAGCGACGGCAGGATCATCTCCTTGATCGCGGCTTTCGTCAGGATGTCGACGCACTTGCCGTATTCTGGCTTGGTCGTCCCTTCCATGATGCCCGGGATTTCCTTGAACTGACGGCGCACTTCGACGACCACGGCGCCGCCGGCACGACCGACAGCCATCATCCCCATCGAGCCGAACAGGTACGGCAGCATGCCGCCCATAAACAGGCCGATGACGACGAACGGGTCTTTCAGGCTGAACGTGACTTCGACGCTTGGGAAGTAATACCCAAGGTCGTAGGTGAACGCCGCGAACAGCACCAGGGCCGCCAGACCGGCGGAACCGATGGCATAGCCTTTGGTGACGGCTTTGGTGGTGTTACCGACCGCATCCAAGGCGTCCGTGGTGTTACGCACGTCTTCCGGCAGGTCCGCCATTTCGGCAATGCCGCCGGCATTGTCGGTGACAGGACCAAACGCGTCGAGGGCGACAACCATACCGGCCAAAGCCAACATGGTGGTGGCCGCAATCGCGATGCCGAACAGGCCGGCATACAAGAACGACACGATAATACCTGCAGAGATCACGAGCACCGGCAATGCGGTGGCTTCCATCGACACTGCAAGGCCTTGGATGATGTTCGTACCATGACCGGTTTCGGACGCAGCCGCGACCGATTTGACCGGACGGTAATCAACACCGGTGTAGTATTCGGTGATCCAGACGATCAGGCCGGTAACGGCAAGGCCGACAATGGCACAGATGAACAGATCGGTACCGTTGATGACGAGGCCTTCGTTGAGGGTGAATTCCGTCCCCCAACCGATGAACATCGACACCGTACCACCGATCAACAGGGCTGAGATCACGGCAGAGGCGATGAAGCCTTTGTACAGCGCGCCCATGATCGACTGGCTGGCACCCAATTTCACGAACCACGTCGCAACCACGGAGCCCAAAATGCAGACGCCGCCGATCAACAGCGGGAACAGCATCATTTGCTCTTGTGCCGGGCCGGTGAAGAAGATCGCTGCCAACAGCATGGTGGCAACCACGGTCACCGCATAGGTTTCGAACAGGTCGGCTGCCATACCGGCACAGTCACCGACGTTGTCACCCACGTTGTCGGCGATCACACCGGCGTTGCGGGGATCGTCTTCGGGGATGCCAGCTTCGATCTTACCCACCAAGTCGGAGCCGACGTCGGCGCCTTTGGTGAAGATGCCGCCGCCGAGACGTGCAAAGATCGAGATCAATGAGGCGCCAAAGCCCAGCGCAATCAGCGCTTCCAGGATGTGACGCATCTCTTGTTCGTTGTTCGGATCGTACATGTCGCGGAGAACCATGTAATAGCCGGCGACACCCAACAGGGCCAAGCCGACGACCAACATGCCGGTCACGGCACCGGACTTAAACGCGATCTCTAGGCCACCAGCTAGACCTTTGGTGCGGGCGGCTTCGGTGGTGCGCACGTTGGCGCGTACCGAGACGTTCATGCCGATGTAGCCGGCAACGCCTGACAAAATCGCACCGATGAAGAAACCGATGGCGACCGGAATACCCAGCAAGAAGCCAAGTCCGATGCCGACGACGATACCGACGATGCTGATGGTCAGATACTGGCGGTTCAAATAAGCGGCAGCGCCTTCTTGAATGGCGGCTGCGATTTCCTGCATACGCTCGTTACCGGCCGGTGCTGAGAGCACCGAACGGACGGCATACGCCCCGTAAAGCAACGCCACTAAGGCGCATGCAATTACCAACATGTAGATGGATGGCATTCTCTCTCCCCTTGATACAAACTAATCCTCTTCAGGCGAATGCGGCCGATTGCAAGATCGGTGATCAAATTCGCATGACGGATTTACCCCGCTTTAAAAGCGCCCGGAACATGCCAGAACGCCCCCGATAAAGCAACACAAGGGTTGTCGGACGTGGTTTTTCCAACGCATAGGCGGTGCGTGGATATTGTGGGTGTACCCCATACCCGAATTTTTGCGCTGAGTGCGCCGGCCTTATTGTGGCGTGTCGACGATGGATTGGATCAAAACGCTTTTGACGATGCCGGGCTCGCCGGCGACGCGGTCAGCGGTAATCTGCAATCGGCGCTTCACCGTGGGAAGGTCGAGGCGCCCGATTTCATTCAGCATTCGCGGGATGAATGAATGCATATCGCGCATGAATGCGTCTTTGTAAATTGGCAGCATCCTCTTGATTTTAATAATGTTATCGTTGCCGGCCGTTTCGATTTTGAGCTCCATCTGAATGGTCAGCACGATTGCGCCTTCCTGGACGACGTTGATCATCACAGGTTCGACATCGACGAACAGCGCATCGGGCGCCTCGATCTTGCGCTCTTGCTCCATTTCTTTTGCGAGTTCGGGCTGCTCAAACGGGCCCAACCCGAACCACTTCATCAGGCCGATGGTGATACCGGCGATCAAAAGAACGAGCAAAAAAATGATAACGAGTTTTTTCATAAAACTTGGTGTCTCCCGACGAATTTAAGGTTTTCGCCCAACCCCGCGCCATTGTCACGCCGTTGATTCGCAGCGCAATGGAATTCGGGGATTGATGGGCGTATCAGCGGGACGCCCCATGATCACGCGAAATGCTGGAACCCCAAGGTTTGCAGTTTTAGGGGGACACCATCCTTTATGACCTGCACCGAAGCTGTCTCCGCCCGAACGCGGCCAATCGCCGTGATCGGCACATCCAGGCCGGTCGGCGGCGCATCCGCCGTGAACGCCAACTCGTAATCATCACCGCCGCCAAGCACACGGTTGATCAACGAATGATCCAGCGCCAATGCCGATTTTGCTGCCGATGATAGCGGTACAGCATCTGCGTTGATCTCAATGTGGACCCCGGAAACGTCTGCGATATGGCCGAGGTCCTGGATTAGACCGTCAGAGATATCGATGGCCGCATGCGCCTGGCCGATAAGCCCTTGCCCGGCTTGAACGCGCGGCTTGGGCACACGGTAGCGGTCGGCGAGAAACGCCTGATCTTCTTGGGTTAGATCCTCAAGCGCACCCCGTGCGGCGTCCAGCCCCAGCGCGCCGTCGCCGATCGTACCGGTGACGTAAACCGTGTCGCCCGGCTTGGCACCGCCGCGGGTCAGGGCTGTGCCTGTTTTGACAGCGCCGATCGCGGTCAGCGAAAAAACCAATGGTCCCGGGGTCGATACCGTGTCACCGCCCAGCAGCGGAAACTGGTAATCCTCGACCCAAGGTTTAAGGCTGGCGGCAAAGTCTTTGATGAACGCGTCCGGTGTTGCTTTTGGCCATGCACAGGCGAGCGTAAAGCCAACGGGGATCGCACCCATGGAGGCCAGATCAGAAAGATTGCTGCCCACCAGTTTCGCGGCGATGTTCGCGGGCGTTTCATCGTCCAAAAAGTGCACCCCTTGGACGATGGCGTCCGTCGTCACCACGTGCTCAAAGCCTGGCTGGGCGGCAAAGATCGCCGCATCATCGGTCAGCCCAAGCGCGCCCGGCGTTGTTGCCAGAGGGGCAAAATAGGTGCGGATAATGTCGAACTCGTCAGCCATATGCATAGCCTAACAGTCGGCTGTGCGCGTTGCGAGCGTCGCCTTTTAAGACGCCGCCTTGAACTCCGCTGGGCGCAGCGTGCGGGCGATGGCGTTGAGAATACCGCCGATCAGTTTGATCTGGCCGCCGTCGTCGTAGAATGCATCGCCGAGCGCCATGTACGCCGAGATCACGGTGCGCGCCGGCACGTTGTCGCGGACCATCAACTCATAGCCCGCCGTGCGCAGGATGGCGCGCAGCAAGGCTTCGAGCTCATCAAGCGTATGCGCGCCGGTGAGCGCTGGGATCAGTTGGGCATCAATGTCCGCACGGCGTTCGTTGACGCCAAGAATCAGGGTTTTGAGCAGTTCCGGACGCGGCCGCGCCATTTCGGCGTCGATGTCTTCATCGGCGGTACGCCAGCGGTCTGCGGTGAAGTCGGCGAGCACGTCATCGACGGCAACATCCATCATGTCGAGCTCGTACACGGCCTGAACGGCGGCCAAGCGCGTGGCGGCCATGCGCGGGTCGTCTTTGGACGCGGTGGAAGCTTTATCAGTCATTTTTGCGGCCTAAAAAGTGACGGCGCACCTCGATCATGCGGAGTACCGCTTTGGCCGCTTCGGCGCCCTTGTTCTTTTGCGCAGGGTCGGCACGGACCTCGGCTTGCGCCATGTTCTCACAGGTCAGCACGGCGAAGCCGATGGGCGTGCGGTGTGACATTGTCATGTCCATAATGGCTCGGCTCGCCTCGCGGCAGATGTGGTCGTAGTGATCCGTCTCGCCCCGAATGACGCACCCCATGGCCATGATGCCGGCGTATTTACGATGCGGATCTTTAAGGCCGGCTTGGATCGCCATTTCACACGCCGCCGGCACTTCGAATACGCCGGTGACCGGCAAGCGTTCAATCTCGTAGCCGGCGTCGTTGAGCAGCGGCGAAGCCCCTGCAACCATGTGGTCGGTGATTTTATCGTAATACGTGGCTTCGACGATGAGGATTTTCTTATTATTGTTGATTGAGGTCGCGTTCATCGAATCAGTCCTTAATCTTCGGAATGGCGCGCTGCTCAGTGACGCTCAGATCATAGCCATCAAGGCCGACAATGGTGCGCTTCGTATTGGACAGCAAAATCATTTCCGAAACACCGAGGTCGAGCAGGATTTGTGCGCCGACGCCATAATCGCGCAACTCTCCCTGCCCCTCAGGCGTCTCGCCGATGCGGGTTTTAACCCGGTCCGACAAAGCACGGGCATAAGGCTCGCGGATCAACACCACAACACCGCGCCCGGCGTCGGCAATCATCCGCATAGCTTGCTGCAGGTCGCCGCTTTTGCCGCTGGCGGCATCGCCTAAT
>JAFMCK010000070.1 GCA_017857825.1 Rhodospirillales bacterium
GTCCGGGTGGGCGCCGCCGCGTGCGTTGCGGATGGTGGCGACGTGGTCGATGTTGACGCCAAGGCGTAACGGGCCGAATGGGCTCATGGGGTGCTCTCCTGCTCGGTACCGATCTGCTGAATGATCTGTGCTGCGCGCTGCTCCCGGCGCACGGCGGCCCCGTTTTTGTAGCGCTCAATCACCGGTTTCAGCAACAAGAAGCATGTCACCCACACAATCGCCGCGCTGGGGATTGCTGCCACCAGCATTGGGGTGAGCAGCGGCCATGCGCCTTCCAACAGATAGCCCCAATCGCCCGTCAGCGTGGCTTGCGTGACCTGTGCGAACAGGGCGGAAAAGTCCATCGCCTCGGCATCGATCCCGGTTTGGCCGAATCCCATGGCGACGCCGGCTTTATAGAGCCATATCCAGATGAACGGAAATGTCCACGGATTGCCGACGACAGTGCCGATCACGGCGGCGACGACCGAACACCGGCTCACCCACGCGGCCAAGACGGACAGTAAAATACGCAGCCCGATCAACGGCGTAAATGACATCGCGGCGCCCCACGCGAAGCCACCGGCAATCGCATAGGCCGAGCCGGGTAAGCGCCCGATCCGATACAACAAATACCGATACGCCCGCTTCCATCCCATCTGCGGCCAGAGGGAGGTGCGAAGACGCTGTAAGCGGGTCAAAGGGGCACGACGTTGGAACATATGTGTACGTAGCGACTGTGGCGCCCCTTGGAAAGGGCGGCGATCACGGTTTGTTGTGGTTTTTCAAATTTTTAATGTTGGCGTGACGCTCTCATCCTCTGGCGCGCTCAATCGTGTTGACGGCTTCGGAAGCGCGCAGTGCGGCGATGATGTCGGACAGGTGTTTGACGTTCTTCACTTCGATATCGATCAGCATGTCGAAAAAGTCGATTTGCCGGTCGAGGATCTTCAAGTTGGTGATGTTGCCGCCGTTTTTGGCGATCACCGTCGACAGATCGCCGAGCGCGCCGGGGGTGTTGCTGACCGTCAGCGTGACCCGCGCCACATGCGCTTGCTGGGAGTCGGTGTTTTCCCAGGCCACATCGAGCCAACGCTCGGGTTCATCCTGGAATTGCTTGAGTTTTTCGCAGTCGATGGTGTGGATCGTCACGCCGCGACCGGTGGTGACGATGCCGACGATGCGGTCGCCCGGCAACGGATGACAGCAACCGGCGAAATGCATCGCCATCCCCGGGATCAGGCCCTTGATCGACACGCCCTCGCCGCGCTTACTGTTGCCGGCGCGATTGTCGGTGATCGAGACCACCTTATCGTTGTTGTCGGCATTTTTGAGACGCGGATAAACCGCCTCGACCACAGCTCTTGCCCCGACGTGACCAGCCCCGACCTGCGCGCAAAGGTCTTCGATGGTTGGTTGACTAAATGATTTAAGAACAGCGTTTAAGGCTTTGTCTGAAAACTTGTTTCCTGATTCTGTGAACGTACGTTTCAGCATCGATCTGCCGAGCGCCATATACTGGTCGCGTTCCTGCATTCGGATGTAGCGGCGGATGCGCGCCCGGGCCTTGCCGCTGACCACGAAGCGTTCCCACGTCGGCGACGGCGTCTGTGCCTTGGACGTGACGATCTGCACCTGATCGCCGTTCCGGAGCGCGGTGCGCAGCGGCATCATACGACCGTTGATCTTGGCACCGACGCAGCGGTCGCCAATTTCAGAGTGCACGGCATACGCAAAGTCGACCGGCGTCGCACCCGTCGGCAAGCTGATCAGGTCGCCCCTGGGCGTAAATGCAAAGACCTGATCTTTGAACATCTCAAGCTTGGTGTGCTCAAGGAATTCTTCGGGGTCGGATGCGTGGTCGAGGATTTCCAAAAGTTCGCGCAGCCAGCGGTATTGCGGGCCGTCTTTGCGGGCTGCATCGGGTTGGCCGCCGTCTTTGTAGTTCCAATGCGCGGCAACGCCGTTTTCAGCGACCTCGTGCATTTCGCGGGTGCGGATCTGCAGCTCGATCCGCTGGTTTTCCGGGCCAAACACCCCGGTATGCAGCGACCGATATCCGTTCGGCTTGGGCGTTGAGACATAATCTTTAAAGCGCCCCGGCACGGTTCTATAGGTGCCGTGCACGATGCCCAGCGTCCGATAGCACGAGTCGATATCGTCGACGATGATGCGGAACGCCATGATGTCCGATAACTGCTCGAACCCGACATCGTGCTGCTGCATCTTTTGCCAGATCGAATACGGCGACTTTTCGCGGCCCTGAATGTCGGCTTTGATGTCGTTTTCCAGCATCAGATGGTTCAATTCGCTGAGAATGCGATTGACCAGGTTGCCGCCTTGGTTGCGCAGGAAGTCTAAGCGCCGCACCACGGAATTGCGGGCGTCGGGATTGAGTTCTGCGAACGCCAGGTCTTCAAGCTCGGACTTGATTTCGTCGATGCCGATGCGTTCCGCCAGCGGGGCGTAAATTTCCATGGTTTCGCGCGCAATCCGGGCCCGGCTTTCGGGCTTTTTGATGTACTGGAGGGTGCGCATATTGTGCAGGCGGTCGGCCAGTTTGACCAACAACACGCGGATGTCTTCGGACATCGCGAGCAGGAATTTCCGGAAGTTTTCAGCTTGTTTCGCTTGGTCGGAATCAAAGTTGATTCGGGTCAGCTTGGTGACACCATCGACCAGACGCGCGACGTCATTGCCGAACATCTTTTCCAAATCGGCAAATGTCGCATCGGTGTCTTCGATGGTGTCGTGCAAAAGCGCGGTCACGATGGTCGCGGTATCGACTTTATAGCGGGTCAGAATGCCGGCAACTTCGATGGGATGCGAGAAGTATGGATCGCCGGACGCCCGCTTTTGCGCACCATGCGCACGCATCGCAAACACATAGGCGCGGTTGATCGCATCCTCGTCCGCATTCGGATCGTAGGCTTTGATCGTCTCCACCAATTCAAACTGGCGCATCATAATCTGACAAGCCTATCACGGGATTTCGTCAGCACCCAATAAATTGATGCGACGCAACAAAAAACGGGAGCCCAAAGGCTCCCGTTGATGTGTGGTCATAGGCGACCGAAATCAATCTTCGACGTCTACCACGTCTTCAAACAGTACTTCGCCGGCGCTATCGGATTCGGCGGCGCCGTCTTCAATCGACATGGTTTTGGCGAGTTCTTCGACTTCGTTGTCGTCGCCACCCATGCCCGGCACCATGCCCGACAGTTCCTGGCGGATTGCCATGTCGTCAACGACGTCTTCTTCAGGCTCGTCCTGTTCGACGTGATGCTGCAGGCTTTTGATCAGATCTTCTTCAAGCTCGCGCAGATTAACGGTTTTGTCGGCGATTTCGCGAAGCGCAACAACAGGATTTTTGTCGTGGTCGCGGTCAATCGTCAATTCTGCACCCGCCGAAATGTGGCGTGCACGCTGGGCTGCGATGGCAACCAGCTCAAAACGGTTCGGAATCTGTTCGACGCAGTCTTCAACGGTGACGCGGGCCATATGGCGTTCTCCGGATCGGTAAATGGGATTTGCGCGGTTTATATGGGGTTCCGCCCGATGGTGCAAGGGATTTGATGTCGCGCCTTTGCCTCATTTCCCCCACTCCGTCCCATAAGCGCCGTCGGCATCGGGGATCGGGCGGCAGGTCTGGTCTTTGGGCAGACCTTCGATCAGCTTAGATAAGGCGATCCCGCTGACCGGATGGCGCCAATCGGGGGCGATATCTTGCAACGGCATCAGCACGAAGGCGCGCTTGTGCAAGCGCGGATGGGGAATTTCAATGGCGCCGGGGTGGTTGGCGGCAATGATCACGTCGTCATAGGCCAAAACGTCGATATCAATCGTGCGCGGCGCATTCGGCGTGCTGCGTTGGCGCCCGAGTTCGGCTTCAACGTGCAGCACCTCGGCGACCAGGGCTGCGGCATCTAACGTGGTCGCGACCGCAGCGACGCCGTTGATATACCAGGGCTGGTCGCTGGCCGGCACCGGCGCGCTTTCGAACCAGCGCGATCTGGCAACAATATCCACGCCGCGGGCTGCCAATAATGACAGCGCAGCCCCGCAGGTGCGCCGCGGTGCGCCGAATGTTGCGCAAGGCAAATTGCCGCCGATACCGATGAATTTCACGCCGTCTGGCCCTTGTCGATTTATGAATCAGGGATTACGTAAAGGATGTAAGTGCCATTCGTCGACCTATTTTGCGACGATCACGGCTTTTATTGTTCTACGCGCGCGATCATTAGGGCGTCGCGGCGTTATTTTGAAAAAGAGGTTTATTATGCAAATTTACGCGCAAGAGCGCGTTGCGCTCTTTATCGACGGTTCCAATTTGTATGCCGCCGCCCGGGCGTTGGGCTTTGATATAGATTACCGCCGTTTGCTGGATGTGTTTCAAAAGAACGGTCGGCTGACCCGCGCATTTTATTACACCGCGCTGATGGAAGATCAGGAGTATTCACCGATCCGCCCGCTCGTCGACTGGCTCGACTACAACGGGTACACCATGGTGACCAAACCGGCCAAGGAATTCACCGATGCCGCCGGGCGCCGAAAAATCAAAGGCAATATGGACATTGAACTCGCCATTGATGTGATGGAGATGGCCGAGCATTTGGACCACATTATCATTTTTTCAGGCGACGGTGATTTTCGTCGCTTGGTCGAAGCCGTGCAGCGCAAAGGCGTGCGTGTCAGCGTGGTCTCGACCATCGAGAGCCAGCCGCCGATGATCGCCGACGAACTGCGGCGCCAGGCAGATACGTTCATTGAACTGGCTGACATTCAAAAAGACATCCAACGTGCCGGTGGCCAGAAGCGTCCGGCCCGCGATGACGCTGGCCCGATCGACGACGATCTACCGCTGTTGGATGATGATGAATACGACGAATTGGATGATGCCGACGATTACGATGTTGCAGATGGCGCGCTGGATCAGCCGTGACCAAAGGCAATGTCGCGCCAAGCTGTTGTTGGCGTAATGTTTAAAAACCCCGGCCACGATTGTCCGCTGTGCCCGCGCCTGAAGGCGTTCCGCGACGCCAATGCGGCAACGTACCCAGATTGGCACAATGGCCCCGTAGACGCGTTTGGGCCGCTGTCGGCGAAGGTGCTGGTGGTCGGCTTGGCACCGGGGTTGCGTGGCGCGAACCGCACCAGCCGGCCGTTCACAGGCGATTGGGCCGGCGATTTATTGTATGCGACGTTGTTGAAGTTCGGGTTTGCATCGGGCCGCTACGGCAAGACCAGCGATGACGGTCTTGCATTGATTGATTGCCGGGTTACCAACGCGGTGCGTTGTGTGCCGCCGGAAAATAAGCCCACCGGACTTGAGACTCGGACCTGCAACCCGTTTCTCAAAAATGAAATCGACGCGATGCTGGATTTAAGGGCGATATTGGCATTGGGTACGTTGTCGCACGGTGCTGTGCTGACGGCGCTTGGCGTGCGGAAATCGTTGGTCAAATTCGGTCATCGCGCACGTCATACCCTGCCCGGCGATGACGCATTGCCGATTTTGTTCAACAGCTACCACTGCTCTCGCTACAACACGAACACCGGGCGCCTCACCGAAGCGATGTTCGAAGACGTCTTTTCAGATATTCGTCAATTTATTGCGACACCTTAAAGCGCAACATCTTTGAGTCCCCGGCGGAACGCGTTATTATATTTAAAATTCAGTGACATAACACGAGGCGAGCCGTGAGCGCAGAAATTGTTAATTTGAACCAGTATCGCAAGGCGCGGCAGAAGCAGGACAAGGTCGAGCACGCTGCCGAAAACCGTCGCAAACATGGTCGAACCAAAGCCGAGCGCAAGGCCGATGAAAAAGCCCGCGCGGATGCGGAAACGCAGCTTGAGGGCAAACAAATCGGCGATAAATCAGACGACGATACGTCGGGGACACCGGCATAGGGCGCCAACCGCGACACCCTGATCACCTTCGTCTAATCACATAAATCAAACGCGACGTCCCGGAACCGCTTGGTGTCCGGGACGTCGCGTTTTTGAAGGGTCTAATTGTTAATCGCGCCTAATGACTGTGACCGTCATCGTCGCTTTCCGGGTCAAGTAGGCGGTGCATGTGTACGATGACATATTTGGTGTGAGACGAGTCAACACTGCCTTGCGCCTTGCCGCGCCACGCGCGCAGAGCGGATTGATAGTCGGGAAAGATGCCGACGATATCTAAATTAGCGGTGTCGATGAAGTCTGTGCCGGTCGGGTCTTTGACTTCGCCGCCGAAGACCAGGTGCAATAACGGTTTATCAGGCATCGCTTTTTCTCCAAACAAAGGTCAGTTTTTATGACCATAACGGAGACGCGACGTCCTCACAAATCAGGTTTTTGGGGTTATTGCGGCAACACCGCTTCGATGGCCTTGATGATTTTGGCGGAGTCCGGCGCGGTCGGGGTCGAGAACCAATCGGTCAAGGTGCCGTCCGGCGCGATCAGGTATTTGTGGAAGTTCCATTTCGGCGAGCCAAGCACGCCAACCTGGGTTTTCGCCCATTTGTAAAACGGGTGCGCATTGTCGCCTTTCACGTGTTCTTTTGATGTCAGCGGGAAGTCGACATTAAATGTGGTTTCGCAGAAATCTTTAATTTCGTCGGCCTTGCCGGGTTCTTGGCTGCCGAAATCGTTGGACGGCACACCCAACACAACTAATCCCCGATCCCGATAGCGCGACCACACCGACTGCAGCGCTTCGTATTGTTTGGTGAAGCCACAGAAAGACGCCGTATTCACCACCAGAACCGCCTTTCCCTCGAAGCTTTTCGCAGGCAGTGGACCACCTTCAATGGCGGTGAAATCGAAGTCGTGAAAGGACATTTGAGAAGCTCCGGCAAGTGAGGGGGCGCTTAAGGTAAAGGCGATCGCCAGCGCGGCTGTGATTGTTCGTAGCATGATGAGACCTGGGTTGTTTAACTTTATCTTTCTACGGACCAAACGGCGGCGTGGTTTAGTTTTTTGTCGGGGCGGTCCCTCCTCAACCTTCAAACCACACCACAGCCAGCTTGGCGGCCCGCAGCGCGTCTTCAACCGATGTGAAGCGCTGTTCAGCATGGCCGCCGATGGCGAACCAGCCGGATGTGTCTTCGACGTCGCGGCGGAACTCTTCAAAGCCGATGGAGCCGTCATCCCTGGAAAATACATCCACGCAAAGACTGCCGTCGGGATTGTTGATGGAACGAAGCACGGTCATTCGTATCGCTCCTCCCGCCAGGGGTCGCCCTCGTTGTGGTAACCGAGCGCTTCCCAATAGCCTTTGACGTCATTGGCTAAAAACGTGATCTGGCGCACCCATTTGGCGCTTTTCCAGAAATACAGATCGGGCAGGATAATCCGCATCGGGCCACCGTGTTCGCGGCTGATTTCCGTGCCGTTCCAGGTATGGGCGAGCAATGCGTTTTCCGCTTGAAACCGGGCCATCGTTACGTTCGTCCGATATCCGTCATGGGCATGAAAAATCACATGGCGGACGCTCTCGTCCGGCTGCACGCGGGCAATCAAATCGCAGGTGCGGACCCCTTCCCACACGTTGTCCAGCAAAGACCACGCGGTCACGCAGTGAATATCCGCATCGACGCGGCTTTGGGTGAGCCCGTGGAAGGCATCCCAATCAAGCGACAACGGTCGTGCGACCGCGCCTTTGATGTCGAGCGTCCATTGTGATTTTGGGACCGACGGTTGATGGCCAAGGTCGAGTACCGGCCATTTGTCGACAACCTTTTGACCCGGTGGCACGCGACGGCGGTCGTGATCGCGCCTGGGGGGCAGGCGTTGTTCGGCAGCGGCCTTCATCTTTGCCTTGGCGGCGCTGCTGGTGGGCGCTGGATCGTCAACGGTAGGGGTATTGGCGGTATGCTCGCCTAATACCGAGCCCTTTCGGCCAGAGAACAAGGTATCGAAGCGGTCGTCATCAGGGCGATTAATGGGCATGGCTATCGACCGAGGTCGTGCTCAAGCCCTAGCGCGACTTCCGTATCGGCGAGGCGGCGGCGATACACTTGGACGTTTTCCAGTACGCGCTGCACATAGTTCCGGGTTTCTTTAAAAGGGATCAGTTCGATCCAGTCGATGGCGTCTACATCGGGCTGGCGTGGGTCGCCGTTTTCGCGGATCCACTGGCGCACCCGATTTGGGCCGGCGTTATAACTGGCAATGGCGAGCGGCAGATAGCCGTCATAATCTTTGATTAAATCCGCGATGTACACTTGGCCGAGTGTCAGGTTGTAATCCGGATCGGTGGTCAGCTTGTGTTTTGAATAGCTTAGTCCGACTTGTTTCGCGACGACCCTTGCTGTCGCCGGCATCAGTTGCATCAGACCGCGCGCGCCGGCGTGACTGACCGCAGCGCTGTCGTATTCACTTTCTTGGCGCACCAACGCCAACACCAATGACGTTTCCGGCATGGATGTGTCAATTCTGGATGGCATCCGGGGTGGTACAAGCTCGGGATAGCCACCCGCCACGAAGCGCCTGTGATTTTGGGCGGCCTGTTTAGCGACGCGGATCGCCAGGTCCGGGCGCCCACTAAGCCTGGCCAAGCGGGCTGTCAGCGCCAACCAACTCGGATCGTTGTCGAGCGTTGCGATGTGGGTGACTAACGAATACAGACGTTCTTCTTCGCCGACACCGGCAAGCATGCGGACCGCGCGCACCAACTCGTTGCCATCAAAGCGCTTGCGCATTTCGGCACTGGCACCGGTATCCGGCGGCAGCTTTAAAGCTTTGCCGGGCGTTACTTTTGCTGCCGCCAGCTGCCCGTAATAAGTTGTCGGGTGTTGGGCGGCGGTGGTGTACCAGTCTTTCGCAGCTTTTTCAGCTTTCAAGGCTTCCGCCGCGCGACCGGCCCAATAGGCGCCACGCGACAGGCTGACCGGGAAACTGACGC
The DNA here is from genome assembly GCA_017857825.1 of Rhodospirillales bacterium. Classification (GTDB taxonomy): domain Bacteria; phylum Pseudomonadota; class Alphaproteobacteria; order Rhodospirillales; family Casp-alpha2; genus UBA4479. The sequence goes on from JAFMCK010000070.1 coordinate 8,876, forward strand.
CGTCATACATCCGCTTGAAATGCGCCAGCGCGACCTTTGGCTCGTTCAAGAAACGGAGCGCAATCCAGCCTGAGAACCATTCGGCCTCAGCATGATCTGCGGCGTGTTCAGGTGTGAGCCCGTGCTGTGCGGCGATCCGATAGGCCTCGGAGATATGACCCTTTTGTAAAAGATCGCGGGCGATGATCGCGCGTTCATCCCACCAGCGGTATGGATACGGCACCGTAACGGGTAGGCCATGAAATAGGTTAAGCGCGCTATCCAAGCCTTTTTTACGGCGCCACCGTAGTCGTTCATAGATCAAGCCCGGATCGTTTTGCAGGGTTTTCGGGACCTGCGAGACGAGATAATCGACGTTGCCGCGCATATGCCGGAGCGCACTGCGCGCTTGGATCAGCTTCGCGTATTTCGCATCGACCCGATAAATCATCCGTTGCGACGGCCAATATTTGCCGTCCCACAACAAGCGATCCGCGCGCAGCCGGTTATCGGCGAGCGTCAGATGTTTGCGGAATTTTTTATAAAATGCGCGCTCGTGCCCTTTTGAGAAATCACCCTCGACCCAGGCGCGTCGCACCAGGGCAATGCCCTCTTTGGTGCGCCCTGCCCGGATCAAAGCGCCGGCGAGTTTCTCAAAGCCAAGCTCGGTGATCGGCTCGCGGGTGCCGAACCAATTGATGATGAAGTCTGCGTTTGCATACGCATCCAAGGCTTCTTCGGCGCGCGACATCAACCGCGTTGAGCGCGGCCAATCCGGATTGCGGCGGATGAATTCGTCGATCGCCCCGAACTCGGTGCCGAACCCGCCTTGGAAAAGCACGTACCAGGATACGATTTTGCGCGCCAATGGGTCTTTAAGCTGTCGGGCATAATGCTCAAGCCGCTTTTTCTCGCCGCGCTCGACTTCATTGAGCGCATTGGAAAACACCCGCGCTTCGCTCGCCGATAGCGCGTCGGCACGCGCCGTATTGCCGGATAGCGTCATAAACAGCCCGATACAAAGGCCGACCATCGCCACACGACGCATTATATGTTTGCTGAAAGGTATGACGGAATCCAACTCTGTTACCTATATTCAAGGTCAAGTATGCCGACGCGGATATCATAGCGCCCGCAGGGCATCAGAGACAATATCGCCTTACATTTGTCACGAACCCGTTAAGGAAAATGGAATTTGTCTCTGTGCCCTCCAAACTGAGGCGTGCCCCGCCGCAGACGATATTTTTCAACGCACCGATAATTTGGCTCTATAAAAGCGCATCCCTTGCCCCGCGCGGGTTGCGGCTCTATGGTGCCGGGCTTGTTTCAAATGATGTTCCAGGAGGGGACGATGTTTAAGGGTTCTTTTGTCGCGCTGATCACACCTTTCAAAAATGGTGAGGTGGATAAAGCTGCGTTTAAAGACTTCGTCGAATGGCAAATCGGTGAAGGCACCCACGGACTCGTACCGGTGGGCACCACCGGTGAATCACCGACGCTCAGCCATGACGAGCACGACGAAGTCATCGAAATGTGTATCGATGTTGCAAGCGGTCGGGTGCCGGTTGTTGCTGGTACGGGATCGAATTCGACTCGTGAAGCGATTCGGCTGACCAAGCATGCCAAGCAGGCCGGTGCCGATGCGGCGCTGATCGTCACGCCTTATTACAACAAGCCGACGCAAGAGGGCTTGTATCGTCATTATGCGGCGATCGCCGATGCGGTCGACATTCCAATTGTGATCTACAACATTCCAGGCCGAAGCATCGTTGATATGTCGGTCGACACGATGGCGCGCTTGTCGAAAAACGCCAACATCATCGGTGTCAAAGACTCCACAGGCGACGCCATGCGCCCGATGAAGACGAAGGCGGCACTCGGGCCGAAATTTTGTCAGATGTCCGGCGAAGACGGTGCGATCGTGCCATTTTTGGCTGCCGGCGGAGATGGCTGCATTTCGGTGACCGCGAACATCGCGCCGCGTGCGTGTTCGGAATTACATACGGCGTGGCAAAACCGCGATTTGGATACCGTGATGGAAATCCAGGCGCGCCTGTTGCTGCTACATATGGCGCTGTTCTGCGAGGCGAGCCCAGGTCCGGTCAAATTCGGGGCAAATCTGCTGGGCAAATGTGAGCCTGATACGCGTCTGCCGCTGTGCGAAATCGCAGAGTCGTCAAAAGCGCTCGTCCGCGAAGCGATGCAGTCTGTTGGTCTGTTGAACTGAAGGGATATGGATCGGTGACGCTATGGCCGGCAAAAATAAAAAGAAAAAAGGCGGCAACGCCGTCGCGCAAAACCGCAAGGCACGCCGCGATTATCAAATAAGTGAAACCTTGGAGGCCGGTCTGCAACTGACCGGCACCGAGGTAAAGTCGTTGCGCGCCGGTCGCGCCAGCCTGAACGAGGCGTTTGCCGGTGAAAAGCACGGTGAAATCTACTTATTGAACGCGCATATCCCGGTTTATGAGGGTGCCGCCAACATCTTCAATCACGAGCCGAACCGTGACCGGAAACTGTTGCTGCATCGCAAGCAGATGGCGCATTTGATTGGTGCACAAAAGCAAAAGGGCATGGCGCTGGTGCCGTTGAAGATTTACTTCAACAACCGCGGTTTGGCCAAGCTCGAACTCGCACTCGGTGAGGGTAAGAAAAGCTACGACAAGCGCGAAACCGTCAAAACCCGCGACTGGGACCGCCAAAAAGCGAGGCTTTTGCGGGACAAGGGCTAGGTTTGCGCATCATCGTTTGAGACCTACATCTGCCAAATCAGCAACTGCGTCTGACGGCTGTCATCGATGGGGATGATGGTATCTGGCGCGGCGCCAGGGACGGCGAACGAGTTGGAGATGAAAATCGATCCGGCCTTCATTTCCGCGCGCAGTTTTTCGTTTAGGCGCGCCATCGGCGCCGGTGACAAAAACGCGTAAACGGTATCCGCCTGACTGACGTCGGTGTGCCAGATGCTCTGGAACCGTATCCGTGCATTCCGGGGGCCGAACAGTGTGAGGCGCAGCCACGCCAGGATGAACGATAGCGGCGCAGTCTCGACGCCTATCACGTCTGCGTCAGGTCTGGCGCGGGCAACGGCGCTGACAACCCCACCCAGGCCGCAGCCCAGATCGATGAATATAGGTTTTGTGCCATTTGCTTTTGGTAACAAATCGGCCAATTGCCTGCGGGTCCGGGTATTGGTCAGATAGAGGGGCACTTTCTCGAGCGCCCCATTGCTGTAAAACCCGGCCAACAGCAACGCCGCCAGCGGAAACAGCCAGATCGGCGGACGGTAAACCGGCACCAGCACCAATGACGGTGTGGCGATGGCCATTAACACCAACCATGCAGGGCCCAGGTGGATCGCCCTGCCCGTCACCATCGCGCCAAGGGAAGCGGCGAATGCCAGGGCAACCAGGCTCCAGTGGGTGCGCGGTAAGGTCTCAGGCGCGACCGCCCAGACGACGATGGCGGAGCCGGCAAACACGACCAAGATCGCAATGGTTTTAAAAACCGGGTTGCGGGCCTCTCGGCTCACGCCGATACGTCCGACCCGGTTGTCGATCCAGCCAGCGCCCGATAGCCGCCAGCGGCGTACAACAAGGGTGCCACATCAGTGCGCCACGCCGCATGCTCGACTTGGCCGATCAGAATCTGATGATCGCCGCCCGGGTGCACGGCAAAGCGCGTGCATTCCAGCGTCGCAACAGTACCGGTTAGGATCGGGATATTGAGTGCGCCGAGGACGTTATCGATTCGCTCAAACGGCGGCACAGGCCCTGGGAACGCAAAGGCATTGGAGGCATCTTCCTGACCGGCGGCCAAGATGTTGACGCAAAACCCTGGCCCCTCGGAATAGGCCGCAAGATTCGCGGTCGCGTTATCGAGGCAAACCAAGATCAGCGGCGGCGTCAGCGAGAGCGATGAAAATGCACTCACTGTGACGCCAACGGGCGCGCCACCAAGGGTTTTGGCGGTCACAACGGTGACACCGCTTGCGAATCGCGACATCGCTTGGCGAAAGCTTTCAGGATTTACAGTCATTAAAGCTGTTTATCATGAGAGATGCTTCTGTGAAACGTGCTTGTGTCCCTCCACGTGGTGTACGAAGCGCCCATGGGGGCGTTGGGCATA
>JAFMCK010000002.1 GCA_017857825.1 Rhodospirillales bacterium
AGCGCCAGCGATCCTGCAACACCGCCAAGCCCAACCGCAAGTGGCCAGCCGTTCGGTGTGTCCGGTGCGGCCAGGGCGATGGATGCGGTGATCACCGCCAAAATAAGCCATGCGAGGCGGCCACCTGGGCGTGCCAGGGTGCCGTGGGTCAAGATCATTGCAGCCCAGACGGCGAGGACACTTGGCACCAAAAGAGCCGCATAGCCGATAATTTGTAAGGTAAGATCTGCAAACAACGCTCCCCAGGGGCCGGCAATATTAATTGCGCGGTTGTCGGTGGCACTATTTAGAGAGGGATCGCCGGGCGCATACGATAATAAGGCCGCGCCCAAAATAGCGGCCATGCCGATCAGGACCAAACCGAGCCCCTGCCACAAACGACGTTTTAAGGCGTCTGTGACGGCAACGGGCAGAAATGGATCGGCGGCTTTCCCGCCGGCATGTGATCTGAGAACTGTCATACACTGGTGGTACGCCCCGAAGTATTGACAGAAGATTAACGTCGCCGATGTCTTGTGAATGTCTGTGGGCGGATCGAATTTCTTGCCGTGTTAACGTGAATTAACCACTAAATATCGGGGGCTTAGGAGAAAGCGTTTAGAATTCGCTTTGGCGTGTCCCACGGAGTTACGTGTCCGATTCGCTGCAAGCCGAAGGACGTTTTTGCCTGATCCCAAAAAGATGAAAGCCGGGCGGATTGTGCCGCCCGGCTTTCTGGGGAGAACCAACTGACTTCGGAGGAAATCAGAGGGTCTGGGAGCCCTTACCGAACTCTGGGTAAGCTTCCATAGCCAGCTCGCTGGTATCGAGGCCTGCATGTTCGGCATCTTCATCGACACGAATGCCGATCGTAACTTTCAAGATCATCCAAACGATGGCGCTGGCGATAAACACAAACGCACCGATTGAGATGATACCGGTCAACTGGGTGGTGAAGCTGGCGCCGTCATTGGTCAACGGAACCGCCAACGTACCCCAGATACCGGCCACAAGGTGGACCGAGATGGCACCAACAACATCGTCGATCTTCAGCTTGTCGAGCAGCGGAATGAAGATCACGACCAAGATGCCACCGACACCGCCGATTGCGACCGCTGCCAGCAGGGACGGGGTGTCCGGTGCTGCGGTGATCGAAACCAGACCGGCCAGCGCGCCGTTAAGCGCCATGGTCAAGTCAACTTTCTTGAACATGATCTGTGACAGGATCATCGAGGTGATGACGCCGCCAGCAGCTGCCGTGTTGGTGTTGATGTAGATGTTGGAAATCGCAATGGCATCGGCACCCGTGCCAAGTGCCAGCTGCGAACCACCGTTGAAGCCGAACCAGCCCATCCACAAGATGAACGTGCCCAACGTTGCCAGCGGCAAGTTGGCACCCGGCATCGGGTTGACGCGACCATCAGCAGAATACTTGCCGAGACGCGGGCCCAAGATGATGGCACCGGCCAAAGCCGCCCAACCACCGACCGAGTGCACGATCGTGGAACCAGCGAAGTCGGAGAAGCCCATCTCGGACAACCAACCACCGCCCCACTGCCAAGCGCCTTGGATCGGATAGATCACGCCGGTCAGAACGACGACGAAGATCAGGAACGGCCACAGCTTGATGCGCTCGGCCAACGTGCCGGAAACGATCGACGCGGTCGCAGCAACGAACACCATCTGGAAGAACCAGTCGGAAGCTGCGGCATAGCCACCAGCTTCAAACGGACCATCCGCTTCGGCCATCGGCTGACCCCACAACGAGAACGTACCGATGTAACCACCGTCAACGCCGGCGTACATCAAGTTGTAGCCGATCAGGAAGTACATAATCGCAGCGACCGAGAACAAAGCGATGTTCTTAAGCAACTGCATGGTGGTGTTCTTCGAGCGAACTAGGCCGGCTTCAAGCATGGCGAAACCAGCTGCCATCCAGAACACCAGCACGCCGTGGAACATAAAGCTGAGTGTGTTAAAAATATATTGGACTTCACCGTTAACCTCGGCTTTCGCCGTGGATGCGAAGCCCGCGATCACCATCGACATGACGGCGAACGGTAAAACGCGTTTAATCATAGTTTTCATCGTTCGACCCCTCTTAAAGAGCTTCCGCATCGGTCTCGCCGGTGCGGATACGGACCGCTTTGTCGAGCGAGCAGACGAAAATCTTGCCGTCACCGATCTTGCCGGTCATGGCCGTTTTCTGCACCGTTTCAACAACTTGCTCGACGAGATCGTCGACGCAGGCGATTTCGATTTTGACCTTAGGGAGGAAATTCACTTGATATTCCGCCCCGCGATAGATTTCAGCTTGGCCCTTTTGCCGGCCGAAACCTTTGACCTCGGATACGGTCATACCTTCAATCCCGAGAGGCGTAAGCGCTTCGCGCACCTCTTCAAGTTTAAAAGGCTTGATGACCGCCATGATCATTTTCATGTCGCTCTCCTTCAGTTGCGTTTAACGACGTCATAGCGGCAAAAACCGTCAGACAATCGTCATTGGGGTATTCGGGGGCCCATGTGGACCGCGCCCACCCTCTATCAAGGTCCGTGCCAGAATCGATGAATGGAATATTATGTATAGAAATCAATAATTTATAGGAAATTATACGATATCGGAATAATCAGTGTTGCCATATTCCAGCCATATTTATGCACAAATTATAGTCATGCCTAAAAATTAAGCACCAAAACTAGACACTTTACCTCTGGACAGCGGCACTGGGAGGGGGCACCTAAAAGGAGCTCAATGAAGTTTGAATTCAGCGGTGATGAGAAACGCAATGGCCAAAAATGTGCAACGTTCAGATGTTTTGGTGATTGGCGGCGGTTTGGTCGGTGCTGTGACTGCGCGCGCATTGTCGCATTCGGGGTTGTCCGTCATTGTGATCGACGGCGAAGATCCGAAAACGGCCACGCAGGCTGGGTTTGATGGTCGTGCGTCGGCAATTGCAGCGGCGTCGGAGCGATTGCTGAGTGCGCTGGATATTTGGCCGCATTTGGTCGATCAGGTGTCGCCGATTTTGGATATTCGCGTCGCCGACGGCGCGTCGCCGCTTTATTTGCATTATGATCACGAAGATGTCGGTGCGGGCCCGTTGGGCTATTTGGCTGAAAACCGCCATATTCGCCTGGCCGCATTGGCCGCCGTGGCGGCCGATTCAAATATTCAATTTATGGCACCGAACCGTGTCGAGACGTTAACCCGCGATCACAGCGGTGTAAGCGCGACGCTGAGCGACGGCTTGGAAGTTCAGGCATCGCTGGCCGTCGCTGCCGATGGGCGCGGCTCGGGAGTGCGCAAGGATGCCGGTATTCGTATCACCGGTTGGCGTTACCCGCAAGAAGCGATTGTATGTACGGTCGAGCATGAGCTCCCTCACGCGTTCATCGCCCATGAGCATTTCCTGCCTGCTGGTCCGTTTGCTATATTGCCGTTGAAGGGCACTGCGGCGAACCCCGGTTGCCGGTCGTCCATCGTTTGGACGGAACGGGCAACGCACGCGCGCACCATGGTCAATTTAGATGACCGCACGTTTCTGACGGAACTGGCACGCCGCTTTGGCGATTTTATGGGCGAGATCGAGGTTGTTGGCCCCAGATTCTGCCATCCGCTCGGTCTGCAGTTCGCTGAAACCGCAGTCGCTGAACGCTTGGTCCTGGTAGGGGATGCGGATCACGGGATGCACCCAATTGCCGGCCAAGGCTTGAATATGGGATACCGTGACGTCGCCGCGTTGACGGATGTACTGACTGATGCGCGCCGGCTTGGCCAAGATATCGGCAGTGCAGCTGTGCTCGCTCGCTATAAACGTTGGCGGCGTTTCGATAATACTTTGATGCTCGCTGTCACGGATGGTCTAAATCGACTGTTTTCAAATGATATCGCGCCGATCCGCATGGCCCGAGACGCTGGCCTGGCGGCGGTCCATCGCATCCCGCCTTTGAAAAAAGTCCTGATGCGTTCAGCGATGGGGTTGAGCGGCGATCTGCCGCGTTTGATGCAGCGCACTGTCGGATAGATGTTCAGGCATGAGAACGCGCCTTATGGATCTCGGCTGAGGCCTTTTTCTTCCAGCGCCGCAAGGTAGCCGTTCCACAGTTCGTCTTTGCGCGCACCCATATCGAAAAGCGTGTCCCACGAAAAAATCCCGGTGTCGTGCATGTCGTCAAATTTCAGTCGAACCGCATAATTGCCAACAGGCTCAACGCCCATGATGCCGACATGTCGGCGCCGGGCGATAATGGTTTTCTGTCCGGGCCCATGGCCTTGGACCTCGGCGGACGGGCTTTCGACGCGCAGCAACTCAGCCGGTAAGGCGACGGTGACGCCGTTCTCAAAATCGATTTCTAAGATTTTTTCTTCGCGTTTAAGCCGGATTTCACTGGGCCGGTGCTTTTGGCTAAAGGTATCGGCCACGATTATTTGCTCGCCTTTGGCTCTACGTGCTCATCGATCTCGCGGGCTTCATCGGTCAGCATAATCGGAATCCCATCGCGGATTGGAAATGCGAGTCCGGCTTTATCGCTGATCAGTTCTTGGTGCTCGCGGTCATAGCGCAGCGGCCCTTTGGTTAACGGACAAACCAGAATTTCCAAAAGTTTGGGATCAACTTCGGTGGTGTTCATGTGCGGGTTCCTTTGGAAAACGCTGATATTTCACGGTCTGATTTCACTGGCGGACATCACAGGACGGAGTGCCCGTTTCATGAAAGGCGAATTCAAACATACTGGTCAATAAACGCCCACGCTCAAGCGTATTTGCACATTCCAGCAATGCCTGCTTTTCGCCGGGATCAAATGGACATGACATCGCCAACGACGTCACCAACACCCCATCCGGGGCATCTTTGATCGACTCTATATCAGCCTCGATGCCTTTCAGCACGAAATACCGGCTCATAGCGGCAAGCAGACTTTCGCGATCTTCAAGCGCGTCATCGGACGCCAGCGTTTCGACCTCAAGATCTGAAAGATAAGGTGTGCAATCCGGGCGTATCCGGCGGTAACCATCGATGCTGGCAAGTTCTTCCGCAACACGAAAACGGCAAACGCCTTGCAGCGTGATCACATATCGCCCGCCACCGGCCTCGGTAAATTGGATGATTCGACCAATGCATCCAACCTCATAAAGCGCCGTGCTGTTGGGGATTTGCCGTTCGTCTTTTTCGGCAAACGGCTGAATCATTCCGATCAGGCGCCCGCGCCCAAGGGCATCTTCGATCATATTCAGATAACGCGGCTCGAAAATGTTCAGCGGCATTTGCCCCCCCGGCAGCAATAAAGCACCAGGTAGCGGGAACACAGCTAAATCGGTCGGCAGCGTTTCAACGGTCGTATTGCGGAGACGATCGACCATGCTTTGCGCCTCTAATTTATGAGAATAAAACCGACGATAGGCGGCGTCGGCCGCTCACCGTCAACTCGTGGGCGCCCCCCAAGGCGTCGAATATTTTGATTAATTGTTCGCGCGCGGCACCATCGTTCCAATCTTTTTTCCGGGCGATGATTTCCAGCAGGGCATCAATCGCTTCTTCATTCTTGCGTGCCGCATACAGGGCGAGGGCTAGATCAAACCGCGCCTGAAGGTCCTTCGGATTGGCGTCGACTTTTGCCTGTAACTCGGCAGAATCGCCGGCGTCTTCGATATTTTCTTCAAGTTCGATTGTTGAAATCGCCGCCGCGATCGCGGATTTCATCTTCCACGCCTCGGGCAGTGCATTGGCGGTTTCGCGCGCGCCTTCAAGGTCACCGCTGGCTGCCATCGCCCGCAAAATGCCAGCAACGGCGCGCTCGTTCTCTGGGCTTTGAGCTTGCGCTTCTTGATATAGGGCCAGGGCAAGCTCAGCATCATTGTCCGCAAGTGCTTTGTCACCTTCGTCCAAGGCTGCTTCAAGACCGCCTTTTGCGCCGCCGGTCAGTTTTTCGACAAACGCACGGAGCTGGCTTTCAGGCACGGCACCCATAAAACCATCGACCGGTTGGCCGTCTTTAAAAGCGTAGACCGCCGGAATGGATTGAACGCGCATCTGTGCCGCTAATTCTTGGTTTTCATCCACATTGATTTTGACCATACGCACGGTGCCGCCGGCTTCGCGGACGATTTTTTCCAGCTGCGGGCCCATTTGCTTACATGGACCGCACCAAGGGGCCCAAAAGTCGACGATGATCGGCACATGCGCGGACGCTTCGATGACATCTTGCATAAAGCGGTTGGTGTCGGTCTCGGTGATTACATCGCCACCGACCGGCTTCGCGTTCATACCGTCGGGGGCGTGCGGGTCCATGACCAGTTCCGCTTCGGGCGCGGCTGACGGTGTCGGCGCGACCGGCGAGCCGGGACCCTGCGAAGGATGACCAGGCGTCGGGTTCATGCTGCCATCTGGATTGAGCTTAAACTCCATCTTATCTCTCCCGCCCTTCGGGCGCCTTCGTGAAAACAGTGATTTATTCTTTTATAAATGGACGACGGAACGCTGTCCGACAACCCCCAGCGCTGGCGTATGGCCATGTGTTAGCCGATAAAATTTGATCGATAGACGTTTAAAAAGCCACCACCAGGGTCGAAAAGTTGAATATGTAAGGTCCACATATGATGTTCAGGGACATCTTTGTATTAAGTCCCCATGAAAAAACATGAATTCGACCTTGAAAACAAGTTGGTGATGCGTATTATCCGACCGCTCCGGCCCTGCCGGAGGTTTACCTCAGGTGCGGGCGTAGCTCAGGGGTAGAGCGCAACCTTGCCAAGGTTGAAGTCGTGAGTTCGAATCTCATCGCCCGCTCCATTCTTTTCGGCCCTATTCGGGCCGGATCAAAAAGAATAGTGCAATCATCATTATCAGGCTTGTCGTCTTTGGCGGGCATCGCCATTTGGTCTATGTCTGACGATGACGATGGCGCAAAGCCTTCTGATAACCACAGAAAATTTGCCGCCGCGTACGCAAAGTAATTTTTGGGTGGGCTCTCTCGTTCTTTGATTTGATCTGATTAATGGAAAAGTGCGGAACTCACGATGACCTGCCAATATTGTTCACTACCCGATAAATTGTCGTCTCAGAGCTATGTTTTTATATGGCCGCCACAAGGCCATACGACGCAGAAAATCGTAAAGTATTTTGACGCACAAAATCTTCCATTTGAAAACATACCTGCCGAAAACTGTGTGCGTATGGAAACCGACGGTGCATCCAGCGTGCTGGTAAAATTGAGCGGTCTTCTGACAAAATTCGAAGCTGCTGACACGCGAATCTTAATCACCACATCCGAAACCCCGTCGCTTGGTGATTTCGGCAATGTGATGACTGTTGCCAATGCGCTTCAACGGGTGCGTAGCGATTGGCTGATCGATCTTTTAGATCAAAAACGATACGTCTCGTACGCCCAGCCGATTGTGTCAGTTGATTATGAACGTAAAACGGTCGCGCATGAATTTTTGTTTCGCGGCATTGATGAGGAAGGCAAATTAATCTCACCCGACACCTTATTTGAATCTGCGCAAGACCCGCAAGTGTTCTTTAACCTTGATCGCGCGGCGCGGGTTTGTGCCGTTGAAACGGCTGCGCAGCTGCCGACGGGAACAGATGTTTTTATCAATTTTATGCCGGGTTCAATTTATGACCCTGGGGTGTGTCTGCGTACCACCGTACAGGCTGCCAAGGAAAATAATATCGCCCCCGACAGGGTGGTGTTTGAGATCGTCGAAAGCCAGCGTATCGATGACTTGAGCCATCTGCGGGGAATCGTGAATTTTTATCGAGATGCTGGGTTTCGTATCGCGCTGGATGATTTCGGCGCAGGTCACAGCAATCTTGAAACGTTTATTGCGCTTAGCCCGGACTTTGTGAAGTTGGACAAATCCTTAACCTCGAACTTAACGCCGAACGACGATCGGTTGCCGATGGTTGAAGCTGTCATTCGCGCTTTTCATAGCGCCAACATCAAAGTGATCGCCGAAGGGATCGAAACCGAGGAAAATGCGCGTGTTGTCATCGATAGCGGCGTTGACCGGATGCAGGGATATCATTTTGCGCGTCCAATGCCGATTGCGGATATTTTGGCCGCGCGCTAAAGCCTCACTTCCGTGTTACGCGAATAAGCGCTATGAAGGCGTATGATGAGGTATTCACCGTTTAAGAATATGATATTCGCTTTCGGCGCACTTTTGTGTGTGCCGATCATTGCCCATGCCGGCACTTGGACGGTGAATGTTGAGAATGACCGTATTGCCAATACGGACCGGCATTATTCGAACGGATTTCGGCTCGGCTGGGTTTCGGATGCTGAAGACGGTTCCGATATTCCGATCCTGCGCGATACGCTGCAGCTTCTCTATCCGTTGGCCGACGTGCGTAATGGACGGCTTGGGCTCGAACTCGGGCATAATATTTACACACCAGCCGATACCGAACGACGCACGCTGATTCAGGATGATAGACCCTATGCTGGTTGGCTCTATTTATCGGCATCGTTGAATGCAGAAACAGGGCAAGGGTTCGGCGAACATTATACCGAGACGTTGGATACCATGGCGTTGGAGTTGGGGGTCGTCGGCCCGTCGGCTTTGGGGCGTCAGGTTCAAAACGGCTTTCATAAGATTATCAACGTCGCGAGCAACAAGGGTTGGGACAACCAGCTTAAGGATGAGCCCGGGATCAACCTGATCGGCGAACGCAAATGGCGGCATCGCGCATTTAAACTCTCAAACTTTGAGGTTGATGCGATTCCCCATCTCGGCGCCACGCTCGGCAATGTGTATACGCATGCCAACGGCGGTGCGACGGTGCGATTTGGCCAACTGCTCGATACTGATTACGGACCGCCGTTGATCAGGCCCAATGCATCTGGGTTCGGCGCGCTCAACCCGTCTGATGGTGTTGCCTGGTATTTGTTTGCCGGTGTTGACGGCCGCGCCGTCGCGCGCAACATCTTTCTCGATGGCAATACGTTTCGCGATAGCCACAGTGTCGATAAAAAAACGCTCGTTGGCGATTTTTATACCGGCATTGCAATCATTTACGGGTCTGCACGTATTGCCTTCACCCATGTCATGCGATCCCGTGAGTTCGATCAACAACCGGAAAGTGATCGTTTTGGCGCGATCAGCCTATCGGTCCATTTTTAAATCTGCACTGCGCGCCTTTTCGTCGTCATAAAGCCATGCCTTCCCCTTGTTCACTGAATGCGTTAGCCTTTCAGGTACGACCGGGGGGAGCCGGGACGGGAGGATAACATGGCTAAAAGCAACGGTGACGGCGCGGCGTTAATCGCTGCTGCCGAACGAGCAGCACAAAAATCGATCAAGGGTAAAAAAGGCAAGCGGCTTGCAGGCGCGGTTTCGGACTACCTGCAACATGTGCCTTACCATGATCTCAGCGGCATGGACGGGACTGAGATCGCCGGTCTGATTGCGGCACACTTGGCGACGGGCGACGTGCGCAAACCCGGCAAAGCGAAAATTCGCGTTTACACCCCGCAGAAAAAACGTGACGGTTGGTCAACCGAAGACAGCGTGATTGAAATCGTTACCGATGATATGCCGTTCTTGGTGGATTCGGTCTCGGCTGAATTGACGCGCCGCGAGCTGCCGATCCATTTGGTCATCCACCCGATTTTAAAGGTCCGGCGCGACAAGGCCGGCAAGGTGATCGACATCCTCGAGCGTGGTCATGTTGATATCGACGCACGTTCAGAAAGCTTTATGCATTTTCAGATCACCCAGCAGCCGGCCGTGGCGCTGAAAGAAATTGAAGCCGCTCTGCACGATGTGCTCCGTGATGTTCAGTATTCTGTCTTAGATTGGCGCCCGATGCGTGAGCGCATGGAAACCGTGATCGATGATTTGAACATTGAGCCTAAGGGTATCCCGCTCGAAGAAGCGCAAGAAGTGCGCGAGCTTTTGCGCTGGCTGCACGACAACCATTTTACGTTTTTAGGGTTTCGCGAATACAAGGTCAGTGGTGCAGGTAAAAAGACGCGGGTCACCGTCGACCGGGATTCCGGCCTTGGAATTTTACGCGATGCCGACGTTTCGGTGTTCGAATCATTTCAAGCGAAAGACACGTTGTCACCGGAAATTGCAGATTCTTTGACCCGTGGCGCACTGCTGACGGTGACGAAAACCAATCAGCGTTCCGTGGTGCATCGCTCGGTGCATATGGATGCGATCGGTATCAATAAGATTGATGCCAAGGGCCGGGTCGTTGCGCACCGATTGTTTGTAGGTCTGTTTACATCGGTTGCTTATAATCGCTCACCGCGCAACATTCCGCTATTGCGTCGGCGTCTTCAAAATATCATCGACCGTGCCGGCTTTACCCGAGACAGTCACGACGGCAAAGCCCTCTTAAACATTCTCGAAAATTATCCGCGCGACGAACTGTTTCAGGTCGATGAAGATACATTGTTGGAAACGGCGACCGGTATTTTGCATCTGCAAGAACGTCAACGCACGGCGCTGTTCGTGCGCGCAGACGCGTTTAAACGTTATTTATCGTTCTTGGTTTTTGTGCCCCGTGACCGCTATAGCACGGAACTGAGACGGGTTATTCAAGATATTCTTGCGAACGGTTGCAACGGTCAGGCAGCGGCATTTTTTACGCAACTCGGTGACTCGCCGTTGGCGCGCGTTCATATGATCGTTAAATTGACTGAACGCAAAGTGCCGAAGCTTGACCTCAAGGCTTTAGAAGCCGAGATCGCGGAAGCCACCCGATCATGGGCGGACAAATTATTGGATGCGCTGGTACCGCGTGAAGGTGAACCGCGCGCGCATGAGTTACAGACGCGATTTGGACGCGCCTTTGATTCAGCTTATCAGGCTCAATACACCACCGATGAAGCGTTGTTCGACTTGGACAAGATCGAGGCCATCGATAAATCGGGTGAGGTTGGTTTCAATCTGTATCGCCCTGCAGGTGCTGCGGCCAACACCGTGCGTTTCAAGTTGTATAATCAAGAAACGCAAATCGCGCTTTCCGATGTTTTGCCGGTCTTCGAGCACATGGGCTTTAAGGTCATCAACGAAGGTGGACCGCACGTCGTGCGCGTGCCCAACGCCAGTTTTGAGCGCTTAATCATTCATGACTTCGGGCTTGAGTCGCGAAGCGGTGAGGACATTGACTTAGCTGCCAGCCGTGATGTTTTTGAAGATGCGTTCGTGCGTGTCTGGCATGGGGACGCGGAAAGTGACGGCTTTAATGCGTTGATTGTCGGCGCCGGATTGGCTTGGCGCGAGATCGTCGTGCTGCGAGCGTACTGCAAATATTTGCGCCAAGTCGGAATCACGTATTCGCAGACTTACATGGAACAAACCCTGGCGCGACATGCGGATTTTGCCAAGCTATTGGTGCAAATGTTCATGGTCGGGTTTGATCCTGCGAAGAGCAAAAAAACCACCGATCTCGAAAAACTGCGCGCAAGCTATAAGGAAAAACTGGATAACGTGGCGAGTGCGGATGAAGACCGCATTCTCAGCCGCTTCCTCAATATGATCGACGTGACGCTCAGGACGAACTATTTCCAGCCTGACGAAGACGGCAACCCGAAATCATACGTGTCATTCAAAATCGATTCGCGCAAAGTCGAAGATATGCCGTTGCCGCGCCCATTCCGTGAGATTTGGGTTTATAGCCCAAGGGTCGAGGGTGTGCATCTGCGTTTCGGACTGGTGGCACGGGGCGGCCTTCGTTGGTCTGATCGTCCTGAAGATTTCCGCACCGAAGTGCTCGGCTTGGTGAAAGCGCAGCAGGTCAAAAATGCGGTCATCGTACCGGTCGGCTCGAAAGGTGGCTTTGTCTGCAAACGTCCGCCGACCGAAGGCGGGCGTGATGCGTTCTTCGAGGAAGGCATCGCATGCTATAAAATTTTCTTGTCCGGCCTTTTGGATATCACCGACAACATCGATGGTACGCGCGTGATCCAGCGTAAGCATGTTGTCCGTCGTGATGGTGATGACCCGTATCTGGTGGTCGCTGCCGACAAAGGCACGGCGACGTTTTCCGATATCGCGAACTCGGTATCAATCAAGTACGGCCATTGGCTGGGCGACGCGTTCGCCTCCGGCGGCAGCCAAGGGTATGACCATAAGAAAATGGGCATCACCGCAAAGGGTGCATGGGAATCGGTCAAGCGGCACTTCCGCGAAATTGGTGTGAACATCCAGACCGAAGACTTTACCTGCGTCGGCGTCGGCGACATGTCGGGCGACGTGTTCGGCAACGGTATGCTGTTGTCGAAGCACATCAAGCTGGTCGCCGCGTTTAACCACATGCATATCTTCGTCGATCCAGATCCCAATCCGGCGAAAACCTGGGTCGAGCGGAAGCGTCTGTTCGATATGGGCCGTTCGTCATGGACCGACTATGACAAGCGGTTGCTGTCGAAAGGTGGTGACATCTTTGATCGAAGCGCGAAATCGCTGAAAGTATCAGCACAGGTCAAAGAGATGTTTGATCTTGAGAGCGATACCGTGGCGCCGAACGTATTGTTGAAGGCGATCTTGAAGCACCAATGTGACCTGTTGTGGTTCGGCGGGATCGGTACGTACATCAAAGCGGCAAATGAATCTGCGGCGGATGTTGGCGATCGGGCCAATGATGCGATCCGCATCAATGGCGGTGATGTACGTGCGAAGGTAATCGGCGAAGGTGCCAACTTGGGCACGACGCAATTAGGTCGTATCGACTTTGCCGCCGCTGGCGGCAGGCTCAATACCGATTCTATCGATAACTCCGCTGGCGTCGATTCATCCGACCACGAAGTGAACATTAAAATCTTGCTGGGTCAGGCGGTGAAGTCAGGCCGCCTAAAAGAGCCGATGCGCAATAAGCTGTTGGCGAAAATGACCGACGAAGTGGCGGGCTTGGTGTTGCGCCACAACTACGATCAAAGTCAGGCGATCACGATTATACAGTCGCGCGGTATTCATGCGCTCGATAACCAGCATCGTTTGATGAAAAGTCTGGAGCGTGCGGGTCGATTGGATCGGGCCGTTGAGTATTTGCCGGACGATGAGATGATGATCGAACGCACGACCACTAAGCATGGTTTGTATAGACCCGAAATCGCCGTGCTGATGTCGTACGCGAAACTGTGGACGTATGACGAATTGCTGGCATCGGATGTGCCGGATGACAAATACCTGTTCAATGATTTGCTGCATTATTTCCCGACGCCGCTTCGCGAAGCATACCGCGACGACATTTCTAAGCATCGCCTGCGTCGCGAGATCATCGCAACACGCCTGACCAATGCGATGATCAATCGCATGGGCGGCAGCTTCATCAACGAAGTGCGCGAGAAAACCGGCAAGGGTGTTGCCGATATCACCCGCGCTTGGTTCATCGCCCATGAAGTTTTTGAGATGCCGGCCCTGTGGTCTGCGATTGAACGGCTCGACAACAAAGTGCCGGCGGAAACGCAAACGTCGATGATGCTGGACAGCCATCACTTGTTGGAATGGGTAACGCTGTGGTTTTTGCGCCATGGGGAGCCGGGCTTGGATATCGGCACGCATGTGGATGCGTTCCGCGATGGTATGCGTACGTTGGCAGGTGACTTGTCGTCGACGTTGCCGCCGCATTACGTCGATGACGTGAAAACCCGTGGCCGCCCTTATATCGAACACGGTGTGCCGGAAGCGCTGGCGCTGCGGGTCGCGAATTTGGTGAACTTGTATTCCGGTTGCGATGTGGTGCGCCTTGCGACGCGTCGTAAAATGGATGTGCTGAATATTGCAAAAGCGTACTTTGCGGTCGGTACCCGGTTCCGCATGGGCCGATTGCGCGCCGCGGCCGAGTTCATGGAAGCCGACAGCCACTGGCAGCAGTTGGCCATCGCGGCTTTGGTCGAGGAAATCTACAGTCATCAGCTTCGTCTTGCCGAACGTGCCTTGGATTCGGCGAAAAAAGGAACCTCGCCAAAACAGGCCGTTGAAGATTGGATCGCGGCGAACCCGGCGCTCGTGCAGCCGACCGATCAAATGTTGGGCGAACTTTGGAATATCGAGGTCAATGATCTCTCGATGATCCAGGTCGCCAGCCGACAATTGCGGACGATGGTCGACGGTGCCGCGGGCTGAGCAGTACGACCTTATGCCAGGCGCAGAGGCATCACGCTTAGGCGTGGCGGCATGGTGTCTGTATGATTGGGCGAACTCCGCATTTCCGACGGTGATCGTGACGTTTGTGTTCGCGGCTTATTTTACCGAAGGCGTCGCTGAAAATTCTGTGACCGGCACCGCGTTATGGGGGCAAGCGATGGGCCTTTCCGCACTTGCCGTTGCGGTGATGAGCCCGATTTTGGGAGCGATTGCCGATCGCGGTGGAAGGCGCAAGCCGTGGCTGTTTGTTGCCACATGTGCGTGTGTCGCCTTCAGCGTATCTCTTTGGATTATTTTGCCCGAGCCCAGCATGGCGATTACCGCCTTGGTTTTGGTGGCTTGTGCGAATGTTGCCTTTGAATTGGGTATGGTTTTTTACAACGCCATGCTCGCCGATATGGTGTCCGGAAAATTTCTGGGTCGGGTATCTGGATGGGGATGGGGGACCGGGTACGTTGGCGGCTTAATATGTTTGGCCCTCGTGTTGGTGCTGTTTGTGCAGACCGATACCCCAATGTTTGGCCTTGATAAAGACCCTGCTGAACATCTGCGTATTGTCGGCCCGTTTGTCGCAGGTTGGATGGCGTTGTTCAGTCTGCCGCTGTTTTTGCTGACGCGTGATATGCCGTCGCGAGGCCATTCTGCGATTGTGGCCGTCCGTGAAGGATTGGGCGAGTTGATCCAGACCTTCAAAGAATGGCGACGCCACGCGGGCGTTTTTAAATATTTGCTGGCGCGTATGATCTATACGGATGGATTGAATACGCTGTTTGCATTCGGTGGTATTTATGCGGCCGGCACATTCGGTATGACGTTTGCTGATTTGATCATCTTTGGGATCGGCATGAATGTAACTGCAGGCCTGGGCGCGTTCGGCTTTGCTTGGCTGGATGATCGATGGGGGCCTGTGCGGGTGATTTATATCTCGCTCGCAGCGCTGACCATATTGGGTACCTCTGTATTGTTGATCACGGATGTGACGTATTTTTGGATTGTCGGTCTGACGCTGGGTTTCTTTGTGGGGCCGGCGCAATCGGCCAGCCGATCTTTGATGGCGCGGATAGCGCCCGCAGACGTGCGCAATGAAATGTTTGGGCTTTATGCTTTATCCGGCAAGGCGACGGCTTTCTTGGGACCGATGTTGGTTGGTGGATTGACGGCGTGGGCAGGTTCGCAACGTGCCGGGATGGCTGCGATTCCTATTTTCTTTGTTGTGGGTGCTGCATTGCTGGCGTGGGCCATGCGTTCGGCGCCCGTCGTGCGCTGAGTTGGGCCCGCCGTACATGCTGGTTTGGTTGCCTCCGGTGTGCAAAGGGGATATAGCAAGCCGATGACATTTCCAGATACCCCGTTCAAAGATGCCGACAGCTTTGTGGACGCTTACGCGTCTGCTGTCCGCAATGCTTTAGCGTCCATAGACCGCACACAATTTACGTCGGCGGCAACGTTGTTGGCCGCTGCCTATGGCGCGGGCCGCACGGTCTATGTGTGTGGTAACGGCGGGTCTGCAGCGATTGCCAATCATCTTCATTGCGATCACCTAAAAGGCATTCAGACCGATACTGACATAAAGCCGCGCGTGGTCTCGTTGGTGTCGGGCATGGAAACAATCACCGCGATTGCCAATGATATCTCTTACGCCGATGTGTTCGTTTATCAGCTCCGCACGCTTGCCGATGCCGATGACGTTTTAATTACGGTGTCATCGTCGGGCGACAGTGAAAACGTCGTGCGGGCTGTTCATTGGGCGAAGGATAATGGGATTAAAGTTCTGGCATTGACCGGTTTCGCCGGCGGGCGTAGCGCCGCCATGGCGGATGTGAATATTCATGTTGTCGGTGATAACTACGGTGTTGTCGAAGATGCGCATCAGTCGATCATGCATATGTTGGCGCAATATCTTCGCATGCAAAAAATGTCGCCAGATTTGATTCGTGATCGAAAGTTCTAAGATCATGATAGCGCTGTTTTCGATTCACCGACGCGAGGAACTATGTCGCTGATCCCGGCTCGCGGTAAGATCGTCCTCTACGACACCGAATTCACAAGTTGGGAAGGCTTTTTGGAGCAAAAGTTTGAGGCGCCCGGTCGTTACCGTGAAATTATTCAGATCGGTGCGGTGAAATTGGATGCGGGCGTCGGTGCGGACTTGGACGAAATCGACAGCTTTTGCTGTTTGGTGCGACCAAAAATAAACCCTGACTTAAGCGATTACATTCAAGACCTCACAAGTATTTCTCAGAAAGACCTCGACCAAAATGCGGTCGCCTTTCGACAAGCTCTCGACAGCTTTGTGGCGTTCATTGGCGACGATACGGACCTGTTGCTTTCGTTCGGGCGTGATGGTGACGTGATTGTTGAAAACTGCGACATCAACGATGTCGATCATCCAGTGGCATTGCCGCCTGAAGAAAATTTAAGACAATATATGCTGAAAGTCGGATTGCTCGAAGAATATGTTTTCAGCGCAGATTTGCCGACCGTTTTCGGTATTGATGTCGATTTTGCGAGCCATGATGCGCTTGGCGACGCGCGCGCAGTGGCAGCTGTCGTGCGTCATCTGCGTGGCGACGGCAAACTCTAAGTCTCTGATTTTTTCAGATATGCCAGCCGATGGCGGACAGGGTTGCTGAGATAATAAAATGGCGGGCGCCCATGATAGGCCAGGCGTGTCCAGTGACACATGGCATCGACCAAGACCTCGTCGTCTGCATCCCATGGATATGCCTCGAAGCGCGTCACCGTCCCGTCCGGCAGGGTTTTTTCAATGCGGTTGCAGCAATAGAATGCGGTTTTGTCGGCGGGTGCGCGACGTAAAAGATCGAAATAAGCCGCAATCACGGGCGGGTCCATTTCCATCATGGATAAAATATTGATGCCAAGCGTGATCGGTGCCGCACCCATCAAAGATGCATTTTCAGCTGCCAACGCAATACACTGTACATCCGGTGCGGCTATGGCGTCTGCCATCTCAGCATCACTTTGCACCAAGCAGATATTTGTCTCGGGTAACGCTTTGCGTAAAAATACGCAATCGAACAAAAGACTTTTGTGCAGATTGACCAAGATAACTTTGGCACCTGGATGCGCACTCAGCAAAAGTGCGCTCATATTGGCAAAGCCGTCGCCGATAACGGCAATGGTGCCGTGATCTAAGGCGTTGCCCAAATGGCGCTGCAACAAGGCCAATGTCAGTGTGTGGCGGAGCAGATCTTTGTCGTAGGCACGATTTTGTGCGCGGGCGATCTTGGCGGCTATTTTATCTGCGCCGGCAAAGCCTGGCAGACCGATACCCATCGCGCGCAATGGAATTTGCAATAACCAATGAACGAGTCGATGGCGTAATTCGGCTTTCGCCGAAATGCCCCCGAGCGGCCCAAACGCACTTGAGTCAGCTGTTCTCATGTCGAAGTTCAAAGGGTCTTGAACCATCGGATGATCGGTTAGACCCTGATCGTTGCGCCAATGGGACGACGCAGCCCCATCGCCGCCGTCTGCTTTTACGGCTTCGGCGATGGCCAGGATCGATTGTTCGGTGTTGCGTCCCATGAATGCCACTTAGTGCCGGAAATGCCGCATGCCGGTCATCACCATGGCCAGGCCTTTTTCGTCGGCGGCTTTGATGACCTCGTCATCGCGCATGCTGCCGCCGGGTTGGATGACCGCCGTGGCGCCTGCATCCGCCGCCGCAATCAAGCCGTCGGCGAATGGAAAGAATGCATCCGATGCGACCACGGACCCAATTGCCCAGCTATCACTGTCACCGGCAACTTTGGCAGCGTCGGCGGCTTTCCAGGCCGCGATTCTGGATGAATTAACACGGCTCATCTGCCCAGCGCCGACGCCGACGGTTGCCCCGTCTTTGGCATAAATGATGGCGTTGGATTTAACATGCTTGCAGACGGTGAACGCAAACATCAGGTCTGCCATCTCAGCATCAGTCGGCTGGCGTTTGGTGACGACTTTCAGATCGTCGGACGTCAAAAGCGCATCGCGGTTTTGTAAAAGATAGCCGCCTGCGAGCGACCGTACGGTCATGCCTTCACTGGTCGGGTCCGGCATTGCGCCGGCGACGAGCACGCGCAGGTTCTTTTTGGCACCCAAGATCGCTTTTGCTTCATCGCTGATGTCTGGTGCGATGATCACTTCGGCGAACAACTCGGCGACGTCCTTTGCGGTTGCGGCGTCGAGCGTTTTGTTGAACGCGATGATGCCGCCGAACGCACTTTCCGTGTCGCAGGCGAGTGCGCGCGCATAGGCGGTCTGCAAATCGACACCGGTCGCAACGCCGCACGGGTTGGCATGTTTGACGATCACACACGCAGGGCCGTCTTTGAATTCACCGGCCAACTCAAACGCGGCATCCGTATCATTTAGATTATTAAAGCTGAGCTCTTTGCCTTGCAGCTGTGTTGCTGTCGCGATGCCCGGGCGCTGTTCGCTTGACGAATAAAACGCAGCCTTTTGATGTGGGTTCTCGCCATACCGCAGGACTTGTTTCAGTGTGCCGGCCATCACGGTGCGCGTTGGGAAGGTCTCCCCAAGTTCGCCTGTGAACCAAGTTGAAATCGCGGCGTCATAGGCGCCGGTGCGCGCATATGCCTTGGCGGCCAATTCGCGTCGGAAGGTGGCACTGGTTGTGCCGCCGCCTGCGGTCATTTCCTCTATCAATCGAGTGTAGTCACTTGGATCAACGACGACCGATACAAAGGCGTGGTTTTTGGCCGCAGCCCGGATCATCGCTGGTCCGCCGATGTCGATATTTTCAATGCATTCATTAAACCCAGCACCCTTGGCGACGGTTGACTCGAACGGATATAGATTCACCACCAACAAATCGATCGGCTGAATGGCGTGAGTCTGCATGGCAGCCTCGTGCGACATGTCGCCGCGTACCGCCAATAAGCCCCCATGAATTTTCGGCTGCAGGGTTTTGACGCGACCATCCATGATTTCTGGAAAGCCTGTGTATTCACTGACTTCAACCACGGGCACGCCGGCATCTTTCAATGCCTTTGCCGACCCGCCGGTCGAGAGAATCTCAACCCCTGCATCAGCAAGGGCTTGGCCTAATTCGACCATGCCGGTCTTGTCGGAAACACTGATCAAGGCTCGGGTGATTTTTGGCTCGCTCATGGGGGTGGTCGGTCCTTTCTAGGAGGTCATGTAATAAGTGAGTTACGAGGATTGCGGATGCTTTTGCGGCGTTTCGGGCTGGGGTGCGAATTCCGGGATGATATTGTGCAGTTGTTGACGGGCCCCTGCATTGTCGCCTGTGTTGGCCGCTTCAAGAAGTGGCGTGATCGCATCGACCAGTGTGTCGTGGACAATCACTCTGGGGGTCGCGAGCAAAAGCCCCTGATGTTCGGTTGTAACCGTTGGCTCGCCGCCATGAAATATTTCTTCGAACATTTTTTCACCGGGGCGGATCCCGGTGAAGGTGATCTTGATATCCTTATCCGGCTCCAGGCCGGCCAAGCGGATCATTTGCCGCGCAAGATCAACGATCTTTACCGGCTCGCCCATGTCCAAAACAAAAATACGTCCGCCGGTCGGCTGTTCGGTAACGCCTGTGGCGGACGCTTGCAGTACCAATTCAACCGCTTCGCGGATCGTCATGAAATATCGGGTCATGTCCGGGTGCGTGACGGTCAGCGGACCACCTTTTGCGAGCTGGTGCTGGAACAGTGGCACAACAGATCCGGTTGATCCCAAAACGTTACCAAACCGCACGGTAACATAACGGCAGCCGTCGGTGCTTTGCAGATCGAGGGATTGGCAATACATCTCCGCAGCACGCTTGGTCGCCCCCATCACGCTGGTCGGATTGATGGCCTTGTCTGTGGAAATCAACACCATCGCCAACACACCGCTTTGTCGGCAGGCATCGGCCACGTTCATGGTGCCGCCGACGTTGGTGCGGACACCTTCGGATGGATTATCCTCGACCAGCGGGACATGTTTGAGAGCCGCCGCATGGAACAC
This sequence comes from Rhodospirillales bacterium, assembly GCA_017857825.1. GTDB lineage: Bacteria > Pseudomonadota > Alphaproteobacteria > Rhodospirillales > Casp-alpha2 > UBA4479. Next base: position 20,069 of record JAFMCK010000002.1, read on the forward strand.
CAGCTCCGGCTCATGATCGGCAAATACTTTGTCAATACGGGCCCGGTCGCGCACATCGGCGATCACGGCATGGCGTTTAAGAGCCGGAAAATCCTCTGCGATCTCGCGGTCAATGGTATAGAGCGCGAACTCACTATTTTCGATCAGACAGACGCTGTGTGGGGCGAGCGCTGCAATCTGGCGCACCAATTCTGCACCGATGCTGCCACCGGCGCCTGTGATGACAACACGGCGCCCACCGATCAAGGCTTTTAGGGCACCGAGCATCAGCGGCGTTTGTGGACGGCCCAATAGATCTTCGATGGCAACCGGCTTAACGGTTGTGTGCTCACCGTCGGCGGCGTGAAAGTCGGTCAGCTTTGGGATCCGCGCCAGGGTCATGCCGAGTGCAGCCGCGCGGTCCAGCAGATCGCGCACAGGCGCCCCTTTGAGTTCATCCTTCGTCAAAATAAGCCGCTGCGGCTGGATGCCATTGCGGCGAAGCCGTTCAATCACGGTTTCCAAGTTTGCGACGCTGCCGATCACATCGACGCCGCGAATGGTTCGGCCTACGCGGTCCGGCTGATCCGATAAAATACCAACCACGTGATACATCGCATTACCGCTTTGTCGTAGGCTGCGCAAAAATTGATCCGCACCGTCACTCGCCCCGATCAGCAAGACCGGTACGCGATTGCCACGAATGCCTGATGTCGACAGATTGAGCCGACGATCTTTCCAAAACCGATAGATAAAGCGGGGTCCGCCCAGCATGGCCATCAACACGAACCAATTGATGAATGGCACCGAGCGCGGCACCATATCCATTCTGGACCATGCAAACATGACCACCAAAAAAACCAGGATGGTAATTGAGACCGCGCGCGTGATCGCAACTAAATCATCGATAGATGCATAGCGCCAAACCCCGCGATAAAGGCCGGAAATCCAAAGTACGATGGCTGCGATCAGCGCCAGTATAAGCGCGCCCTCCATCAACGTATCGGTGTCGATAAAATAGTCTGTGGCACCGACGCGCAAATAGATGGCAATCAAATACGACAGGCCGGCCATGATGATATCGTGACCGAATGCGATCAGCCCTCGCCCGGATATGCGATGAAACACGGTCACGCTGTGTTAGTCCCCGTCCCCAATATGCTTGCGATATGCCGCTGCCAATGCGGCCAAGCCTTGGTCCATGTTATAGGCCGGTTGCCAGCCCGCGTCACGGCGGAACGGGCTGGACTCGACCTCAAGAGATTCCGTTAAACGCTCAATCATACCTGATTTACCGCTCAATCTGCCGAGGACGCGCAACATCCAGACCGGCACATAAAACAGCCTGGCCGGTTTTGCAAATGCGGCGCCGACGCGGCGGAAAAATACCGGTGTGGAAACCGCGTCATCATCGCTCAAAAAATAAGGGGTATCGGCTAATTTTTCAGTGTTGATGGCAGCGACCACGGCGCTTGCCAGGTTGCCGACATAAATCATATCGCGACGGTTATCGATCGCGGATAGCGGTAGCGGTATGCCTTTGCTGAGCGCACGGATCACGGTGCCTAGGTTGCCCACCGCAGGCCAGCCATACACAAATGTCGGCCGCAAGATGGCAAGCGCAACGTTTTGAGCGTGCGCGATCTTATGCAAGGCCTGTTCGGCGGCAAGTTTTGATCGGCCATAGGCATCTTCAGGTGCGGGGGCTGAGGGTGCGCTCAACGGCGTATCGCGGGAACGCTCGCCCACTGCCTTGACCGAGCTCATGAAGATGAACCGCGGAACACCCGCGCTGGCGCTGGCTTGGATCAGGGCTATGCTGCCACCAACGTTGGTGTCCATAAACGCCGCCTCGGCTCCGCCCTGCATGATGTGTACGCGGGCTGCGAGATGAACAACCACATCAAGGCCGTCCAGATCTTCGGCCAATGCAACGGTATCCGTATCGGCGCTCAGGCTTGGCATAATACGAACGTCATCAACGCCAGGTAGATCACTTTCGGGGGCGCGACGCACCAGTGCGCGAACGCTGTGACCCGCATCGTGCAGCGCTTGGGTGACATGCTGCCCGACGAAGCCGGCGGCGCCAGTGACGCCGACCTTCATGATGTGCCGCCTTTGCTGACGACATCGCTCAGCACATCAATCATTTTTTGGGCCTGGGCCTCGCGGCTGTAGGTAGGGGCGGCGGCGAGGCTATTGGCGGCAAAGCGGCGTCGTGCATCTGGTTCCGTTGCCAGTTTCAAGACGCTGGCGGCGAGTGCGCTCGCGTCTTCGGCCGCAATAACCGGCCCGGCATCGGCTGTTTTGACGATCTCGCTACCCTCGCCCGACGGCCCTGCGAACAACACTGGCAAGCCCATCCCCATCGCTTCGAATATTTTCGATGGAATCACGCCCGCAAATACGGGGGAATCTTTAAGATGTACAAGGGCGACGTCGCACTGTGACCACACCGCCGGCATCCGTGCTTTTGGCTGTGATTTTAGAAACATAACATTGTCGAGGGTCGCGGCTTTTGCCCGTGCCATCAGGGCGTCCCGTTCGGCGCCGGCCCCTGCGAATAGGAATTTGATATGCTTGTGTTCGCGGAGTTTGGCGGCGGCGTCCAGAATGTTGCCGAGCGCATGCGCCATCCCGTGGGTGCCGATGTAGCCGATAACGATATCGCCTTTCTTGATGCCGAGCTCATTCGCCAATGCCGGATCGCGGTCGCATGGCGCATAGCGCCACAGATCGACACCGTTGATGACGACGGCAATTTTGTCGGCGGGAATGTTGCGGGCGACCAAATTATCTTTAAACGCCTGGGTTAGCGCGACCACCGCATCGGCGTCGCGGTACATGCGGAGCTCCAAGCGTTCGATCAGGCGCAGCAAAAAGTTTGCCCGCATCGCGCCGACGGCAGCAATCGACGCCGGCCATAGATCGCCGAGCTCAAACACATAGCGGCATTTTACGCTGGCGGCATAACGCCAAGCGGCGACGGCGGCAAAAAACTGCGGTGAAGTAGAAACCACAACATCCGGCGCCGGCTCCCGCTTTGCCGCGAGATAAGCGGTGACCATATAGCTCAGGAAATCGAGCACGCGTTTGATCACGGCCCGGTTCGGCGCGATGTACGTGCGTACCCGGACGATCCGCATCCCGTCCATCATCTCGGTCGAATATGTATTTTCATAGCCGTCAAAGACGCGACCTTGGGGAAAGTTCGGCTGGCAGGTGATCACGGTGACGTCGTGGCCCCACTTCACCCAATATAGCGCGCGCTCATAAACGCGAGTTGCCGCGGCATTGGTTTCGGGTGGAAAGTTTTCGGTGAAGAAAAGGATTTTCATGCGCTACCATTCGCAGCATGGCTGCGCACCCGGCTAAAATGCCACAGCAGTCCGCCGATCAAGATCACGGCCCCAGCCGCAGCCGGCAACGGATTGCCAAGCGCGGCAAACACAGCGAAGCCGATCAAACCCATGTTTGCATAAAGCACACGGGTTGCGATTTGATCATGCGAAAGACCTTGCTGATGCGCGCGCTGATAAAAATGACTTTTATGCGCCTCCCAGACTTTTTCACCCCGCAGCAGACGACGACACAATGTGATGGTGGCATCGGCAATGTAATAGCCGGGTAGGATCAGGGCCGCCGGCCAATGCCCTGTGCGCGCCAGCTCAAACAGCAGCCAGCCGAGCGCAAAGCCCAATGGCACCGAGCCGACATCGCCCAGGAAGATGCGCGCTGGATGCCAATTCCACCCCAAAAACCCAAGCGCCACCGCCCCGATGATCAAGGCGGGTCCAAACAAGTCGAGTGGGACTTGGCCGATCATGCACAGTACGGCGACACCCCCGGCGATGCTGATCGCCTCGACCCCCGAAATGCCGTCGATGCCATCCATAAAATTGAACAGGTTGATAAACCATAGCCATGCCAATGCGCCGATGGCGATTGCGAGCGACCCCGGTAAAAACGGGATGGCATTCGTCACTAAGCCGGGCTCGATGTAGATGATCCATGCGACGACGACGACCTGTGCGCCAAGCCGCACTCGGGCCGAGAGGTTTTTGACGTCGTCGCGCCATGACACGCTTCCCAGCACCAGAACGGCAACGATCATATACAGGGTGCTTGTGGGTGCGGCGCCCCGAAAAACCAGCCATGCACCGGCCAGCACCAGTCCGACAACAACGGCGATGCCGCCGCCTCTTGGGGTCGGCGTTGCATGTGAGCTTCGCTCGTTGGGCTGGTCCAGCACGCCTTTGGTCAGTAGCCGGCTGCGCACATAAGGCGTGCCGATGCCGGCGCACAGCAAAGCTATCGCGGCGCCGATCCAGGCATCCATCGTCATGGTGTTGTCTCGGGTATGGTGATCGGCACGGATCGGTTGGTTGGCCGCATCGCCCAAAAGCCCCCTAGATATAAATCAGCGGAACAAATTGTAGCGGATGATGCAATAAATTGCCCGCACCCCATCGCGCCAGCCGATCTTTTTGCCTTCCGCATAAGTGCGGCCTTGATAGCTGATGCCGACCTCATAGATGCGGGGCAGCGGTTCCATGTGCGCGATTTTTGCGGTGATTTCAGGCTCGAACCCGAAACGGTTCTCTTCGATCTGGATTTTCTTCACAATCTCACCTCGGAAAACCTTATAACAGGTTTCCATATCGGTGAGGTTGAGGTCGGTAAACATGTTCGACAACAACGTCAGAAACTTGTTGCCGACACTATGCCAGAAATACAAAACCCGTGTGCTGCTGCCACCTTTGAAGCGCGAGCCGTACACAACGTCGGCATTTTGCTCCAAGATCGGCTTCAAGAGTCGGGTATATTCCGACGGGTCGTATTCCAGATCGGCGTCTTGAATAAGCACGATATCGCCGCTGGCCTCGGCAAAGCCGGTGCGCAGTGCTGCCCCTTTGCCTTGGTTGACGTGGTGGCGGCAAAGCTTGATGTCGTCATGTTTGGCGGTCAGCGCCTCTATTGCCGCCAACGTGCCGTCGGTCGAGTAATCATCAACGATCACCAACTCGCACTTAAGGCCCATTGTGTCTGCATCGCGCACACGCGCGACGACGGTGGCGATGGTCGCCTCTTCGTTAAAGCAGGGGATGACGACACTGAGCGTATTCATAGGCGTGGGCTCACTTTGCCGGGCAAACGAGGTTATGGATATAGCGTGGCCTTGGGTATATCGCGCCCTGAGCTAAGTTTAAAGTGCTTCACGCCCCTCGGCGACCGCAAGAATGCGCAACATCTCGGCGCTAAACGGTTTTTCAAAGTCGACCAGCGGCGTTTTTGGCTAGTGCACGTTTATTTCTTCTGTGATGGGCCTGATTTTTTACTCACTCGTGGCGGCTAATCTCAATGCGTTGATGACCGATATCTTTAGGCGACTAGTGTGGGTTAGGAGAAGATTTTGCGGCTAGTTTTAAAGGGGTTTTTACAAGATAACGTGTGGGTTTAATCAAAACACCTGAGTTGTAATTTGGCTATCGACCGAGGTCAATTCATTATAGAGGTTCTGCATCTCAGGCGATGCATCATGATTTCGTTTTAAGAAGTTTTTGGCGCTTATAGTGCGGCGCGCTTTCGATCTCCCGTCTCAATCGCTTGGCCTAGCAGATGGCCGAGGGATGGACGTGGCTTGAATACGCACAAAATTTGAAATGACATCAGGCCGGGAAGCACTTTAAGCAGTACGCTGTTAATTTTATTCATGGCGCTGTTGAACTTGTTGCGTCCGAACGCCAATTGAAACGGCACCGGAATGCCGGACTTCTCCAAAAGGTCAAATCCGCGTTCTTCAAATAAATTGCAAATGGTTGAGAACGTAAACAAGCGCTTATGATCCATATCCAAGATGCCTCGCCGACCATAATTGAATGCGCCGAACATCAATACTATTCGCACGACAATGAACGCAATGTTGCCCGTGGTGACAATGAGTTTTGCTTGTGGCTTGTTGCCTAACTTTTCATACAGACGGTCAACGAACGCTTCGGGATCAGCAAGATGTTCAATGACATCGAGCAGTAAAATATAATCGAACGGCGCGATATCAACCGGCAGCTCATCACGATCTAAATCGCAAACATAGTACTCTTCGAAGGCGGCGCGATTTTCTGTCGGCACTGAGTCAATGCCGGTCACGGTGCAGCCGCGTGCCTTTAATTCTGCGGCAATGATTCCAGACGAGCACCCGAGATCGAGGACTTTCGCGCCGTATGAAATTTCTCGAATTGCCAATGAATGAGAACTGTCGAAATCAATCTTAGATGTATAGCGTTTCTCGCCTTTCATCTCGCTGAAATCAAACTTCCGCTGATATAAAAGGCCGAGACGTTGCAGCGGGGCCAAGCTGGTTACTTTGAAAACATCTTTCGCGTATTTTAAGCCGTCGACGTTACAAATCTCGTCGCCGTAATAGGTCGGAATGGCGATTTCTTCTATTTTTAAACCCGCGAAAACCAGCTGGATGATGATTTCGGTGTCAAAGTGAAAGTCATTGGTGTTTAGATCAAACGGGAGCTTCTTTAAGGCGTCGACCGCATACAAACGATAACCCGAATGAAATTCGCTCAGGTTGGTCCCAAGCGCACGATTCTGAAATGTCGTTAAGATCTTGTTGCCGACGTATTTGTATAGCGGCATGCCCCCCTTTAGCGCATCGAGTCGGTTTATCATCCGTGACCCGAAAACAGCATCCGCCTTTTCCTGCAGCAACGGTTGTAGCAATTCGGGCAATCGTTCGGGCGCATATTGGCCGTCGCCGTGAATCAGCGCCACAATGTCGAAATTATTTTCAATCGCGTATTGGAAGCCGACCTTTTGGTTGCCGCCGTACCCTAAATTATCCGGATTATACAGGACCGTCAGTTTAAACGGCGTTTCCGTGATATCGCGGTATTCTTCGGCTTTTTGGAACGTCGAATCGGTCGAGGCATCGTCAATGATCAGCACTTCCGTATCGTGTGCGAACACACTTTGCGGAATCCGGCTTAAAACCGACTGGATCGATTTTTCATGATGATAGGCGACGATAAATATGAGAATGCGCTTCTTCATGTTGTCAGACTTTCTTCGTGCATCGCCGTGTGAACGATCAGTGGCGTATTATTCTGCGGTTGGACGGTGTGCAATCAACGAGACGGTGTTGTCCAATGCACATGACCATTCTGGCATCTTAACATTAAATTTCGCCTCAAACTTCTCGTTCGATAGGGCCGAATACTTGGGCCGCCGCGCCGCCAGAGGATATGCTTCACTTGATATCGGGTGCAAAGTCACATTTCCTCCGCATATCAAGTCATGTGTTTTTGCACTTTTAAGGCATGCAGATGCAAACCCAAACCATGTTGTCTGGCCTTTGCAGGTTAAATGATAAATTCCGGCGTCGTGGGGTTGAGGCCTCGTGTGTTGCAGAATATCGCTCAAGATGTGTGCCATGGCTTCCGTCGATGTCGGCGTGCCGACCTGATCATCGACGACGTTGATTTTAGTGCGTTCGTTGAACAACCGTAGCATGGTCAAAAGAAAATTCCGACCACTCGCTCCATAAAGCCAGCTTACCCGAAATATCCAGGCGGTTGCGCCACTGTCGAGAAGCTTCTTCTCGCCCAATAATTTACTGTGTCCGTATATGTTCAACGGTCCCGGTGTCGCCGTTTCACTGTATGGTGTATCAGCCGTGCCATCGAAAATGTAATCCGTCGAAAAGTGTACAACGCTCGCGTTGATCGCTACCGCTGCTTTGCCAATGGTTTCAAGGCTTTCGCCATTGATTGCGAACGCGGCGTGTATGTCAGTTTCAGCTTTGTCGACAGCGGTATACGCGGCGGCGTTGATGATTAGTTCGGGCCGTGTTTGGGTAATAAAATTGTGAACATTTTGGGGATTTTCCAAGTTTAGCGTTGTTGAGCTTGGTGCAACAACGTTTGCCCAGTTAGAAAACGTGGCTTGCAGAGCGGTGCCGAGTTGACCGCTACCGCCGAGCAGTAAAATGTGCATCACGATACGCCCTGAAAGACCGGCAGATGCGTGCTTTGGGATAATGTTGGTGCTTCGTTATCTTTTTTAGAGCACGTTACGTCTGCAATCGGCCATGCGATGCCGATATCCGGGTCACTCCATCTCACTGTATGTTCACAGTCGGATTGCCAGAAATCAGTGACTTTATAAACGATATCGGTGTCATCGTGGAGCGCCTGGAAGCCATGTGCAAAACCAGGCGGCACCCATATTTGATGGCGATTTTCCGCACTCAATTCGACCCCGATCCACTTGCCGAACGACGGTGACCCTTTTCGGATATCGACGACAACGTCAAACACGGCGCCACGAATAGCACGAATCAATTTGCCTTGTGCGTGGGGCTCTTGAAAGTGCAGACCACGTACGGTGCCGCGCTTGGAGCGTGAGAAATTATCTTGGACGAAAGCAAAATCGATGCCGATTTTGGCAAAGCGTTTGGCGTTATATCCCTCAAAAAAATAGCCTCTATCGTCGTCAAACTTCTGGGCGACGACAATGAATACCTCATCAAGTGCGGTATTAATTTTTTTCAATATTTCGGATTACCATAAGGGGTTATTTGGGAATACAGGGTATAGTTCTTTTACACCAATGCGCTCTGCTGTATCCAGTTTTTACTGCCCTGTTGATTGACGTATGGAGAAATAAGATGAAAGGCCTCATTTTGTCCGGAGGCTCGGGCTCTCGGCTTTATCCGGCGACAAGAAGCGTGAACAAGCAGCTTTTGCCGATTTTCGACAAGCCGATGATCTATTATCCGATTTCAGTGCTGATGCTTGCGGGGATCCGCGATATCTTAATGATCACGCGCCCCGAAGACGAGTCGCTGTATCGGCATTTGCTGGGCGACGGACAACAATTTGGCTTAACGATATCATATATTCATCAGCCGGCGCCCAACGGGCTTGCAGAAGCTTTCATTCTTGGTGAGTCATTTTTAGTTGGTGAGCCGTCGGCATTAATCTTGGGAGACAATTTGTTTTATGGCCACGGCCTTGCCGACAAGCTACAAGATGCGGCGAAGCTTCAAGATGGTGCGACGATTTTTCCATATTACGTTAAAGACCCAAGTCAGTATGGCGTCGTCGAATTTAATGCAGACGGGCGGGTCATCGGTATTGAAGAAAAGCCTGCGCTGCCAAAATCGCATTATGCGGTGCCGGGACTATATTTCTTCGACGGTCAGGCATCGACGCTGGCAAGTGAGATTACGCCTTCTGCACGTGGCGAACTGGAAATCACGGACCTGATCAATAAGTATATTGCGCGCGGCAAATTGCACGCTCATAAGCTTGGGCGTGGGTATGCATGGTTGGATACAGGCACCCACGATAACCTTTTGAATGCGTCGTTGTTCGTGCGGACGGTAGAAGAGCGCCAGGGGCTGAAAATCGGATGCCTTGAAGAAATCGCATTGCGGATGGGCTTTATCGACATCGAACAATTTGAAAAAGCGATCTTGTTCTACAAAAACAGCGCGTATGGTGATTATCTGCGCGAAGTCTTCAATCTCGAAAAGTTATCATAGCCATTTTTAAGAAGTTGCCGCAGAGCCACCCAGTCGGCGACGGTCATAAGATGTCTCAGTGATGTTGCGGCACCAGTCTATATTGTCGATGTACCAACGCACTGTAGTGCGCAGGCCAGCGGACAAATTGGTTCGGCAGTGCCAATTTAACTGCGTGTGCGCTTTTTCTGAATTTAGGGCATAGCGGGTATCATGGCCGGGGCGATCTGTAACATGTGTGATGCCGACATTGTGCGGGCGACCATCTGCCCGTGGTGCTTCATCATCCAAAATAGCGCAAAGTTCAGTAATGATTTCAATGTTGGTGCGCTCATTGCCGCCGCCGATGTTATAGGTGTTGCCCGGTACGCCATGATCGCAAACGGCTAAAATCCCTGATGCATGATCGCTGACATGTAGCCACTCTCTGACGTTTTCACCTTTGCCGTAAATTGGTAACGGCTTCGCTTCGAGTGCGTTTAAAATATGTAGTGGCAATAATTTTTCGGGAAATTGATTTCTCCCGTAAGTGTTGGAACCGTTGGTGATCATCACTGGAAGGCCGTAGGTCGTATGGTATGACAGCGCCAGATGATCGGACCCTGCCTTTGATGCCGCGTACGGTGAACTTGGACGATAGGGCGCATATTCGTCCGTATAGCCTTTGGGTACTGGGCCGAATACTTCGTCAGTTGATATATGTACGAAAATCGTATTGTGGGCGTTGTTTGCATTGTGCGTGCGCAGGCACTCCAGCAACGTTAGTGTCCCAGTTACGTTGGTATCAAAAAATACGCGGGGCCCATCGATAGACCGGTCGACATGGGACTCGGCGGCGAGGTTTAAAATCGCATCCGGATTCCATTTCGACAGAAGCTCGGCAACTAATGCGCTGTCGCAGATCGACCCATGAACGAACTGATAATGTGCGTGGCCGGCAATATCCCTCAGATTATCTAGGTTGCCAGCATACGTCAGGGCGTCAAGATTGATAACCCTGTCTCCGCGCGCCAAAATTTGTCGAACCACTTCCGACCCGATAAACCCAGCGCCTCCGGTAACGATCAACGTATGCATGTTTGACCTTATCAGTTTTTGACAACATTCGGCAAAATGCGCTCAGGTGCCCCAGCACTCTGAGTATTAGATGATATTATGTTCGGGCAAAACTAAGAAACTGTGACAATGGTCCGTCGAGAATACGGATCAACACCTGCAACGCATTGTCGCTCTGTAAAACGATTATTGCGCCAATGGCCACTGAAATGGATACCGTCGTACAATACAGCTAGCGCATCAATCCCGTCGGCTACTTAGACAAATTCATCCCTGAGCGCCTGACAATCATCGGCAACGTTAATCGCCTTGATCAGCGGACACACCCGCGCATTAAATGATGAGAAGTGCTTCGTGCCACCATTTGAGCCAATCGTTCACGGCGTATCTATCACTAATAACATATTGATCAACGCCTTTCCAAGTCCGCCGGTACCGTCGGTTACCAATATCCGCATACTGGGCGATACACAGATAATCTAGGCCGGAGTTTTAACTAGTTTATTGGATCACTCTTTCACTCTTGCTTGAAAATATGATAACTGGGAAACGTTTTCACTAGTTTATAGTCGGTGCGGGTTTCGAAAGCGTCCGCCAAATTAAGGAATTTCGGGATCACCAGATATTGCGGCACCGGCACAAGGTGCTGCAATTGTTCGGCAACAATCGTCACGTTGCCTTGCATCAATTGATTGGCAATTGCTACGATTTCCTGTTCCCGGCGCGCGCGCTCATGCCATGATTTTGGATCTAAAAAATCAGCGCCATAAACTTCAGGCGTTGGCATAGCACGCCCGGACCGCGTTGCGAGGCCCCGCGAGGATCGCAACACATCACAGTTTTGAGCGCCACGCCGACATTGAAATGGCATTACCGTCGCATCTTTGGGTGTGTGGTTTCTGAAATAATCATCAACGCCAATCCAGATTGCGGCTTCAGCATGTCCATACACTCCATGATCCCACGCCGATTGCCACGCTGACCAATTATTTTTCAGAGAATGACCATATCCGACCACCAAGGACAGGATGACAGGCAGCACCAATAACAACCTCCATGAGTGAATGATTGCTTCTTTAAATAAGCCCGCAGGCGCAATCTGACGCAAACGAAACCGGATCATGACAAACAGCAAACCAAGGGCTCCGCCAAGCGCAACCAAAGCGGCCCATTGCATATAATTGCCAGGGCCTGCTAAATAAAGCACAGCGAGAATCAATGCCGTGATCCCCAAGTTCCCGAGCGTTGCAGCATTGCGGATTTTTCCCAAACATCCGGCTAAAATAGCCAGATATGCAAAGTTCTGCACCACTGATAACGCCCGCGCAGGCACTAACGAAATCAACATTGGTTGCTTCAAAACGTCAGGCGCAAAATTAAGATATGCACCACCCAACACGTAAGTTACCAAGCCTAAAACAATCAACGCCCGCAAAGGCTTATCTGCGTGATCTATCTTGCCAGCATAATAAAATGCCCCGCCCATTATAGCGAGCCAAAGAGCATGGCGGACCGGCATCGGGCCCAGAGAGTCCTGAACAAAGGCGTTCGCGTCATCGCCTTCTTGTGCAAGGATGAGATCCCACAACACAAGATTATTAGAGCTTGAAATCGGAAATATATGAAACAACACGAAATAAAGGATGAGTAAACCAATCGCAGACAAAGCCCCGATCGTGATACGGTCGATTTTACTGCCTATATAAAATTTAATTCCCATGGCGAATAAAACCGGGAAGCATGCCGCCCTTGGCGATACGGCAACCAGCACAAGCGAGACCAACAACAACAACGCCAAATGCCGCCGTGCCAGCGCAAAATAAATCAACCAAATGACAATCGGTATCGCGAGGGCAGAATGATTAACATCCTGATGATGTGCGACCAGCACCTTTCCGGTCAGGATCTGATGGTCCTTGGCAAAAAACAGCAACACAAACGCGCGTTCTACGGGCCGCGTAATACCCAACAATCGCGCCGTGCGGTCAATACCGGCAAGCCCGGCGACCACTAATAATAGATAGAATCCTGCCAGAAAAAAATCGTTTAACCACGGTTCACCAACGATCTTCACGATCACGTAAATCAACGATAACTGCAAAGGTCGCGACCAGATCGGCGCGTCCGGGGCGCGATACGGATCACCGGGAAACGCGTCTGGGAAAATTGTTTGAAACGCATTTCCTGCATAAGCGACTTCGTTTTCAAGGCCCGGAAAGTACTTCATGGTCATGAACGCGGCAACGGTCACCAAAAATGCCCAGAACGTCACATGTATTCGCTCAGAAACGCGGCTCATATCACATCTTTATCTCACATGTTCTGCCATCATAGAATGAAACGCATCACCCCACTCCGGCAATAAAAGCCCCAAGGTCGTTTCTGTCAAGGTTATATCAACCGGGAGTTTTGCGGCCGGGGTGTTTGTAACATATAATCCACATAGGGTATGTGGCACACAGATCCAGCCCGCACTGGTAAACCCCAGTGCTTTGTTGTACGCATCAACTTCAGTGGTAAAATCAAACCATGTCGCGGTGCCTCGATAGGCTAGGTTATTGAGCAGACAAGACGTCGAGAGTATTTTATTTGATCGAAACTTGTCCTGCGCCAATAATTCGATAATAGCTTGGCCAATATCTTAGGCGGGCGTGGGTGCGCTGAAGCCGACGCCCAGAGATAAGCTTGAAGGGTTGTCGTGTAGACGTCGCCCGAAAGCGTAATTAATTAAGCAAGAGCCCAAGATCAAAGGCCAATAGATTGGGTTTCACCAGCCGTAAAAAATAATGAACACATAATCAGCCACGCCATCGCCATACGGGCCGATAAGAAAATGAAACTCGGCAAGGCTCATGGCTAAAAACAGAAAAATAAATTCATCGGCGTGAAATTGCTTGTCGCCGATGAGGTGATTGAAAAAGACAGATTGCGTTCACCTATTTGCTGCCTATATCAACCTCAGTCATGTCAAAAAATACGAAGCTTTTTCATGGTCGCGAACGAGGCTGCTGTGTCCGACAGAGCTTAAAAGGCCGCAAATCGTTTGCACGATGTTTTGTATCGTAGCCTCGCCGATATGAACAAGCGCGGCCTTTTCAACGCGCCGGCCAAGAGCCCCTGACATTTCGCGCTATGTTTATTGAAGATAGCATGTAATCTGGCGTTTAGGCCGCTTTTGTATCGCCCGATACAGCTGAGAACATGCCCTTTTTGAGGATATGGCATTTGCCTCATTAATGGCGAGCCGTAATATCAACCAAATGCCTAAAGCCAAAATCAAGCGGAACCCTCTAACCATTCAAAAAGTCGCAGATCATTCGAAGGTACAGCTTTCGGGCGTCAGCTTTATCACAAAGGCCTCCTTTGGATTTGTCCCCAAGGTTTTTAAGGCGCGTGAAGTAATGGCCATCGTCCGGCCACGATGCACAATTATCCCGCAATCATGTAACATCAATACTTTCCAAATTTGATTCTTTTGATCGCCTTCGTTCCCGGGCGTAACAAGTGCAAGGGCATGGGTAATGTTTTGATTGCGCATTTGGCGCCAAAAACCGACCGGTGATTTCATCGGCGTTTGTACTTCGATTAATGCTTGGTCGTCATCATGGAAAAACATTTTCGGTTTCATGTGGTATTCTAACTGGCGCAGATTGCTCAATACGTGCGCGTTTTCGGGAAGGTTTGCATTAATCCATGGCACCAAGCCGAAATCCGAAACGTTTCTAAGTAAGTATGTTGTCTTAGATACGTTGTCGAATTGGTATGTAATGGCTTCGCGTGCGTAAATTATTTGTGCGCCGATCTGCATCGCCATGACCGGCACAAGCATGGCGCCGATAAGACGTGCGTGCGTCTTCATGGTGGCCCACTTTGTGGCGGCAAACATCAGCACGAACAGAGCGAGCGGGTATATTGGCATAAAATGACGCACGCGTTGAGATCCGCCGATAAAATACCAAAGCATGTAGAATATCAGCACGATGCTCACTATCGGCCTTAAAGGATGACGCATAAAATGGTGTCGATATGTATATGCGGCGAAGATCGCGGCTGGCGCTAATATAAATGCGGTGATTCCGAAACCGACACGGCCACCTTGTAAAATTGGGTTGTTGGCAAAAGTGGCGATAAATGGATAAGCGAGCATCCACAGAGGTGTTTTCGGCAAAGTGTTCTCGCCATGTTCCAGTCGATATTTGAAAAACTCGTTTATCTCTTTGTTCCAAATCATCGGATTGGAATAGGGCACTAAGCCATATAGCGCAGGGAAAACAGGGTCGCCCGTATTCAACCAAATCCAGAAATACCATTGGGTCCCGCTAACAGCGACCGACAATGAAAAAGCGATGATGGGGCGATAGGATGGTTTGCAGATCAGGAGGGAGAGGCCTGCGGCTGCTACATAGAATAGCCCGATATACTTGGCCCCCATAAAAAACCCAGCCGTTATGCCCGCCACGATAAACCATCGGATTTGGGACGTTTTTATGCCTTGGACAAGGGCGATCGCACTCGCCAATACAAATGCCGCATTACGTACTTCCACTTGCCCATTTACACTGCCGTAAATGAAGGCTGGCGAAGAAATCAGAAGAAATATTAGGGCCAAGCTCCATGTTGTATTCATGTATTGGCGCGCGACCGTAAATAACAGCAAGGTCAACAAATGTCCGCTGAGCATCGCCCACAGTGTTAAAGCCTGATCGCCGCCCAGCGATAAAACCGGGAGGTAGGTCATCTGAACCAGTAACGGCGTAGCGCCATCAACAGCACGGGGGATAAATACTATTTTTCCGGCATCCAAAAATTGGCTCGGGATGGCATAATGATAGGCGAGACTATCTGCGTCGGTTGGTGGTGCCAGTGCTTCAATGATATCCAATGTAAACACGGCGGCTATCAGAAAAAGGAGCGTAAAACTAATCGAATTTAAGGGCAGTGACGGTGCCCAGTTGATTTCAGTCACCACAGGTGCGCGCCGAAAAAATATTAAGCCGCAACAGCCAAGAACCAGCGTGAACACAAATATCACTGGCGTATATGCACCGGCGAGCCCAACAAAAAACATCAGCCATCCAAGTAGGCCCATGCCGATCGTCCCGGCCCAAGCAAGATGCTCTAATGGCATGTTAAATTTATTCGTATTCAGCGCTTTTAAAATAGCGGCACCGAAGCCAAAACATGCACAAACTTGGATTATTGCGATTAAAGCGCTCATCCATTGAGTCCAAGCGATGTCAGGACAATGCGCTTTAACTGAGAAAATTGGCTCAGAAATCCAACAGTGATTGCCGCCGCCGCCGCCACGAATACAAGCGATTGCACCTGCGATATTTTAGACCCGAAGCGTTGAGCGTTTTCTGCTCGCTTTGATTTCATCGTCATTGATGGCGCTGCGTTGCCAAATGCACCATTTAATGCGGCACGCAAAAACCGAAGGGGTAGCAATATTAGTGTTTTTAGCGCGTTGCGACGGTTTCCGGCGCTACGATAGGTTTGGAACGCTTCGGCATGAATGGCCGCCATGCGAAATGCTAACTCGAACATCACGCTGCCTCCACGCCTGCGAACCCCCTTTAAATGTCGCACGGCAATCGCTTCGCAACATGCTAAGCGCCGTTCCGTAAAGGACATGATCCCGCCCGCTGTGTGATGGTAGCGGAGCAGTGCGCTCGGAAATAAGGTAAACTTCGCATTCCGATTTTCGAGCAGGCGCAGCCAAAGATCAAAGTCCTGGGCATTGCGCAGACTTTCATCGAAGCCGCCCACATTCAACACTGCATCGCGTTTCGCAACCACCGAGCAGCTTGGGATATAGCCGCGTCGATACAGCTGAATCCAAGGGTCTGGTGGCGCTAAAAAACGTTGTCGGCAATCGCAGACTTCATCGCCGCTGGGCGTCACATCAAGATAATCGTGCGCGACCAGCACATAGTCGCCGGCGTTCATTTCGGCGACAGAGCGTTCCAGCTTCTCAGGCAGCCATTCGTCGTCGGCATCTAAAAACGCGACCAACGGCTGGGTTGCCTCGGCTAAGGCGCGGTTGCGCGCAGCGCCGGCGCCCAGGTTCGGTTGCGTGACAATCCGAAGTGCGCTTGGTGCGACCATATCGGCGAAGCTGCGGGCTATCTTCGCGGTATCGTCGTCGGACCCGTCGTCGACGATGACGATTTCTCGTGGCGACCTGGTTTGCTGGGCAATAGATCGCAAAGCGCGCTCAATAGTCTGGGCGGCCCGGTAGGCGGGAATGATGACGCTGACGTCGACGAATTTATTGGTCATGCAAAAACGTCTCGAGGTTAGCATTGGGCGCGCTGCTGGCCAACGCGCCTTCGGTCAGGGTGATAATCGCCAATTCCAGTGCAAGCAAGGCATACAGGCGATAGCCATGGCGGGGACGGTCGGCAAGTAGCGCGTTGATGCCGTCTTCTGTCCACCAACCCCGCGCCAGGGCTTGCGGTCGGGTTAGGGCATCCCGCGCCAGATCGCCCAATGGACCAGCCATCCAGCGTGGGACGGGAGAGACAAATCCGTGTTTCGGTGCCGAAACGATGCTGTCTGGCAAATGCTTGGAAGCCATCGCACGCTGCAGGCCTTTTTGGCGGCCACCTGGTGTGCGGATATCGGGGGGCACCGCCAGGGCGGCGTTGACTAAGCGGTGATCCAACAATGGCACCCGCCCCTCAATGCTGACTGCCATGCTGCTACGGTCCAACAGCAGCAACAGATCGTCGACCAAGTATGTGCCCATATCCGTCGCCAATGCGGCGGACTGGGCGTCGTCGAAGTCGCCTTGAATATCTGCAAATATGTCTGTTTGCGCCCCCCTAGGTGGCGTCATCTGGTTGCCGATCAGCTTGCGGATTGGGCTCGGAAACTGCGTGCTGTGGGCATGCAAATAGCGGCCGCGGTCTATAGCGAACATCTCTGCGCGGCTCAGTTGCCAGGCCCGCATGGGTGAAACCATGTCGGCGATGGGCTCAATCACAGTGCGCCTAATTGCTGCCGGCACATTCAAATAACGTTGTTCAACGGGCAGTTGGAAATAACGTCCGTAGCCCGCGAACATTTCGTCGCCACCGGTGCCGTTCAGGGCCACCGTGACATGATCACCAAGGGCACGCTCGATCAGAAAGTTTGGCAGCAGCGCAGCGTCAGCCAACGGCTCTTCAGCATACCATGCGAGTTGTGGCAGCAACGCGGCTGCATCATTGGCCCCGATGGTCAGGGTTTGGTGCGCAGTCCCGAACCGCGCCGCGACTTCGGCTGCCAAAGGTGATTCGTCGCGCGCACCGCCATCAAAGCGCGCGGTGAACGTATTCAGCTTATGCGACGTCATGGCTGCTGCGTGGGCAACGACCATCCCAGAATCCAAGCCCCCCGACAGAAGAACCCCGACGGGGACGTCACTGCGCAGCTGCATGCGGACACTATCCCCGATAAGATTATCTAAATGCGCTTGGACGCCTTTTTCGTCGCCCGGCAAATCTTGGGCCGGTGTTGGGCGCCAGTATCGGGTTATCTCAAGCTGGCCATGCGCATTAATCTTTAGCCGATGCCCAGCGGGTAACTTATAGATACCTTTTAACAGTGTTCTCGGTGAAGGCACGTAGCCATGGGCCAGATAGGCGTTTGCGGCGTCGCTGTCGACCTCGGCTTCGATAAGCCCAGACGCCAGCAGCGGCTTTATTTCGGAGCCGTAGACAATGCCACCTTGTGTAGTCTTGGCCCAATAAACGGGCTTTACGCCAAGCCGGTCGCGTACAAGTTCAAGAGAGTGATCTTCTGCGTCATATATCGCCAGACCATACATACCATTTAGGGCGTGCACATAGCCGTCCGGGTCGCGGCGGCGTAACGGCAGCACAGCCTCCATGTCGCCCTCGGTCTTGAACGGGTAAACTTTCAGGGTTTGGCGCAGTTCAACGTAGTTGTAGATCTCGCCGTTCCCGAACAACACGCCGCTGCCGTTTGCTTCGATAATCGGCTGGTCGCCGGTCTTTAAATCGATGATCGCCAAGCGCCGAAACACACCGTGGAAGCGGTTGTCGGCGCTGGAATACTGCCCTTCACCATCTGGGCCACGGTGGCGCATGATATTTGCCATGGCGTGCAAATTCGGGCGCACGGGGTCGCCAGACTTTGGGATAAAAACACCGGCAATGCCACACATTAGCGCAATACCTCTAGCTCAATCTGTTCCTGCCATGGCAAGGACGCCATTGACGTGAGTGTGATCCGTGTCCCTTCCCGTCCGTGCCCATAAGCATGCCAGAGGGTGATCGGATCCGTTTTGATGGTGGTATCCGCGTCGCAGTGCATGCGAAAGGCGTATTTTTCGCTTCTAAGCTCAATTGTTGAGCCTTGGATGATAATTCCTAAGGGCGTAATGAATGTACGGCAGACCTTGGCCGTTCTGTTGCCATCGACGGCATCGGAAATTTTTAAGCGATCCGCGCTAAAAGTCCACTGCCGTATCACTTTTCCGATCCCCCTAAATCGCTGAAAACCGGTATGCGTCAGCGATAGGGTTTCTTGGTCCTGTGTGACGACAGGTGCCCCGCCGGTTATGCGACGGCGGAATGTCTCCGGATAGTAAGGTTTGTTGGCGGGGGCGGGTGCTGCGTCATCAATGGTGAGCGTGCCGTGCACATCTGCGCTTCTGTACAGTGCTGCCTCACCAGTTTCCCCATAGGCGCCCCGGCCCGGATCGATGAATATTGGTTCGCCATAGAAATGAATTTCAAAACTACCTAAATCCTGGTGCCCATGGCCCGGCATCGGCGGCCACCCATTCGTGGGAACAAAGCCTAACCCCTGCCAAGGCCCGGCATCAATACGATGCCAACCGTCCAGCGACGGGTCCATTTTGGGCGCGCCGGTTAAAAGGGCGCGAACAAGGTTTTGCTCAGTCGCTGGCCGTGTCGCTACCCAATGCCCGTTGCCGCGTTCAACGCCTGCTAAGAATGCGGGCGAAATATCCGGCGAAATATCGCCGATCAGCGGCAACCCGCCTTGGAGCGCCAACGTGCGCGCGGCGGCAGCCATGGGCTTGAGGATCGCACCGAACGCCGCCGCGTCGTCATCAAGGCCGGCCTGCGTCGCAGCTAGCCAAACGTCGACATAATTGCGTACGTACAAAAGATGATAATGGCTTGAGCCTTCCCGCATGGTGCCACCCGGTCCGATGAGGCGTAGCGCTTCATGGCGCAGGATCTCAAAGCCGATCTTTCGCGCTTCGGGCAGGTTTAACGTCACCCCCAGACGATATAGTCCGCGCCCATTGTTGGCCAAATGGTTGGATGTGTTGTGATCGCCAAAATATTCAAGCTTAGCGGCAATCGCCCGCGTGTGCGCGGTCAGCCGTTGTTGTGTGTTAAATGCTTCGGCCGGCCAGCCGTATTTTGCCGCAGCATCGAGGATATTAATGGCCCGCTCTGCCGCCGTGTAGGGGTGCCAGGCCCAGGTATCATCGGGTTCTGGATTGTGGCGACCCCAAGCCTGCCAAAGCGCGTTGATCCAGGCTGGCGACACGTCATCGCCGGCCACCGGCAGCCAGGCAAAACGATGCACCGACAGTTGAGTTTCAAGATCGTCATGGGATGCCGCAAAAAATGCGTCGATATGCGTTGCATCGACGGCCACTTCTTTGCCAGCCAACACCAAACGTACCCGACCTGATGGTTGGCTGTTGTCCATGGCTCCCCGGATTGACGTTGTCGGCGCCTCGATCGGGAGCGGCAACATGCCGGCCAAATACGGCGGCACATGTGCCGTGAAGGGCGCCGGCGGCTTGACACACCCGGTCAGACGCGCGATCACCCAACGGCGCAACGTGGGGTCCTGCCTTAGGTTTTGCAACTTGCGGCCTAGCGCCGATATCATGGGATAATAATCCTACTTTTTGGATGGCCTGCATGACGATCGAAGAGACCACACCTGACGCCAAAGGCGACATCCAGAATTTTTGGGGCCGTTTGTATCAATCGCTTTATGCCGAAAACGATGCCGGCCTGACACCAGAAATTTTGCACCGCCAGCTTGATGACTTGGCCGATATGTTTGCCTACCGCGCGCACATGGCTGCGACCGACATGACAGCTGACATGATCCGTGGCAAGCGGGTGTTGGAAATCGGTTGTGGCGCCGGCGGCCATTCGGCGTTGTTTGCCAGCCGCGGCGCGCATATGACCAGCGTCGATATCACGCCCGAGCGGGTGATCTCGAGCAAGCACAAGCTCGATTTGCTGGCCGGCGATGCGCCCCCGGCATCGGTGCTGCAAACCGATGCCGAAAATCTGCCGTTTGCGGATGCCAGTTTTGACATCGTCTATTCCAACGGCGTTTTGCATCATACGCGCGATACAGAACGCGCGCTCGCTGAAGCGCTGCGCGTGCTCAAACCCGGCGGACGTGCGGTGATTTTGTTGTATTGCAAAAGTTCGTGGCATTACTGGATCAACATGTGGTTCGTTGAGGGCATCCTGCGCGGGCGTATGTGGGGCGATCCAAACTGGCTCGGCAAGGCGACCGAGTGGGGCGGTAAAGACACGCAAACGGTCGAAAACCCGATCACGCGATGTTACACGGCCGCGGGCATACGAAAACTTTTCGTCGGCATGTCCGATTTGCAGCTTCGCAAGGGCGAGTTTTATTTTTACCTGATCCCAAAGCTGGGCCGTTTGTATCGCCGTTATCAGATTAAGCGATACGGGGCGCACCCTGGTGGTAAACTTGTCTACGGTGAAGACTGGCCGATCCAGTCGCCATGGGAATTGGCGCTTGGTCGCGTCATGGGCTTTGCATGGTTCATTACGTGCGATAAACCGGACTGATTTTTTCTCACTCACCGGGCCAGGGTGGCGGCGGAAACACACCCGGCTCTGGGATGCGATGATCGGACAGCCCTGCGATTGCGGCGCGGCCCATGTTCAAGATTGCTTCGGCGGCACTCCCACCGATGTGCGGTGTTGCTAAGAAATTCGGCAAATCCAGTAGCACTTGATCTTCCGGTGGCTCGCTTGTGAACACATCGAACGCTGCCGCAAACAGCTTTTTATTCTTCAACGCCGCTTTTAGCGCCGCCTCATCGACTAGCCCGCCGCGCGCGGTGTTGATCAACACGGCCGTACCTTTCATCTGCGCCAGTGCAGCCGCGTCGATGAGATTCTGGGTGCCGGTGCCAAAGGGCACGTGTAACGACACTACGTCGGCCTCACGGAGCAGAACCTGCAACGTTACCGGTTCGACCCCGGTTTCGGCATAGTAAGTTGGAAAATCCAACACATCATGGGCCAGCACGCGGCAGCCGAAACCGCTGCGCAAAATGCGCCCAAGGTCTTTGCCCACATGTCCGCACCCAACGATGCCGACGGTGCAGTCCGACAGTTGCGGCCCAATCACCTGGCGCCAGGTGCCGCCGCGCACTTCCGCATTGGCCATGGGCACACCACGCAGCATGCTGATGCTAAACGCAATCACCAGCTCCGCGACCGAGCGTTTGTTGACACCACCGGTCCAGCCTAGCTTGATCCCACGCGCCCGCATTTCGGCCAAATTCAAATTGTCGAAGCCGACACCGTATTTAGCGATGACTTTTAACGATGGCAATGCCGCAAAGACGTCGACGGTCATCGGTTCCAGCGCGATCACCCCGGCGTCGTGACCCTTGAGATAATCGATCAACGCGTCACCCCGCAATGAAAGCCCTGCGTCATTAAACGTGGCGTCTGGATAACGTGCCAGCAATTCGGCGCGCAAAACCGGATGCCGCGAAAACGAGCGCGATGCAACCGCAACCCTGATCATATTGACACCCGTCCACTGACGATCTGACCGATGGCATCATCCAAGGCATCGAAATGATCGATCACGACGGCCGGCTTCAAATCGTCCACCGGCATATGGCAATACCCGAAGGTCACGAACACCGATGGCACGCCCGCGTCGTGGGCCGCTAATATATCGTTCTCGCTGTCGCCGACCATGATGCAGTTAGCGGGATCGACCCCCAACATCTCGGCAGTCTCGGTGACATGGCCGCCGTCCGGCTTTTGTTTGCGCGCCTTGTCGCCGCACAGCACGACGGGGAAAATTTTATCGAAGCCCAGCGTCCGCAACACCGGCCACGTCGTGATGCCGGGTTTATTGGTGCAGATTGCGAGCTTCGTTCCTTGCGCCTGTAGCCGCGCAAGCGCTTCAAATACGCCCGGAAAAACCGTCGTAAACTGTACCGGGTTATTGCGATACATGGTTAGAAACCCGTCCAGCAAACGTTTGTGTTGCGCATCATTGATCATGCCGCCGGTATCAAGGAGCGCGCGCTCTGCCAACTGACGCGCCCCTTGGCCGACGTAATCTTTGACCTGGTCGACGCTGACCGTATCTCGGCCCTCGGCGGCAAGCGCTTGATTGAGCGACCAACGCACGTCCGGCACGCTGTCGACCAGCGTGCCGTCTAAATCAAAAAGAACCGCGTCGAGTTTCAATACGTGCCCCATAACGGATCTGTTTCGAGGGCGGCTTCAACTAGCTTTACATCCTCCGGGCTATCTACGGATTGATATGGCCGAAAGGCCAAAGGCGCAATCCGCTGGCGACGACCGTTGTCGCAGATTCGATTGCTGTCGCATGCCTCGGCAATTTCAAGCGGCGACTCTTCGGTTTGCGTGAACCAACGCAGCATATGCCAACGAAAGCCGAAAATACCGCCGACACGCATCGCGCCACCGTCGGGCGAGAACGACTTCATGTGTGGGATCGGCGCGCGGGATGTGTATAGCACGTCGCCGTTGCGGTCGTGCGCGATCTTAACGATATCGGGGTTTTTGAAGGTGGCTTCGTCGCGGATTGGCACGACCAACACGGTGCCTTCGACGCTTGGATCGGCGGCGAACGGCGCCATCACCGCATCGATAGTGTCCGCACCCAACAGCGGTTCGTCGCCTTGAACGCAGACAACGATATCATCGTCCGCTACATCCAGGCCGCATTTGGTAGCGGCTTCCGCGACCCGGTCCAAGGCGCGCGTGTGGGTGTCGGCGGTCATGATGACGGGAAAGTCTTTTGACTCGCAAAACGCCCGAATTTCCTCATCACACGTCGCGACGGCCAAGACGTCCCAGCCGCTATATTTTTGTGCTCGCAAAAAGCAGTGCTCCAGCAGGGGGCGACCAGAAATTGGATACAGCGGCTTCCCCGGAAAGCGGCTCGCTGCCATGCGGGCGGGGACGATACCAATGGTGTTCATACGTGGGGTATCTCCGAATGATGCGTATCGGGTGTTACGGGAGTTGCTTGATAAAGGCGGTCGATATCGTTTCTGCGGCTAATTGATGCCCGCGAGGCGACCAATGGCCGTCGTGCGCAAAATGCGTATCTAACAGCGGGTATTGGTTAAACGCTGGAAACAGGTCAAGTGTCGGCAATCCTCGTACTTTAAGTGCTGCAAGTATTTCAACACGCAATGACTTGAAGGCTTGATCGCCGTTGATGATTTCGAATCGTGATGGGATGACGGCAATCAGGAATGGAGTTTTCAGATCATAAAGGTTGCGAAGGTTTTGAAGTTCGTTCGCCGTGCTCTCGATATTTTTGCGGACCTGTTCTTCGGAAGGCAAGGAACGATAAGCGTGTTCGCGTTTAATCGCCCCTATGGTGATCAAGCCTTCACGTAAAACATCGACACGTTTTACGCTGACTGACAAAAAATTATAAAGTGCAGAATGACTGGTTAGGACGACCTTCAGCCATGCCAGGCTCGGTGTCCAGTCTTCATACCTGCCAATTTCCATCGGTTTGGCCTGACAGTCATATGATAAAATATCATTCTCTAGGATAAGGCCAACGATCACACCAGCCGGCTTTACGTCGTTAGGCATACGTTTGGTCAGAGCTTCATAGCCGCAAACGTCAGTCCCCGGGCTTGCGACATTGTACGTCTGGATTGGCAGCATGCTGTTCAGCTGCGACGAATACATTTCTTCGCGTTCCACGCCCCAACCGAAAGTCATGGAGTCTCCAAGCAGCCAAACACGTTTGTCTGCAACTGTTACAGGTTCGTCGTTTCTGAGTCCGGCGTTATTAATCCGGATATGGACGCGAAAATCACCATTGTTCTGCGCGAAATAACCATCGAAGCCGGGCCTGCCAGTATAGACGACGCCATAATCCGGCACGTATTCAGTTTGCACAAACCGATTAACCGAAAAATCTCCCCACTGCGGATAGATCACGCGCAAGGTGAGTTCGGCGATCCCTGTTAAAATCAGGCAGCCAATTAAAAAGGCGAGGAGGCTCCCAAACATTTTCCGACTTAAAAGCATTAACCTGCCCCTAGAATTAAAATTGTTTCTTGCCGATCAGATCGAACAACGCACCCTCGCGCGCTATAGTGCCGAGCCATGTCAACTGCGTGACCGAGCGTTGATAGCGCGTGCCGGGCGATGTTTCGGCAAACAAGCCTTCGGCCGTCTCGCCGTCCGTGCCCATGATTGCCGGCGAGCAGTTGGCATAGGAAATATCGTTTTCGCGAAACCAGCCCATAACTTCGTCGATGGAATGCCAGGTTTCGTGTGGATTGTAATACTGGTCTGCAATCCAGGTTTCGGCTTTGCGTTTATTATGGATACGGTTGCGGACGACAAAATCGATGTTCGGGCCGAACAGGCCGATCAACTTCGATCTGATCAACGTCGGCAGGCGGGCTGGGTTATTGTACAAGCCAACCATGATGATGCCGCCGGGTTTAAGCTTTTTGACGATCTCGCCAAACGCGCGGCGCGCATCAAATGTATGATGCAGCACCCCATGTGAGATCACGACATCGAAGCTGTTGTCTTTGATGGCGAGATTGAAAATATTCATTTGCGCGAACGATGCGCGGCTTAGGCCGTTGTGATTTTTATGCTGCGTCGCGAGCCCCAGGCTGGCGAGTGACATATCGATCCCCAGCACATGGTTGTTATTAAGCTGCAAATAGTGCGACATCTGGCCGGTGCCGCAGCCGCATTCCAAAATTGTTTTGTTATAGCCGACCGCGTCTAAAAGCTTTTTAGAAAAGCTGTTGGCGTGGCCTTTGCTGACCAGCTCGCCAAATTCTTCTATGCCTTCGTAGTTCGGGAACGGATTTTCTTCGTAAAAGTTGCGAACTTTAGCAGTTATCTCCTGGCCTTCGCCGGTGCTTGGCGCGAACAGCGACGGGATACCGTCGATGACCGGGAACGTCTCGCCTGTTTCACTGCACCGGAGAACGTCGCCATCCAGGGTAATAGTGCTGTCGTCGCTGGCGCCTGGGCTCTTGAGCTTTGCCAGTATGCGGTCAGAGAAGAGAGGAAGAGCTGCCGTTTTGGTACTCATTGATCTGGTTTCCTGAGCACAAAATTACCCAGCACCAACATATCCATTTCGGTCGCCATAAAGCAGCGGTACGCGTCTTCGGGCGTGCATACGATGGGCTCATCACGGACGTTGAAACTGGTATTGACCAACACACCGTCGCCGGTTCGCTTTTTGAACGCGGTTAACAGATCATAGAACCGCTTATTCGATTCTGGCGTCACGGTCTGCACCCGCGCCGAATAATCGACATGCGTGATCGCGGGCAACGTCGAGCGTGTAACGTTTAAGCTTTCTAAGCCGCGCTTTGCGGCGTCGTCTATTTGCAGGGCAAGATGATGTTCATCGCGCACTGGGGCGACGATCAGCATGTATGGGCTTTCGCATTTAATATCGAAGTAGCGCTCAGCATCTTGGCGCAAGACGGCTGGTGCGAACGGGCGAAAGCTCTCCCGGTATTTGATTTTCATATTCAGCGTGCGCTGCATCGACGGTGATTTTGGCGAACCGAGAATGGAGCGATTGCCCAGGGCCCGTGGCCCAAACTCCATCCGACCCTGGAACCAGCCGACGACATTTTCGTCTGCGAGCGCTGTCGAGACTGCGTCCATCAATGCAGTATCGTCGAGGTGCGAATAAACAGCCCCGCTTTCTTCGAGCACGGCCTTGATTTCATCATCACAGTAAGCAGGCCCCAAATACGAGCCGCGCATTGCGTCTTGGCCGCCTGTCGTGGCTGGACGTTTGGGGCCTTCTTCGCTGGCAATATTTTCAACGGCCAGCGCGATGCCCAAAGCGGATCCGGCATCACCGGATGCGGGCTGAATCCAAATATTTTCAAACGGCCCTTCACGGACCAAACGTCCGTTGGCGACACAGTTCAATGCGACACCGCCGGCAAGGCACAGGTTTTTCGCGCCGGTCAAACGATGCGCTTCGCGGCACACGCCCATTACCAGTTCTTCGGCAACGGCTTGCACGGAACGTGCAATGTCCATGTGGAAATCGGTCAGCGGTTCAGCCGGGTCGCGCCTGGGGGCGCCGAAAAGATCTGCGAATTTGGCGTTGGTCATGGTCAGGCCGGTCGTATAGCCGAAATAGCTCATATTCAGCTTGAACGAGCCGTCGTTTTTTTGTTCGACCAGCGTTTTCATGATCTGCTTCGCGAACCTGGGGTCGCCATAAGGCGCTAAGCCCATGACCTTGTATTCACCGTCATTCACTTTAAAGCCAAGGTAGTAGGTGAATGCTGAATAGAGCAGGCCCAAAGAGTGTGGGAACCGAACTTCTTTTAAAAGTTCAATATTGCGGCCTTTGCCGACCCCGATGGAGGTCGTCGCCCATTCGCCGACACCATCCATGATAACAATTGCGGCATCATCAAAGGGGGATGGATAGAAAGCAGCAGCGGCGTGCGAATGATGGTGGTAGCCGAACATCAGTTTTTCTTCACCGATGTGGCCGAGGTTCAGTTCATTCAGTGCTTTGACGATCAGGCTTTTTTGCAAAAGCTTCTCTTTGACCCAAACCGGGATCGCCTTAGCAAACGATGTAAAGCCAAGCGGGGCATAGGCAAGGTACGTTTCAAGCAGGCGATCAAAGGTCAAAAGCGGCTTATCATAAAAGGCTATTGCATCAAGGTCGTCTAGCTTCAGGCCAGCTTCACGCAGACAATACGCTGCTGCGTGTGAGGGGAAATCCGCATCGTTCTTTTTACGGGTGAAGCGCTCTTCTTGGGCCGCGGCAATAATCTCACCATCGCGCACAAGTGCCGCGGCGCTGTCGTGATAAAAAGCGGATAATCCTAGAACCAGCATGGATCAGAAAATCGCATAAATGAATGGTGTGATCGCCGAGCTTTGCGCGGCGATCAGCAGCACGCCCAACGCCAACAGGCCTAAAATCAAAGGCGCCATCCAAAATTTACGGTACGCGCGCATGAAACGGAATAATTCTTTGATCAGTGAGAGCATTGAGGCCTCGATATCAGAACATGTCGCGCAGAGTGTTGCGGTTCAGTTGACGGTTGGTGTCTGTCCAGAATGTTTCCGCGCCGCGCTTGCTTCGCCGGGCCATGGGGTCGCGCCCTGCAATACGCATCACTATGCCAAACGGGACCACAAAAAGCACATAAAACACGGCGAGTACGATATTGTTGTTAATCGCCCCAAATTTACCGCCAAACCAGCTCCAAAACCGGTTAAGCGGCAGTAAAAACCCGGGCATTGCGAGGGCGAACACCAAGAAAATGGCGGCAACAATAAACGGCCACAGGTAGATATCTTGTTTTATCCACCAAACGACACCCCCGATAATCGTAAATACGGCGGCAAACGTTAGCCCAAAGGCCCGGTCTGTCTGGCGAACGTTCAAGATTGTGTCTCCTGATCGAAAATATACAGGCCCCATGTAGCGCGCCAGTCGGGGTCTGCGCAATACACGTCATACACAAGCTTCATAGTTGCCAGCGCGTCTGCGCCTGATCCGTTGCTGATTGGGCCGTCATCAAAAATCGCATCGGCAAACTCTGCGACTTCCATCGCCCACGACGGATCGCGGTTATAGCGGGTGGTTTCTTCGCGAGGATCGCCATGATCGCTGTCGTCTCTATACGTCACGGTCAATGTTTCGGCGCCATAGCTTTTGGAGCCCGATAAGATGCCCGAAAGCGTCAGCGCCCCTTTCGTCAGGCCGATTTCAAGCATAAAACGATGTCGCCACTGCGAGGCGGATGAATGCAGCATGGCCACTACGCCCTTTTCGCTGCGCATCAACGCATATGCATTGTCTTCAACGTCATAACCCCAGACTTGGTTGGAGACGAAGCTTTTTACATCCGTAAAATCACCGCCGAACAACCGCATAAGATCGATCATGTGGATGCCCTGATCAAGCAACACACCGCCCCCAGCCAGGTCGCGCTGGGTCCGCCATGATGTTTGGTCAAAAGTGATCAGCTGCGATTTTCCGTAAACGCCGCGCAGGTTGATCACCTCGCCCAAATCGCCAGTGCGCAGGATCGCTAAGGCATCTTGTACTGAATCGTGATAGCGATGGTTGAAGCCGTATTTAAGCTTTTGGCCGGGTCTTTCGGCATGGCAGTCAACGACCGCTTGGGTTTCGGCCACATCACGTGCTGGCGGCTTTTCACAGAACACGTGCAAGTCGGCGTTCAGGCCGGCGATGCAGACCTCGGCCGCAATGTCGTTGGACATGCAGACGAATAAAACATCCAGCTCTTCGCCGAGCAGACCTTGATAGGTGTCAAAATAGTGCACGCCATCATCGAATGTGCCGTTTCTGCCCAAGGTGCGGTCGCAGACGGCCACGGTTTTCATGTCGTTGCGCTGGTCAATCACTTCGCGGCGGCGTTTGCCGACCACGCCAAACCCTGCGATTCCAGCGCGCAGCGGGCCGTTCATGATGTTGGTGTCCTGTACAAATCTGAGATCGCATCATCGTGGCGACCCAGCCGCGTTGATTGCGGCGCGTCTTTCAGGGCAATCCAGCCATCCGCTTCATCAGAGGCATAGAATCCGTGCAGCAACTGCAGTGTTGCTAGGGCGTCGTCCTCGCTGACCGGATAAGGCATCTGGCCGGTCAAATCGGCGACAATGTCGCGATACATTTCAGTATGACCAAAACCATAGACGGCGCCATGCCCTTTGATACGTTTGAAATCTTCGCTATTTGCGGCGCAAGCGTCAGGGTCTGGAGTGTAAACTTGTAACTCGTTGACGGCGATACCGCCAATCTGCGCTACGCCATTTTCACAGACAAACGAGATCGATGCTTCAAAATCGTCGGGCCGGGCGGCGGTCGTCGCTTCTAGGGTACCGATGGCGCCGGACGCGAATTCGAGCGTCGCGACGGTGCTGTCTTCGACCTCGATCTCGGCGCCCAAGGTGCGCATGGTCGCGTTGACGCGGTCAACCTCGCCGCCCAAATGCCGCATCAGGTCAACATGATGAATGGTCTGATTGCTGAGCGCGCCGCCGTCGTGGGAAAACGTACCTCGCCAGGGTGCTAGGTCGTAATATTGTTGCGGGCGGCACCACCGCAGTCGCACCGACACTAAGCGCACCGCGCCCAACTCGCCGCCAACGATGCCTTCGCGGACGCGGCGCACAGCCTTGTTGTAACGGTTTTGGAATACT